>JAJYZC010000061.1 GCA_021800255.1 Acidobacteriota bacterium
GCGCAGAGGTGAAGCCGGAATTTTACCGATAACCTTTTCTACAAAACCGGCGCCAAAGAACCGGCACGGCGCAGGAAATGGCGGCCCAGACGATGGGTTTCCTCCAGGGGTCCGCTGCGGTTGCCTTAGGGGTGTAAAACATGACATTCTCATCCAAGAACTCCGATCAGCTAAATAAGATTGTGCATGCGGCGGCCCAACTGTTCGCGCGCCAGGGCTATCACGGAACCAGCACTCGCGAGATTGCCCGTATCGCGGAGATTAGCGAGAATACGCTCTTCCGGTATTTCGATCATAAAGAAGACCTGTTCTGGGCTGCTCTGCGCTCGCGCTTGAGCGGGTTGGAACTGCGCCGGGATCTGCTGGAGGGGATTGCGGAAAGCGCCAGCCCGGAGGTGGTGTTGCCGCAGATTCTCGCGCAGTTGGTGGATACCGCGATTCTCAAACCGGAGTTGTTGCGCCTGATCGCGGTGGCTTTTATCGAGCTGCACTGGAAAGCGGCAGCGGTGTGCTATGAGTATCTCTCGCCCATGTTTTCCACCGTCAACGGCTATTTAGCAAGAAACATCGCCAGCGGCAAGCTGCGCAATCTGGATTCATCTTTGGTTACGGCCGCGCTGGCTTCAACGGTCATGGTGCATCCTGAGTTTTCCAAGCTGATCGCCGGAGCTCCTGCGCCCTATTCGGATAGCAAGGAAGCGATTCGCGTCTACACCAAGTTTTGGCTCGACGTATTGACGCCGGAGCCGGCATTTTCTACGGCCGCTGCCCAGATTGCCGGCGCGCCTTCAAGTTGAGCGCGATTTGCCGCAAGGAGTATTACGGTTGACTGTCCGGCGGCCCGCTACCGGCTGCGCGTCTCATCATGCGTATTCTGCATGTTATCGCTAGCCTTTCGCCGGCCGACGGCGGGCCGCCTGAGGCCGTGCGCCAGCTCGTCCATGCTTATCGCGAGGCCGGCGCAGAGGTTGAGGTTGCATGCCTGGACCAGCCCGGCGAACCCTTCCTGAACGGTATTCGGTGTCCGGTTCATGCGTTGGGCCAGAGGATTTTGGGCCGGTACGCATTTTCGCCGCGTCTGTGGCGCTGGCTGCATGAGAATGCAAGCCGTTTCGATGCCTTAATCATGAACGGGATATGGACGTTTCCGGGCATCGCGGTTCGCGCCGCGGCCCGCCGGGCAGGAAAGCCCTACGGAGTGTTTGTCCACGGCGCGCTGGACCCGTGGTTCAACCGGGAATATGCGTTGAAGCACCTCAAGAAGAGGTGCTACTGGCCTGTGCAACATGCGGTTCTCCGCGCTGCAAGGGCGGTCTTCTTTACCAGCAAGACCGAGCAGGAACTGGCCCAATCGAGCTTTCGCCCCAGCCGGTGGAACGGGGTAGTGGTGCCGTACGGGATCGTCGATCCCGAGGGTGAAGGAGGCGATCCGGCCAGCCAAGTTGAAGAGTTCCACCGGCAACTGCCGGCCTTAGCCGGGCGCCGTTATCTTCTGTTTCTGGGCCGCATCCATGAAAAGAAAGGCTGCGACCTGCTGTTGGAGGCATTTGCGCAACTCTCGGATGCCGCTCCGGCGATCGATCTTGTGATCGCCGGCCCAGACCAAGTGGGAATGCAGGCCAAGCTCATGAGCCGGGCCGGGGAACTGGGGATTGCCGGCCGCGTGCACTGGCCGGGCATGATCCGGGGCAACAGCAAATGGGGCGCGCTGCGGGCCTGCGATGCCTTTATCTTGCCCTCTCACCAGGAAAATTTCGGCATCTCCGTGGTGGAAGCCCTGGCCGTGGGCCGCCCGGTGCTCATCAGCAACCAGGTGAACATTTGGCGGGAGATCAAAGACGACGGTGTGGGGTTGGTGGAAGACGACACGCTTGAAGGCGCGGCGCGCCTGTTGCGCCGCTGGTTTGAAATGCCGGCCGCGGAACGCCAGGCAATGGCGGCGCGTGCACGGACCTGTTTCAAAGAACGGTATGAGATGCGCCGGACGGCAGCGGTCATCCTCAGAACCTTTGCTGCCATGCCGCTTGGCGGTCAGCCGCGCGGTCAGTAAGGCTCAATCAGCGCAAGGAGGTTACATGTGCGGAATAGCCGGCTTTTGCGCCGCCAGGACCGGGATGGATGCGCCACATGTCGATGCGATGCGGTTGATGGCCGCGCGCATGAGGCTGCGCGGGCCGGATGCTGAAGGGATATGGACGGGGCCAGGCATTGCGCTGACCCATCGCCGCCTGGCCATTCTCGATCTGGACCGGCGTTCGAACCAGCCTATGTTGTCCGGCGACGGGCGTTACGCAATCGTTTTCAACGGTGAGATCTATAACTTTCGCGCGCTGCGCTCCGAGCTTGAAGCCGCGGGCCACGCATTCCGCACCACATCGGACACGGAAGTCCTGCTCCAGTTGTTTGCGCAGTCGGGCGCCAATATGCTGCCCAAGCTGAGAGGGATGTTTGCCTTTGCCATATGGGATTCCGTGGCCCACGAATTGTTTTTGGCCCGCGATCCCTACGGCATTAAGCCTCTTTACTATGCACAAGCCGCTGATGGCCTGTTCTTCGCCTCGCAAGTGAAAGCCCTTCTCGCTTCGGGATGCATCTCCCCCGCACTGGAGCCTGCGGGCTTGACAGGCTTCTATCTGTGGGGCAGCGTGCCGGAGCCATGGACGCTTTACAAGGGCGTCCTGGCGCTGCCGGCCGGCCATTGGATGCGGGTTCGTAACGGGGTGGCGGAAGCGCCGGTCTGCTGGAATGACATCCGTGAGAACTGGCGTGCGCCAGCCGAGCGGTCTTCTTTGCCTGGGGTGGAAGAGCGGGTGCGGGAATCCGTTCGCGACTCCGTGCGTGCGCATCTGGTCTCCGACGTGCCGGTAAGTGTGTTCCTATCAGGAGGCATCGATTCGGGAGTGATTGCCGGGCTAGCCGCGGAGCTGGGCGCCAAAGTCGAAGGCATCACGGTGGCCTTCGGCGAGTTTCGTTCCTTGCAAGAGGATGAGGCGCCCGTTGCCGCCTTAGTGGCCAAGCACTACGAGTTGCCGCACCATGTGCGCTACGTCGCTAGGGAAGAATTTGAAAACGATCTTCCCTTGATTCTGGACGCGATGGATCAGCCTTCAATCGACGGTGTGAATACATGGTTTGCCAGCAAAGCAGCGGCCGAGCGGGGATACAAGGTGGTCTTGTCCGGGGTGGGCGGCGACGAGCTTTTTTACGGCTACTCTCTGGTCCGGAGCGTCCCCCGCGAGGCATTTTTAGGGAAGTCTATTGCCGCCATCCCCGGCGCGCGCGCCTTGCTGGCGAGGCCATTGACCTATCTCGCCAAACAGCACGCTCATCCCAAGCTGAAGGGGATGCTTCGTTTTGCAAATTCGATTGAGGGAGCGTACTTCATGAGGCGGGGCCTGTTCTTGCCGGAAGAGTTGCCGGCACTGATGGACGCCGAGCAAGCGGAGGAAGGGCTGGCGCGCCTGGCCGGCTCGCCTCCGGGGATGAGCAAATCTGGCGCTGTGAATAGCCAAGGGGCAGTATGCCTGCTGGATTCCAGCCTCTACTTGCGAAACCAGCTTCTGCGCGACAGCGATTGGGCCAGCATGGCGCATTCGCTGGAACTGCGCACACCCTTGACGGATGCCGCATTACTCGGTGAGCTCAAGCATTGTCACCCCGCTTTTGTTGGCGGCGCGGGTAAGAGCATGTTGGCGCACGCGCCCGCCAAACCGCTTCCCGCAGTTGTGATTCAAAGGCCCAAGTCTGGTTTTGGCGTTCCCATGACTCAATGGCTTGCGGCAGCGACTCATGGCCGGGATTGGAGTAGTTTTCCGCTTCTCGCCACGCAGAGGACTCCCTGGACCAGACGTTGGGGGAGAATGGTGATGGAGACCTTTTGCAATACTGCGTAGCCTCTTCATCGTCTCTTTAACTGCGGCGCGCAGGAAGGCGAGGCCAGCCCGCATGGGTTTAACGCATGATTCAAATCTGCGCGAGTTGCCCGCAGTCCAAACTAACGCCAAGAAATTCAGGAGTATAAATGTCCGTTGAACCACAGCCCGAGCCGCCAACCGAACCCGCGGCTCACAGCGGGGCATCGTTTGTTCCTTCCGAACAGCAACGTTCGCTGATGGATGTGTGGCGCGTGCTCATTAAGCGGCGCTACACCGTGCTGATCGTCACCATACTTTGCCTGGCGGGAGCGGCTTACTACGCCTACCATACTCGGCCGGTGTACGAAAGCATGGCGCGGATTGACATCGAGCCGAGCAATTCCTCGAACATGGTGCTGCAAAACATGCAGAGTTTAGCGAATGCCGCCACCGGAGGACAAAGCCAGCAAAACAGCAACGACCTGCAAACTGAGATACAGATTCTGCAGAGTAACTCGGTGCTGTTTCGGACCGCGCTGAGGCTCAACCTTCTCAGCAGGATCCTCGCCTCAACTAACAAGGGGAAGCCGGTCCGAGCGCCGGTGCTCTTAGGCCCAATTACAGAGCCGGAACGCCGCACCATGATTAATTTCATCCGCGATGGATTGAGCGTCGCTCTTATTCAGAACACCAACGTTGTCGAGGTTCGCTACCGCAATACCGATCCAAAGCTGGCAGCCGCGGTCGTCAATCAACTGCTGGCAACCTATTCCAATGAGGTTTTGCGATTGAAATATGATCGCAGCGCGCAGGTCTCTGATTGGCTGCAAAAGCAGTTGGGGGGGCTCAAGCAGCAAGCCGCGGATGCGCAGCACCAGCTTGCCGACTACGAACGAACCCACAACATCGTGGGCACCGACCAGAATACGAATCTCACCATTCAAACGTTGGGACTAATTAGCGGCGATTTGGAAAGCGCCGAAGCCAACCGGATCTCGGCCGAAGCGCGGATGCACGAGTTCGATTCTCTGAACCCCAACCTAAAGGCGCTGATGAGCGACAATCCGGCTTTGGGCACACTGGTTACGCAACTGAGTACTCTGCAGACACAACGTGCAGAATTGGCCTCGCGTTTCGGCAAAAACTATCCTCAGATGCAGCAGCTTAAAGTCGAAATTCAAAATGTGCAGGCGCAAATCAACAATCAGGTGAAACTGGCGCGGCTTCAAGTTCAGGCCGAATACAGAAGCGCGCTAGGCGTGGAAAATGCCTTGCAGAAGCGCCTACAAGCGGAGGAAGACGCCGCCTACCGCCTGAACGCAGGCATAGCTCAATTTGCAATTCTCAATAACCAAGCTGAGCTAAGTCGTCAGCTTTACGATACATTGCAACTGACACTGCAGGAAGCGAGCGTCACGGCGGGGTTATCGGCGGCGAACATCGCGGTTATCGACAGCGCCCAGGTTCCTTTCTTGCCTGTGGCGCCGAGAAAGCGGTTGAGTTTGGGGCTGGGGCTGTTGGGCGGGTTCCTTTGCGGATGCGTGTTAGCGTTTCTCATGGAATCGATCGATGACCGCATGCAGACGTCGGAAGAATTTGAAACCGTTTCAACTCTGCCCTCGCTAGCGGCCATTCCGCATATTAAGGCGGGCGCTGCAAAGCGCATGAGCGATGGAAAGCCGGCCGCTTCCCAGGCCCTCCGAACTGCGCCGTTGCTTATCGCGTTAGGAGATCCGCAATCCCATAGCGCCGAGGCTTACCGCGGCTTGCGCAGCTCGCTGCTGCTGTCGTCAATCGACAATCCGCCGCGGGTGATCGTGGTGACCAGCGCTTTCCCCGGCGAGGGGAAGACCACGACTGCGGTCAACCTGGCCATCACGCTTGCCCAGCGCAATGAGCGGGTTTTGCTGGTGGATGCCGACCTCCGGCGGGGAAGCTTGCACCGCATGTTCGCGCTGTCTGACCTCAGCCTAGGGCTGACGAACGTGCTGGCGCAGCCGCAAACTCAGCGTGAGCTGGCTGCTCCACTGCAGGAACTGCCTTCACTGCATGTGCTGGCCACCGGGCCGCGCCCTCCCAATCCCGCTGAAATGCTTTCCTCCCGGCGCATGGAGGAGCAGTTGCAGCAATGGACACAAGAGTTCGACCGCGTGGTGCTGGACACGGCCCCCATGCTGGCCGTATCCGATACGCGCGCGTTAGCCGTGCTCGCGGACGCGGTGGTGCTGGTGGCGCGCGCTGGCGTTACCCGCAAACGCGCCTTGATTCGGGCGCGCGATTTGCTATGGCGAGTTAACGCTCCAGTCGTCGGAGTCGTGGTGAACGACGTGAATTTGCGGCTGGAGAACTTCTATACCTATCGCTACGGTATGTACAGCTATGGATATGGGTATCGGCACCATTCGCCTTACTCAGATCGAGCTTATGGGTATGAAGATGAAGACAAGGAGGAATAACATGACTAGAACGTCTTCCATCATAGCCGCATTCTGTATTGCGTTCTTGGGGCAAACAGTCATGGGGTTTGCTCAGCAGTCTGGTGCAGCCACGCCGAAGCTGGCGCCGCCTCTGGAGATCGGTTCGGGGGATTTGATCTCAGTATCAATGTTCGAAAGCCCGGACCTTTCCGGCCAGTTCCGAGTCGATGCGCAAGGCGACATCGCGGTTCCCCTGCTCGGCCGCGTGCACGTGGCCGGGGACACGGCGGATGAAGCCGCAGCGCTGATCGAGAAGCTCTATGTGAAAGCTGACATTTTGCAGCCAATCGGCTCTTACGCTACCGTCTTCATCTCTGAGTATGCAACTCAAGGAATTACCGTCAGCGGGGACGTAAAGACACCCGGAGTCTATCCTGCTCTGGGAGTTCGCACGCTGAATGATGTCATTGCGGAGGCAGGCGGAGAGAGTTTAACCGCAGCCTCGACCGTGGTGATTACCCACCGAAGCGATCCGCAACATCCAGTTACAGTTAAATACAGCCCTTTCGCCCTCAAGCCAACGATACCGCAGGTGCAGGTTTATCCAGGCGACACGATTATGATTCCCACGGCAGGCATCGTTTATGTGCTAGGAGATGTTATGAAGCCGGGCGGCTTTGTGCTGGATGGCCGCAGCGCGCTATCGGTAGAGGAGGCCATGGCCCTCTGTAAAGGGGGCGGTGTCGCCGCTAAAATGAACGACGCGCAACTCGTCCGCACCTTGAAAGACGGCAGTAAGGTGGCGATAACTGTTCCCGTGAATCGAATTCTTAATGGCAAGGCCGCAGATGTTGTCTTGAAAGACGGTGACGTCTTATACGTTCCCAGAAGCACCGGTAAGTTCGTCGCTGAGCAGGCGATCCAAGACTCTATCTCAGTTGGCAGCCAAATTGTGATCTACCGGAGCATCTACTAAGTTACTGAGGCCATCTGACGCTGATGCGCGGCTCATTGCGTTTTATGACCGGCAAAAACTTAAGGCGAAGGCTGACTGTATGTCCGCTGTAACGCCGTTACTGATTCAAGTAGTTCCGCGTCTGGCGCCTGGCCGCGACGGCGTCGGGGATCATGCGCTCGTGCTCGCGCATGAGCTCCAGGCGGCATTCGGAATCGGCACGGCCTTTGCCGTAGCGAATTCCAGCGAGCTATACAATCTGCCGTACCCCGCGATCTTTTGCTCCCCATCAAGTCTTCTGGAGAGATGCCTGGAACTGACGCAAGGGCGATCCGCGGCCATGCTGGTTCATATGAGCGGGTATGGGTACTCGCGGGATGGGGCGCCCAAGCTGCTGGCCGATGCCTTGGACATGGTAAAGGCAAGCGGACGGTTCCGTCTGGCGATTTATTTCCATGAGTTGTTTGCGACCGGGATGCCTTGGAGATCGGTATTCTGGCACTCGCACCGCCAACGAAAGGCATTGAACAGGCTTGCCGCGCAATGCGAGTTGATGGTAACCAACATTGAGCGTCATGCGGAATGGCTGGAGCGTAAAACGCAAAAAACAGGCGGCGTGCGCGTCGAACGGATGCCCGTATTTTCCACGGTAGGGGAGGCCGATGAGCCGGCTTCTTTCGAGCAGCGAGATGCGGCCTTGGTAGTGTTCGGCTCTGCCGGTAGCAGGGAACTGTCGTATCGCCAAATGGAGGCCGCGGGAAACCTGGTGAATGCACTTCGCATTGAGGAGATTCTGGATGTCGGCCCGGAGTGCCGTCAGCCGGCGCAGGTGCACGGAATCCCGGTAAAGAGAGTGGGAATGCTGCCTGTCGAGGAGGTGCCGGCAGTTTTCTCGCGGGCGCGTTTCGGCCTCCTGCCGCACCCCTGGTACAACCTCGCCAAGTCGTCGGTTTTCGCTGCTTATTGCGCTTATGGGGTGGTCCCGGTTGTGGCTAAGCCCTTCCCTCATGAGGCTGACGGCCTGGCGGAGGGCGTGCAGGTAGTTACTCCGCAAACGGCAGCGTGCGCCGGGCGGCCCGCCTGGGAAGATCGCTCGCGTGCTGCCTGGAGTTGGTACAGAACGCATCGCTTGCATGTTCACGCGGAGCGGTATGCACAGTGGATGGGGGAACTGCGGTGAGCGGCGCGGGAGCTTTCGTTACTGCAACGGAGACAGCCTCTTCTGGAAAAGCACACGCCGTGGAGAAGAAAGTGAATCATGGCGCGAACCGGGACCAGCCCACCGTACTGTTATCGCGCACAACCATGAACCAGAATGCGCGTCATGCACTCCGCAGCCTCGTAGAGCAGAACATGCTGGCGGAGTTCTGGACGACCTTCGTGTGGCATCTGGAATCCAGATGGAGCCGGCTGCTACCCAGAAGCTGGCAGGCGCAGTTGGCGCGGCGCAGCATTCCTGAAGCTCCCAGGAAGCAGGTGCGCAGTGTCCCTTGGCGGGAAATAGTGCAGCTGGGCGCGCGCGGCACCCCCATCGAAGCCCTGCTCTGCGCAGATGAGCGGCCATTCTCTGTTTATGGCATGGGGATGCATTTTGACCGGCGCGTCGCGCGCCGCATGCGGGAACTGCGGCCCGGCATGGTGTATGCCTACGATGGCGCGGCGCTCGAGACACTGCGCGAAGCCAAGAGACTTGGAATCACTGCCGTTTATGAATTAACCAGCAGCTACTGGCGCTGGGAACATAAGTTGTTTGCCGAGGAGGCGGAGCGCAATCCGGAATTCGCCGGTCTGCTTCCCGGCCTCACCGATCCCGCCCGGCATCTCGAGAGAAAAACCCAGGAACTGCAGCTTGCCGATTACGTCGTCGTGCCCAGCCTGCATGTGCGCGAGACTCTGCGAGGCTTCGTGGCGGATGAGAAGATTCGCGTGATCAACTACGGCGCGCCTCCGGTTCGCGGTAGAAAACAGGTTGCGCACACACCAGGCCGGCCGCTCCAGGTGCTCTTTGCCGGCTCATTGATCCAGCGCAAGGGGATCAGCTATGTGCTGGAAGCGGTGGAGATGCTGGGCCGCCAAGTTGAGCTGACCATGGTGGGAAGCCGGTTTCGCGCCAACGCCAAGGTTGACGAAGCCTGCCGGCGCTGGCGCTGGTTTGAAACTCTTCCCCATAGCCGGGTGTTGGAGGTGATGCAGGATGCAGATGTGCTTCTCCTGCCTTCTCTAGCTGAGGGGTGCGCCCTGGTTATACTTGAGGCGCTTTCTATCGGTCTACCCGTGATTGTCACGCTGAACACCGGCTCCGGCGAGATCATGCAAGACGGCCGCGAGGGGTACGTGGTTCCCATCCGCCGGGCCGATCTCATTGCCAGCCGGCTGGAAACCCTGTGCCGGGACCGAGAATTGCTGGCTGAGATGTCGCGCCAGGCGCAGGCGACGGCGGCGCGAAACTCCTGGGAACACTATCGCGCTCAGTGGGCCGGCATGTTGAGGAATCTGGCATGGCGTTAATGCAAAGGAGGAGTCAGAACAGTTACTTCAGACGGCTAACTCTGCTGAAGAAACTCTTCTGGCTCTACTTTCTTCTTCTCATCTTTGAAGGAGCTCTGCGCAAATGGGTGGCGCCGCAACTATCCGCGCCGCTGCTCATCATCCGTGATCCTATCGGAATCTGGATTATCTGGGAGGCATATCGCACCCGCAAGTGGCCCGTGCGCTGGTCCACAGCGATTGCCTTCCTGACCGTCCTGTTGATGGGGCTGTTCGCCGCGCAGCTCATCGCCGGCGACAACCTATTCGCGGAGTTGTACGGACTGCGAACCTATCTGCTGCCGTTCCCGGTTCTGTTCATCATGGGCGAGAACCTCGACGAAGAAGACCTGCGCAGGATGGGCGTGTTAACGCTGTGGATCCTTCTGCCCATGTCCCTCCTGGAAGTGGCTCAATTCAAGGCCGCGCCCACGTCGTTCCTGAACAAAGGCGCCTATCAGGGGGCGGCGCAGATCAGCTTTGCCGGCGCTCACCTGCGCGCCTCTGGCACATTCAGTTTCTCCATCGGATCCGAAGAATTCGCCGTTTTGGCGGCGGCTTTCATTTTCTACGGCATGATCAGGGAGGGCTACGCAAAGAAGTGGCTGTTGTGGGCGAGCGCATTCGCGCTTCTGGTCTCTGTGCCCATGATGGGCTCGCGCACGATGGTCTATCAATTAGCCATCATGCTGGGATGCATGGGGCTAGGCGCGATGATGGGTATCTCCCAGTTTACCAAGACCTTGCGTGTCATCCTGCCTCTAGCGGCGGTTACGTTTTTGGTATTGCAGTTGCCCGCCTTTTCAAACGCGGCGCACGACCTCAACCAGCGCATTATGTACACGGAACAAACGGGAACAGTCGCATCACAGAGCGAAGGGCGAACTGCCCTGAATAACGGAATCTACCGCATTATTACTCCCATGATGGATACGATCGAAGACCCTAACTTCTGGCGAGACTCATTGGGCATCGGAATGGGCCAGGGAGCGGTTGCGGTCAACGCGCTGCTGCATGGGACACTGGCGGCAAGTGCCGGGGAGGGCGAGTTTTCGCGCGAATTCAGAGAGATGGGGCCGATTGCAGGTATCCTTTTCGCACTCTTCAAGCTGCTTTTGGGGATCGTGATCTTTGGCCAGGCGCTGGCCAAAGCCCGCGAAGGTGAGCCGCTGGCCCTGCTGTTAGTTCCCTTGTCGGTCGTCTTTCTGTTCATTGCTCAGCTCGAGCAGCCCACCGAGCAGGGATTCGTGGTGATCGGCGCGGCAATTTGCATCGCTGCGGCCAAGGCGCCGGCGCGAGCGGCGATACGGACGCCGCTCGTGGTTCAGCGGTCGCGGCCGCCGCAATATCGCCGCCGGGCGCAAAGAGGATAGCGGCGGTTAGTTTGTAATCGAAGGATTCCGCAGCTACAGAGGATCAGCTAAAATTTTTTGACGCCCCACCCTAAATTAAAAACTACTCCAGCGTTTTTTCATAAACCCGATATGGATGGTTCTGCCTCGTGCGAGGCCCGGCAACAAGCCGGGTCCCAGCAGATTGGCCTGCCACAACCGTCATGGATGAAACGCGCTCTACTCAAAATCGAAGTGCCGGCCGGAAAAGGAGATAACTGTGAGATTGGTGTCGCGCGCATCTGAACTTTTAGCCGGTTTTGCCAACTACGGAAACCCGTTCCATATTCTTGGCCACCGGCTATTTACCAGAGACGGAGAAATCAGGATTACCGATCGGCGCACCAAGGTTTCGGTGGTGGCCTCAAGACCCTCGTACCACATGTTCAGTGAGACGTGGTATCTGCGGGACTATGACGTTGCAGGGTGCCCCATACGCGCGAACGATACGGTTGTGGACGTGGGTGCAAACCAGGGATTCTTCACCTGCTATGCAGCTCAGCGCGGCGCGCGCGTGTACTCCTTCGAGCCGCACCCCAAGACCTTTGAAGTTCTAACCAGGAACATCCGCTCGAACGGCTTCGGCGATCGCGTAACCGCCCAATGCGCCGCCATCGCAGATTTCGAGGGCGATGCCGAACTTCTTTGTTCCACCTTCCTTGGCAGCGGCGCCAACACGCTCTACCCCGGCTTCGCCGACTACGCAAATGGGCTAGGGAAAAAGCTTCCGCCTGCGCGGGTGTCTGTTCGCAGGCTGGGCTCCGTGATCCCCGGCAAGATTCAGGTCCGTCTGCTCAAATTGGATTGCGAAGGAGCCGAGCTGACTATTCTGCACGATCTCGAGGAGCCGCAGAGGTTCGACTCCATCGCGCTTGAATGTCATCCTGACGTCTACCCGGTCGATAGCTTGATTAAAACCATCCTCGACTTCGGCACTCACCAGGTCTACGTGCTTCACGGACAAATCATTCACGCCATACGAACCGAAATCCTGCTGGAATATACGCGAGGCATCCACACTCATTAGCAATTTGAAGGTGGAATCCACGCGTACAGCCAGGGGAGAGGCTTATCGGCGTTAGGAGGTATCGAACAATGCGCATGGGAGTCATAGAGTGGCTCAATCGGCCTGAGTACGTCTATCAGCCGGGCAAGTTGATCCGGCGCGTTTTCGGCAGGGGTTCCGGCCGCCAAGCGATGCAGACCGTCGAGCTTCGCTGGAAACTTCCGATCGAGATCGATGCTTCTGAGGTCATCGGCCGCCTTATTTCACACCACGGAATCGTCGAAATCCCGGTGGTCGAGGCGCTCTTCCGTCTGATCGACCCAGGCGAGGCTGTATTCGATGTCGGCGCCAACATTGGCTACATGACCGCCGTCGCCCTCGCCGCTGGAGCAGGCAAAGTGATCTCCTTCGAGCCGCACCCTTTTATCTTTGCCCGTTTGGCGCGGAATGCGGAACGCTGGAATCGGGAGCCGGGATTTGCCGGCCGCGTCGATATACGCAATCTAGCCGTCAGCTCTGAGAAGGGGCACGCTGTGCTCTGCGTGCCAGAGTCTTTCGCCGGAAATAACGGAATGGCGTCGCTTGAAGGCAAAGCCCGCTGGCGAACGTTCAAGGAGGTCGAGGTCGCGACGGCAACCCTGGACTCGGTAATCGCCGAAACCACCCGTCCCGTAGGGGTAATGAAAGTCGACATCGAGGGCCACGAATATCAGGCGTTCAAAGGGGCGTGCGACTCTCTGCAAAAGCGGATGATACGGGACATTATCTACGAGTGTTTCGAAGGTGCGGATGGAGAGGCGTCCAAGCTGCTTGCAAGTTATGGTTATACGATCTTCGGCCTCCGAAGTTCATTAGCCGGTCCGGCTCTTTTGGAGCATTTAGAGGCGGGGAAGCGGTCTTACGGCGACCACAATCTGGTGGCCACGCTCGATCCGGTTCGGCTTCGGAACAGGATGTCTCATAAGGGGTTCCGGTGCTTAAGCCGCGCAGCGAAGGCAGGCGCCTATGCGGAGGCGTGGGCCAAACATTAAGCGAGGACCAGAGGACAGCAGGCGGGGGACGGATCGCGGCTGCGCCATCCGGAGCATGGCGCGAACCAGCCGTCCAGAGAGGCAGCTCATGCGAATTCTTCTATGCGTCCACGTCTATGCGCCCAGCGTGGGGGGCATTGAACAGCCGCGACGGCAGATATGGCTAAGATCACTGTCAAGGTGTATTGGGACGCGAAGGCGGCACCAGGGCTTGGAGAGAAAGAATGAGAAACCGAATTAAATCCGCGATCAGGAACCTCATGGATTCTCACGCCCCTTGGCTTGCATCCGCCTACCGCACGGTTCGAGACCAACGAGAATTTGGCAGCAGCGCGATGCTGGCGACCCCGTATGGTTTCGATCTTGCCGGCTGTCCTACAATGGCATCCGGCGAATTCGAAAACGAAGAGATTGAGCTATTTACGACCCTTCTCAAGGATGCGTCAGTATGCGTAGACGTCGGCGCGAATATTGGGCTTTATACGCTGCTCTCAAGCCGTTGTGGTAAGCGCACTATCGCAGTCGAGCCCCTTGCGGGCAACTTGAAATACCTCTATAAGAACCTGCTCCATAATCATGCAAAAGCTGAGGTCTTTCCGGTTGCGCTAGGTGCGGAACCGGGTCTGCAGGTGCTTTATGGAGGTACCTCCTGCGCGTCATTTGTTAAGAACTGGAATAAGTTCCCCGAAACATGGAACACTATTGTTCCGCTCTCCACACTTGATTCTCTCGTCTCGGCACGCTTCTCGGGAGAACCGATGCTCATCAAAATCGATGTCGAGGGGTTCGAGCACGAGGTGCTGCAGGGCGCGATGAGTACTTTGCAGCGTTCACCCAAACCAACGTGGTTAGTAGAAATTTGCCTGGACCTGAACTTCCCGAACAAAAATAATCCGAGATTTGAAGAGACGTTCAGGCTTTTTACTGATCTTGGCTATGAGGCCAGGGTTGCCGACCGAACACAGCGGGTGATTCAGGCGGATGATATTAAGCGATGGGCTGCGCAAAAGCATCCTGATTTTGGATCGATCAATTATCTCTTCATAGCCAAATAGCCGTTTCTGCAAATTATGCAAGAGGCGCTTCCAGGCCAGTCTAGGAGAAGACGGGGGCAGATCGCCGCAGCGCCACCCGGAGCATGGCGCGAACCAGCCGTCGAGAGAGGAAGCTCATGCGAATTCTTCTATGCGTCCACGTCTATGCGCCCAGCGTGGGGGGCATTGAAAAATCGACGTCGCTTCTTGTAGAGCAGTTCTGCCGGCAGGGGGCATCGGTTACGGTGGTGACGCAGACGCCCGGCGGCCAGGTCAGCCCCGAGTATGAAGTCGTGCGCCGCCCATCGCTGCGGGCGCTGCGGGCGCTGGCGCGCAAATCGGACCTGGTCTTCCAAAGCAATATCTCTCTGCGCACGCTGCTGCCGCTGCTCTTCTGCGGCCGGCCCATCGTCATACTCCACCACGTCCTCTCCCGGCGCGAGGACGGCAGCCTGGGCTGGCAGGACCGGCTCAAGCGCGCGCTTTTGCCGCTCTGCCATAACCTGGCTGTCAGCCAAGCAGTGGCGGATGAGATACGCGCCAAGGTGACGGTGATCGGTCCTCCTTTTGAGAGCAGTGAGTTTACCGTACACGAGGAGACTAGCCGCGACAAGGACATCGTTTTTTTCGGCCGCCTCTTTTCTCAGAAGGGCTGCGATGTGGCTCTGCGCGCAGTGGCGCTGCTGAAAGAGGCAGGCATCTGCGCATCGTTTACGATCATCGGAGGCGGCCCGGAGATGCCGGCGCTGCAACGCCTAAGCGTGGAGTTGGGGATTGCGGATCAGGTGGAGTTTCGCGGCTTCATGCCCCAAGGAGTGGGCAGGGAGCTGGCCCGGCACAAGATCATCGTAGTTCCATCGGTGTGGCGGGAGACCTTCGGGGCAGTGGCGGTGGAGGGACTGGCCGCGGGATGTGTCCCGGTGGTGTCGAATACCGGCGGCCTGCCCGAAGCGGTGGGCCCGTGCGGGCTTCTCGTCCCCATGGGCGATGCGGCGGCCTTGGCAGGCGCGCTCAGGAGCCTGCTTAGCGATGCCGGACTACGCGAAAAATTACTGGCCGGGCGAGATCGGCATTTAGCGCAATTTCAGCCGCAGACAATCGCGGCCAGGTACATGCAGTTCTTCGAAACCGTGCTCGCAAAACGGCCGCCGCAAGATCGCCACCGGGCGCAGCGGGGATAGCCGGCGCGAGAGAGCGGAAATCGAGGCAGGACCCTGAAGAGCCGCGGCTTAAATCGCAAACAGCCATTCCTTCCTTTGCTACGGGCGCGAGCGGGACAGACGACATGAAAGCAGTGAACAGTTTAGCGAACTTACAACGATTATTTGCAAGCCATCCCCTCACCTGCGACGCTCCCTTGCGCGCCTGGCTTCGTTTTGCAAAGTGGCAGATGCGAAGCCGATTGCAAGACGAGGTATTGTTGGCATGGGTTGGAGGCCAGCGGCTGGCCATCCGCCATGGCATGACGGGGGCGACGGGCAACATCTACGTGGGATTGCATGAATTCTTCGACATGATGGTCCCCCTTCACTTCCTCAGAGGGGGCGATTTATTTCTGGACATTGGGGCGAACGTGGGCAGCTATACGGTGCTGGCATCGGGCGTTTGCGGGACGAAGACAATCGCCTTCGAACCGGACCCAGCTACGCTCTGCGGGCTGAAAAGAAACGTTGAGATCAATGGCCTGAACGAGCGCGTGCAGGTCTATGAATGCGCGCTGGGAGGAGCGAAGGGCGAGGCGGTATTTACGGTCGGCCTCGGC
This sequence comes from Acidobacteriota bacterium, assembly GCA_021800255.1. Taxonomy (GTDB): domain Bacteria; phylum Acidobacteriota; class Terriglobia; order Terriglobales; family Acidobacteriaceae; genus Telmatobacter. The sequence continues at coordinate 15,977 of JAJYZC010000061.1, forward strand.
GCCGAGAACCGGCTTGCGACTGGCAGCGGTCAGAAGACCAGACCGGTCCGCATGGAAAGACTCGACGAAATTGCCGGTGACGCGCAGCCGGCGATGATGAAGGTCGATGTCGAAGGCGCGGAACTCGGCGTTCTTCGCGGCGCGGAGCGGGTTCTCGCCAACCCTTCCCTGAAGGTCATCGAGCTGGAAACCGTGGTTCCGGAGAGTGCTGAAATCCTCTCCCGGAGAGGGTTTGAGACTGCCTGCTACGACCCCTTTCACCGTACCCTGAGCCAGCGTTCTTCAGCCTGCAAATCCTCGAACGTTCTGTTTGTCAGGGATTGGCCATTTGTGGCCAGCCGTCTGCAAACGGCTGCAAAAATCGAGGTTTTAGGCCGCCAGATCTGAGCGCCAGGAGAATCGCTCCCAAGGCGCAGGGGCGGTATGGATCCACACGCAGGCATTGCCATTGAGAACCGTGCCAACCGCGATCACAAAACCGATGACCGGCGTTCGATCCGAAACAGCGGCCTTTTCGGAGCAGCGCCCGCTCCGGCTCGCCTACTTTGTGTCGCACCCGATTCAATATCAGGCGCCGCTGCTGAGGAGGATTGCGCAGGAAAAGGACATCGACCTCAAGGTCTTCTTCAGCTCCGATATTTCGGTGCGGAGTTACCTCGATCCGGGGTTTGGCGTGGCCGTGAATTGGGACATTCCTTTGCTGGAGGGGTACAAACACGAGTTTCTTCCCGCGCTGACCGGCCGCGGGCAGCTTGGCGCCTGCAAGCCGGTGAATTACGGCATCCGCCGCATTCTGCGTAGGCAACGCTTCGATGCCGTGTGGGTCCACGGTTACGGCAGATTGACCAACTTGCAGGCCATCATGGCCGCGCACTCCATGGGCATTCCGGTTCTGCTGCGGGCGGAGTCCACGCTGGTTGACCGGCCGCGCTCCCGCAAAACGCTTGCCGCCAAGCGCATCTTCTTCAGATGGCTGCGGAAAAGGGTCTCGGCGGCGCTGGCCATCGGCGATGCCAATGCGGCTTACTGGCGGCACTACCTGGGCGGGGAGTTTCCGGTCTTTCCCTGTTACTACGCGGTCGATAACGGCTTCTTTCAGCGGGAGTGCGCCAAAGCTGCGGAAACCCGCGAGGAGTTCCGCTGCTCCTTGGGACTGGATTCCGGCCGGCTGGTCATTCTCTATGCCTCGAAGCTGCAAACCAGGAAGCGGTGCATCGACCTCCTCGAAGCCTATCTGCAAATTTCGAAATTTATGGCGCCGGACCTTGCGCCCTATCTGCTCATCGTCGGCGACGGAGAAGAGCGCGCCGCGCTGGAGGCCAGAGCTCAAGAGGCGCCGCCGGGCAACGTGCGCTTTCTCGGCTTTCGCAATCAGACCGAGCTGCCGCGCTTCTACGATCTATGCAATGTGTTTGTGCTCGTCTCAGTGCATGAGCCCTGGGGCCTGGCCATCAACGAGGCGATGAACGCAGGGCGGCCGGTGATCGTCAGCGACCAGGTGGGCTGCCACCAGAACCTGGTGCAGGAGGGCGTGAACGGCTGCGTGGTAAAAGCCTGCGACACGCAGGGCCTGGCCCGTGCTCTGGGCGCGGTGCTCGACGGCGAAAGATGGCGGGAGATGGGCGCGCAGAGTTTGCGGATCATTCAGAGTTACAATTTCGATGAGAATGTCAGAGGCCTTCGCCGGGCGCTTCAGCATATTGCGCCGCGATTCAGAGCTGAGACGTTCTAAAAACCTATCCTTCGGATAAAATCCGGCGGAGAAGCTGCGCACCGTGCGCAACTTATTCCCTGTATTTTCAATCTTCATTTACCTGCCCGGCCACGGCAATTGGGCAAACTAAGGCCGGGTCTTGCAGTGCAGGCGCTAGATAGCCGGTGCGCCCAGAGGGCGCAGAACCCCGGCGGAGAGGGATTGCAGGATGAAAGTCAAGGGCGAAAGGATTGTCGTTTGCGGAGCAGGCGGATTCATCGGCGGGCATTTGGTGAAATACCTTCAGGAGCAGGGCGCCGGTTTTGTGCGCGGTGTTGACGTCAAGCCACTGGAGGAGTGGCACCAGGTTTCAAAAGACGCGGAGAACCTTGTCCTCGACCTGAAGGAGAAGGACAACTGCTACAAGGCTGCGCAAGGTATTGGTGTGGTCTTCCAGCTCGCCGCGGATATGGGCGGCATGGGTTTCATCGAGAACAACAAGGCGCTGTGCATGTTAAGCGTGCTCACGACCACTCATATGCTGCTGGCGGCGCGCGACAGCGGTGTCGAGCGGTTCTTCTATTCGTCGTCGGCCTGCGTCTATAACGGCGAAAAGCAGAAGAGCACCGCGGCTGCTCCGCTCAAAGAGGAGGACGCTTATCCCGCCCTCCCCGAAGACGGCTACGGCTGGGAGAAGCTCTTCAGCGAGCGCATGTGCCGCCACTTCGAGGAGGACTTCGGCCTGGTGTGCCGTGTGGCGCGCTATCATAACGTCTACGGCCCCTGCGGCACCTGGGATGGCGGGCGCGAAAAGGCCCCGGCGGCCATCTGCCGCAAGGTGATCGAGGCCAAAACATCGGGTCAGCACGAGATCGAAATTTGGGGCGACGGCCACCAGACGCGCAGTTTCATGTATATCGACGACTGCCTGAAGGGCACGGTGGCGATCACCGAGAGCGGCATCGATTATCCTATCAATCTTGGTTCCAGCGAATTGGTGACCATCAACCAGCTTGTGGATATAGTCGAGGAGATCGCGGGAGTGAAACTCAAGCGGCGCTACAAGCTGGATGCGCCGAAGGGCGTCAACGGCCGCAACAGCGACAACGCCAGGATTCTCAAAGAACTGGGATGGGAGCCCTCCATCCGGTTGCGCGATGGCCTGGTCAAGACCTACGAATGGATCGAGCAGCAGATGCGGGCGGATGCGCGCAGATAAACGCAACCTTCAACCGAGCCCGGAGGTGGAACGATGCCAAAGAGTGAGGAGCGCAAGATCCTGGGCTTGACCTTTCATGTGGGCGACGTTCACAGCGTAGTGGAGCGGATGCTGCACGGCGGACTGCTTGTGGTTCCGGCGGCGCCTGCGTTGAAGGATCTGGCGTCGAATGCCGCTTATCGCGAGGCGCTGAATGGCGCCGATGTGGTCATCACCGATTCCGCGTTTATGGTGATGGTCTGGAATCTGCTCGAACGGGACTCGATCGATCGCGTCTCGGGCCTCGAATATCTCAGAGAGCTTCTCAAGCGAGAAGAAATAAGGCGCCCCGGCAACACCTTTTGGGTCATGGCGGGCGCAAACAGCGCGGCCAGGAACCTGGAATGGCTTGCCTCGCAGAATATATCCGTGCCCTCAAGCCATATCTACGCGGCTCCTATGTACGGCGCCGAAGTCCGCGATGAGGTTCTTCTCGGAAAGATCGCAGCCCTTCGCCCCCAGCACGTGGTGGTGACGCTGGGGGGCGGAGTGCAGGAGCGGCTGGGTTTCTATCTTAAGCGGAATCTCGATTATCTGCCCTCCATTCACTGCATCGGCGCGGCCATCGCGTTTTTGAGCGGCGATCAGGTGCGGATTCCGATGTGGGCTGACCGCCTGTATCTAGGCTGGCTGTTCCGGTGCATTGCCTCTCCGCTGCGCTACGTGCCCCGCTATTGGGCTGCCCGCAAACTCCTGCCGCTTATCTTGCGCCACCGCAGCGAATG
>JAJYZC010000062.1 GCA_021800255.1 Acidobacteriota bacterium
ATGCCGCCGTACTTCGACTTCCAGGCATAGATCGTGTGCCCGCTCACTCCCACTTCGCGGGCCACATCCTCGGCCTTCCGGCCGGCCTCCATCTGCTTGACCGCCGCAATCATCTGCGCTTCCGTGTACTTGCTCCTCGACATCGCTCCGCACCTTCCTGAATACGAAAATCGTACTCGGTTCTGTGCGGAAAACGGGGATCAGGCCAGCGCCATCGCCCTACCCGACGGAAGAACCGAAAAAGTAACCGCAGACTCAGTTACGCAGGCTCACCAAAAATTCACCTTGGATTGCTTAGCGCAGCGGCCCTAGAATCCTCATCAGATCCCCCTTTTCCGGAAGTCCCATGTGCATATAAACCTTTCCGTTTGCATCACGCCAGAGGATGACGGGAAGGCCTTCCTGGCCAAGTTGCGACAATAGTCTCTCGTTCGCATCGAGTATCGATTGTGCTGCCGGAGGAATGTCCTTCAGAGGTTTCAGGCCGGTGTCGTCCAAAGGATGATGAATATTCCCGCTCGCAAAAGCGCTTTCAGTTTTTGGAAAATGCAGGCCTTCGTAGGAAGAAAAAGCTGAAGCAGGGGAGCGGGCCGTGAGTAGCGCGGCCGCCTTGCCAGGGCTGGAAGGTGTAAGGATGCCTACAATAAGGTATCTCAACTGCACTCTACCGGCATTGACCCATGGACGTGCTTCGCCCCATAGAACGTTGCAATATGGGCAATTCGGATCGGTGAAGATGTAGACCGCACGGGGCGCTTTGCTCGATCCATCAGCAAGCCAGTGCGATCGCTCTAGCAGATTCCAGATATCGCCGTCGTTCGACTGAAAGGAGACAGCCTGGACTCGCCCTGTCGTCACGACCGAAAGAGGAACGGCCCTGCTCATCACAGGAACATTGCTCTGGCGTGCATACGAAGGCTGATAGGTGCCGGAGGACAGGTTCTGTGCCGGTGCTGTAATCACAGCTATAACGAAAAGGATGAGTGCTCCGCTGAAAAGACTTCTTCCGCCCCCCAAAAATGTTGCAGCGTTGTAACGATCATTTTTGTTTCGGAAGGCGATAGTCTTCAGCACAACGATCAAAAGCGCAACTCCCATCATCGATAGCGTGCATAAGTAGCGGTATGTGGTCGTAAACGCGAAGTGCATTCGGCGGATTGTCAAAGCATTCATAGATTCGGCTCCCTCTTATCTCGAAACTGCACAGAATCGGTGCCTCGAAACTGCGAACTTTGGTATCGGCTCTTCGGCACGCCGGCATACCTTTACCTTTTCTTCGTGGGCTTCACGTCTGCATTTTTACGCGGCTTCCTTTCGGCAGATCAGCACCTTAGAGCGCCCACCGGGCGCAACTACTTTCTCGACCGTTGCAAAAAAATCCACCAACAGTGTCGCCTCCAGCCGCAAAAACGCGACAGCATGTCCGGAGCCAGCCAGCAGCAAACGGAGGTAAAAGAGAATCCTTATAGCTGGCCTTGAAGGTACCTCGTGCTCCATCATGAGGAAGACACCATCCGCCTTCAGAACACGAACGATCTCACGTAGCGCTCTGTCTCGTGTTGTCCCTTTTAGCTCATAAAACGCATACGAACACGTAACCGCATCAAAACTATCCGCTTCGAAAGGGAGACGTGCGACGTCTGCTTCGACCAGGAGGATGTTCATCAAGGCGCAGGTCTTCTCGCGCTTTCTGTAACATTCCAGAAGAAAAATCCACACCAACAACCTTTCCATGCTTTCCGACTTTATCCTGCAGGTACGACAGAAGAGTCCCTGTTCCAGTGCAGAGATCAAGCACCGCACCGCCATCCTGTACCGGGACAAGATCAGTTAAGAATCTTCTCGCAGCATCCGACTTGTCACCCGAATGCAGAGCAACGAATCCGTCATAGAACGGGGAAAAGGTGTCGTAGTAAATCCTTCTCCATCGCCTCATCGATGATTGCTCCTTCACCGCGCCGCGGAATCTTTCCCGTCCGCCGCTGAAGTCTGCTCCCCACTGGCAGCACGGCGACACATTCAGGTTTTTCGGCTGGTCCACTCGCGATTTCCGCCCTCCACGGAAGGCGGCACTGGCGCTTGCTCAACCGCTACAACCGGCACCTGAATCGAGAGACCTCCTGCATGATCCCGGCGGCCAATCATTGTTTCATTTTGCCTGGAAAAGCATTTCAGCGCCGCTGTAGGCTTCCTCGATGCGCAAAAGCACTGCCGCCACTCCCGGATGTTTTGGATCGTGCCACGACTGCATGTTTGCAAAAATTGGTCCGTCGCTGTGATAACTCAGCGTCCCTTTCACCTGAAACGACTTGCGATCCTTGGTGAGGAACAGGATGGCTCCCTTGCATCCGCGTTTGATATTCGCGCGGGTCTTTGAAAAGTAGTTATCTGCAATGATGAAGCCTTCCCCGGGAATATAGCGGATTTCCCCAACGTAAATTGCGTTAGGCGTTGTTTGCTCGATGTCCACAGTGACAAAAACTGCTGGCCCATCCCGATCTTCCCAGGCCTGACTCACGCGGTCCATGCCGCTGGCCGCCGATGATGGTCCGCTGGGCTGATTTTTCTTCATGATGGTTCTCTCCATGCTTTGTTTTGTGTCAGCCGGTCAGAACTGGGCCATTTTGGCGATGGCCAGTTCCGCCGCGTTGACCAGAGGGTAGACAACCGGCGAAGCCGTCAGGGCCGGATGCGTGCCCAACTGGAAGAGGGCGATGTCCTCGGCCGTCATGCGTTTTTGAATGCAGGCGGAAACAAGGTTAATGATCTCGCCTACCTCTCCGTTGCCGCGCACCTGTCCTCCCAACAGCTCGCCGGTGCGCCGTTCGAAGATCAGCTTCAACTTAGTCATCACGCTGCCCGGCATCGTTCCCGGATGCCGGTTCGGGCCTTCGACAGCGACAGCAACCACGTCATAGCCGTCTTGTCGCGCGGCGGTTTCGGTCAATCCGGCTGTTCCCATTGCCAGATTCCCTACTGCCGTGGCCCAAACACCGATAATGCCTTCATGCTCCCTGCGAATGCCAAATGCGTTGGCGCCGGCTGTACGCGCCTCCAGTGTGGCAATCGACGCCAGGCGCAAGGGAGTGGGACGGCCCTTGAAGAACGAAACCTTCTCCGCACAATCGCCACAGGCAAAGACGTGCGGATCGGAGGTCTCCATCGCGCGGTCCACGGCAATGGCTCCGGTTGGCCCTAACTTGATGCCGGCGGCCTTGGCCAATTCCACGTTCGGAGCCGCGCCGACGCCCAAAACCACCACCTCGGCCGGAATCTGAGCGCCATCGGAGAGTCGTACCGCTTCCACCTGTCCGTTGCCGAGAATCTCCTCCACTCGGGCCTGCGTTCGAATCTGCACGCCGCGCGCCCGGAGCGCGTTTTCCATCTCAATGCAGAACTCCTCGTCATAGGCCAGACTCAGACAGTGCGGCGCAATCTCCAGCACTGTTACCGTCTTGCCGCCCATCTTTTGAATCTCGTCGGCAAACTCGATGCCGATGAACCCGCCGCCGATCACCACCACGTGCGTAGCCGATTGCAATCTCTGTTGCAGCTCTTCCAAGCGCACAACATCCTTGAAGATGGGGAAAACGCCATCCTTGCCGGAGCCCGGCACCGGAATGCGGGCGGGCAGCGAGCCGGTAGCCAGAATCAGCCTTTCATAGCCGAATTCACCCGTTGCCGTACGAACGACCTGCCGCGCTATATCCAGTGACTCAACTTTTGCTACTGCTATCTTTACGCCCTCCTTCTCCAGCGGAGCGTCTGGCATGACGTTTTTGGCCGGGCTGCCGATGGTGCCGAAGATATACGGGATACCGCAGGGAATCGGAACGACTGCCTCCTGGCGCATCAGCGTCACTTCCTTCTCCGGGTAATGCCGCCGAGCCGTGAGCGCAGCTGTGGCGCCCGCCGCGCTGCCGCCAATGACCAAAATGTTAGTTTTACGCATGAATTGTTCGTTCCGCCTTTCGTTGCAGATCCAAAAATTTGGCCAGAATGAACCTGGGCCTCAATGGTCGCAGAGGTTGGCCCCGGTGGCGAGGTTTCCGCCCAGGTAGCCGGCGATAAGTTTTTCCGGGGTCTCGGCAGGCGCGCCGATCACCACCTGAATGCCCTGCTCGGCAAACAGGCCCAGCGCGCGCTGGCCCATGCCGCCGGCGAGGATCAGGTTGACGCCGCGCTCGGCCAGCCAAGGCGGCAAGAGTCCGGGCTGATGCGGCGGAGCCTCAATGTCGTGGCGCGCGACGATCTTCTTCTGCGCCTCGTCTACATCGACCAGGGCAAAGTGCTGGCAATGGCCGAAGTGCACGGCCAGCTTTCCGTCTGCTAATGGAATGGCGATTTTCATCTTGTTCTGTCTCCCTTTCTGAAGGTTTGTGTCGATTTGGTTTTCGATCCCGAAGTACATTTCTGCGTCCGCGGCATCGTCTGCGCGAAGCGTTCGTCCGCCAAAACCGCTATTGGACTTGAATCGCGGACCCAGCCGCAACGAGAGACCTGAAAACAATCAAATTGCGGAATGTACGGCTTGATGTCCAGGAGTGGTGTTCCGTTCAAAATGTCGATGTCACTTATCCCGAGGCGGTTGCGACGGATACTGAGCAATCGGACTGCCGAGATGCCAATCAAATTCGGGCGAAGGGGCGCGCGTGTTGCAAACAGGCCGTGCGTTTTTTTATCGAGGAAAGGCGTCACATGAAGGTTGAGCTTTCCGCGAGCGGCACGGTGGAACCAATAAAGCAGCCAGATCCGCTCAAACCCGCACAAATCCTTAAGCCCCGGAACGAACTCATCGAAGACTTCCACCCAGCCCCGCACGCCTTTACCGGCCGGCGTCTGGATAGGAGTTCCCCTTGCTTCCCGATAAGGGGTGTGGATGATTCCGATCGGCTTCACCTGCATACAGAGCTTCCTTCCCTATGCGTTTCGCCTGCGGAATGCGATCAGCGGACAATTTTTGCAGATGTCCGCGCCCGGGAATCCGTCGCCGGGACGGATGAGAGAACTGCTTCCCTGCCTGTCGATGCGCTCCATTAAACGCAGGCAAACCTTCTCGATCTGCGCGCCGGGAATCATGACATTCACTTCGCTGCGCTCGGTCTTTCCCGCGCTATAGCTGCCCGAGCAGGCCGGCAGCAAGTTGAAGCTTTGATTCATGTGCGTCCACACGTTACCCCCGCAGGCCGACGAGTTAGTCATGATGGAGGTTTGCAGCGGGTGAACGCCGAGGGCCGCCATGTAGTCCACGGCCAGATGGTAAGCCTGCATGGGGTCGCAGTAAAAATGCACCGTATCGGGAGCCCCAAAGACCCCGGCCTTAGCCAGCGGAGCCACGGCTATGCCCAGCAGCCCTTCCGGCAGCCGCGGTTTGGATTTGGCAAAGCGCTCGGCCTGCTCGCGGTTCCCGGCGTACTTGAGTTGGCTTGCGATCTCCGCTTCGTCGAGATCCTTCCACGCGAAGCAGTAGCGGGCATTCTGACAGCTCAGATCGTGCTTCTCGCCGTAAACGATCTTGCCTTGCATGCGCGCCGCGATCTCCCATTGGCAAAAGGTGAGCGGCTTGAGCGGCGACTCAATTTCAGCGCAACTCGTCTTGAACTCCTCAACCTCTGCCGGATCGAAGAAAAACCGGACGGCAATGGGATAGTGATACAAACGCAGCTCGCGCATCAGCAGCGGCTGCATCTCTTCGTAAGTCATCCTTCACGCGCTCCTCGGTGCATGGGGCAAGTTTCGTCGCGTCCCTGACCATGTTTTTTGCGTTGGGCTCGTTCCATCGCCCGGGCTGCCGGCTTTTGGGTATCTACCAGTGACCCTCTACGTCGGCCTGCGTCATGGCCTGGAGCGCGCCGGCCCGGAACTGCGCCAGCGCCTCGGCGACCGTGCCGCCGGCGATGGGATAAATGGCGATGCCGGCCGATTGCAGGGCCGCGAAGGCCTTGGGACCGGCGTGTCCGGTGATGAGCGCCTTCACGCCCAATCCAGCGACGGTTTTGGCCGCTTGAATTCCGGCTCCTTGCACGGCGTTCAGGTTGACGGCGTTATTCACGGTCTGGATCGCATTGGTTTCAAGATCGGCGAGGACAAAGGTCTTTGCCCGGCCGAAGCGCGGATCGACGGCCGCGCTTAAGCCTTCGCCCACAGATGTGATGGCCACTTTCATGGTTTTGTTCTTCTCCACAAAGGGAGAATGCAAGTGGCGTGCCAAGGCCGCCGAAGGGAAACGCAGAGGAATTTTCGCTGATTTTGCTGGATTTATCTGAGTGCGGAAGGATGACGATCCGACACCGCAAGACGGGTGCATTGCAAAATGCAACGCTATGCATTGCCGCCGCGTGGCGTGCGCGATTGGCCAGGCGAATCCCCAGCCTTCAGCCTGCGATAGAGCGTGCTCGGATTGATTCCCAGCTCGCGAGCCGCCAGCCGGCGATTGCCCTGGTTGCGAGCCAGCACGGCTTCGATCATCTGCCGCTGGGCCGCGCGCAGATTGGTTGCCGATGCCGGGGCCGCGGCATCCGGCTTCGCGGGGCGAAGCTCCAGCGGCAGGTGCTCCAGCTCGATCAGGTTCCCGCGGCAGAGCACAAAGGCCTGCTCGATGATGTTCTCCAACTCGCGGACATTGCCGGGATAGCCGTGATCCATCAGGCGAGCCATGACCTCAGCAGAGACGCCGGTGATGTCCTTTTCCTGCAGGCGATTGAATTTAGCCACCAGATGATCGACGAGCAGCGGCAGGTCTTCCCGCCGCTCCCGCAGCGGCGGAATGCGCAGGTGGACGACGCGAATCCGGTAGAAGAGGTCCTCGCGGAACTTGCCCTCCTGAACGAGCTGCGTCAGGTTCTTGTTGGTGGCGGCGATGACGCGGACGTTGACCTTGACCGGCTCGGTGGCCCCCAGCGGTTCAATCGATCGCTCTTGCAGCACGCGCAGCAGCCGCACCTGCATGGCCGGTGAGATGTCGCCGATCTCGTCCAAAAAGATCGTGCCGCCGTCGGCCAGCGCAAAGCGGCCCGGCTTGTCCTTTTTCGCGTCGGTAAAGGCCCCGGCCTTGTAGCCGAAGAGCTCAGATTCGAGGAGCGCGTCCGGCAGCGCCGCGCAGTTGACGGCGACAAACCGCTTTTTGGCGCGCGGCGAAAGATGATGAATGGCCCGGGCGAAGAGTTCCTTGCCGGTGCCGCTCTCGCCTTCAATCAGCACCGTGCTCGCGCTGGCGGCGATCTGCGGCAGAATCGCGAAGAGGCTGCGCATCGCCGCGCTGCGGCCGGCGATGTCCTCGAAGGTGTACCGCGCCTCCAACTCCTTGCGTAGCTGCTCGACGTAGCTGAGGTCCTGAAAGGTTTCGACGCCGCCGGTAACCTCGCCGTCCGGAGCGCGCAGCAGCGCCGTGGAGATGCGGATGGGAATCTTGCTGCCATCGACGCCGACGATGTTCGCAGTCGCGCCCACGATGGGCTTGCCGCTGGCCAGGGTGCGCCGCAGCGCGCAGGCCCCCTCGCAGATGTTGGCCCGGAAGACATCCGAGCATTGCCGGCCAAGCGCGTCCTGGCGGCGCACGCCGGTGATGCGCTCGGCGGCGCGGTTGAAGGCCGTGATGCGCCACTGGTGATCGACGGTGAAGACGCCCTCGTTGATCGAGTCGAGGATCGGGTCGTGCGTCCCATCGGAATGCGCATCGCCGGGTGAAGTTGGAGCCGGATTGCCGTCAAAATCGGCCATCGTGGCCAGGTTAACGGGTTGTGTTGCATTTTGCAGTGATGGCGAGCACAGAGATTGCATTTTGCGAAATACCACTCGGCTGTTCTTCCGGCAACTCCTTATTTTTGTGGTCACTAATACGTTTGGTCCGCCAGATGCTCACACCCTTTGCGATGAGGATCGCAATACCGCATTGGCAAGGGCGCATCGCGCCGGTCTTCGATGTCGCCAGGCATCTACTGCTGGTGGACGTGGAGGATGGAGGTGAGATTCGGCGCCAAGAGAAGCCTCTGACAAAGGCCGATCCGCTGGCGCGCGCGGCCGAACTCGCCGCCTGCGGCGCGGATATGCTCATCTGCGGCGCGATCTCCGCGCCGCTGCAACTGCGGATCGCCGCCTCGGGAGTACGCGTTGTCGCCTTCCTTTGCGGAACGGTGGACGAGGTGCTGAGTGCTTATTTGCACGGCACACTGGCCGACCCGCGGCTGGCCATGCCCGGCTGCCGCATGGGCCGGGCGGCCGCGGCTGGGGCAACAGCTTCCGTGCGCAGGGGCCGTACCCCGTCACGGCTCCGGCCGCTGCGCCGGCCGCGCCGAGGACCTCCGCCGTGTGTGGGAAGCATTAACCACGTTACTTGTCCTCATTCCATGCAGCTCTGAGCCTCAACTGCATCGTCAGGAGGTTTTTTCGGGATCTGTGTACGATCACTGAAGGAATGCTTCCCATGCGGCGCCATGGCCGGGCAGGACGGGCTGTCACTTTGCGGATTGATTCCACCCAAAGGTGAGCGAAATTTATTGATGACAGAAAAACCAAGGGCAAATGGCGGCAAAGCACGGATGGAAGCGCGGACACAGAACTTCTGCTTTGCCTGTGGTCAAGATAACCCCCACGGTCTGCGTCTCCAGTTCCAGACTGCGCAAACGGGTGAATCGTCCACGGAATGGGTCCCCGGCTCCTTCACGGAAGGATTCCAGGGGATTGTACACGGGGGAATTATCAGTACGGTCCTTGACGAAGCGATGTCAAAGGCCGTTGCTGCGGCGGGATTGCCTGCGCTCACCGCCGAACTCCGCGTACGTCTGCGCCATCACGTGCCGCCCAATCGTCTGGTTCGAGTTCGCGGATGGATCAACAGCCGGAGCAAACGGCTCATCAAAGCTGAAGCTGCCATCACCGGCACGGAAGGAACAGAGCTTGCTCATGCGTGGGCCAGCTTCCTGACCGTGAGGTGAATCCAGAACCTGCACGTCAACCAGATCAACAATTACCCAGGGCGGAACGATCTCGTCCCTTCCCTGCTGAGTCAGAGATACGGATGCCCGATTTTGAGTTAGGAGATGGAGCCGCAAACCACCTCCCGCTACAATAAAAAGGTGAGCAAACCTTCCCTACCCGCGGCTCCAGTCGTGGGCTTTGTTTCCTTAGGCTGCCCCAAAAACCTCGTCGATTCCGAGGTGATGATGGGCCTGCTCGACCGCGCCGGCGCGCGCCTGACCGCGCGGCCCGAGGAAGCCGAAATTTTGGTCGTCAATACGTGCAGCTTCATCGACGCCGCCCAGCAGGAGTCGGTGGACGCCATTCTCGAGATGGCGCGCCACAAAACCACCGGCGCTGCAAAGAAGCTCATCGTCGCCGGCTGCCTGGTGGAGCGATACCGCGACGAGATCCGCAAAAACATTCCGGAAGTAGACGCCGTGGTGGGCACCGGCGAACTGGAGTCCATCCTCGCCGCGGCGGACATCGCATCTGTGCCGGCGCCGCCATCGCCCTTCAACATTCTCACGGGGAACGGCCACGGCGTAGTGCGCGCAGGCGTGGAGTCACGCGCTGGAACCCATCCCACTAGGGCACCAGAGGGAAGACCTGAAGGCCGTGCGCGTGAGCGCCAAGGCCGCTTCAGCCGCAACGAGTGGCGGGGCGCGGCGCATCTTCTGCCTGCCTATCTCTACGACGAAACCACTCCGCGAATTCTGTCTACACCCCGCGCGTCAGCCTACATCAAAATTGCCGAGGGCTGCGATCATCCTTGCACCTTCTGCATCATTCCCAACCTTCGCGGCCGCTTTCGCTCCCGCCGCTTCGAGTCAGTGGTCGCCGAGGCCCGATCGCTCGTCGCGCAAGGTGTGCGCGAGATTACGCTCATCGGCCAGGACACCACCTGCTACGGCGAAGACCTGGGCCTCAAGGACGGCCTCGCCATGCTGCTCGACGAGCTGGCCCGCATCGACGGCCTGCGCTGGCTGCGCTTTCTCTACGCCTATCCCAACCGCATCACCGGGCGGCTGCTCTCGACCATCGCCCGCCACCCCAACATCTGCAAGTACCTCGACCTGCCCTTGCAGCACGCCTCGCCGGCGGTGCTCAAGCGTATGAAGCGCGGGGCCGGCGCGGAGATTTTTCTGAAGACTTTGCACCAGGTTCGCGCCGCCGTTCCGGAGATCGCTCTGCGCACCAGCATGATCGTTGGCTTCCCGGGCGAGTCGCTCCGCGACTTTGAGCTTTTGGAGGAGTTCATTCAAGAAGCCAAATTCGACTGGCTGGGTGTCTTCGGCTACTCCAACGAGGAGGGATCGAGCGCGCATGCGCTCACGGGCAAGCTGCCGCGCCGCACCATTCAGGCGCGCAAGCGCCGCCTGATGAAGACTCAGCAAGCCATCTCGCGGGCGGCCAAGCAGCGTTGGGTGGGAAGGGAACTGACCCTGCTGGCTGAGGGCGAGAGCGCCGAAACGCCTCTGCTCTGGGAGGGCCGCACCCAGTTCCACGCTCCTGAGATCGACGGCAAGGTCTACATCAACGACTTCGGCCCGCTCGCCTCACTCGAAGCCGGACGCTTCTACCGCGCCCAAATCACTGAAGCCCACGACTACGACCTCGTTGCCCGCATCGCCGCTGCGGAACCATAAAGGCTCATTCCATTACTCTGCGGGCTTATCTCCCGATGCGCCTTCAAGCAGCGCCAGCAGTCCGTTCTCATCGAGGATGGGAATCTTGAGTTCGCGGGCCTTGTCGAGCTTGGAGCCGGCCTCTTCACCGGCTACAACGTAGCTGGTCTTCTTACTCACCGAACCCGCGGTTTTGCCTCCGGCGGCTTCAATCCTCTGTTTGGCTTCGTCGCGCGTCATCGTGGGCAGCGTGCCGGTGAGCACGAAGGTCAGTCCCGCAAGCTGCGCCGTGCGCGGCTTCTTCTCAGCGGTCATCTCCACGCCCGCGCGCTTCAGGCTCTCCACCAGCGCGCGATTGGCGGGCTGGGCGAAGAACTCGAGAATAGCTTCGGAGATGCGCGGGCCAACCTCCTCCACCCGCTCCAGTTCTTCGGCCGTGGCGGCCATCAGCGCATCGATGGAGCCAAACTCCTGCGCGAGCAGCTCGGCGGTGCGCTCGCCCACAAAGCGGATTCCCAGCCCCATCAGAACTCGAGACAATCCGGCGCGCTTCGAGTCTTCAATTTGCTTGAGAAGTGTTGCCGTGCCCTTGGGGCCGAGTAAACTCTCCGTCTTCGTCTCCCCAAGTCCGGTGGTCTTATTCTTGCGCGTCACCTGTTTCTCAAGCGAGAGCAGCGCCTTTCCGTCAAGCCGGTAAAGATCGGCAACGCTCTTGACCAGCCGTTTTTCCATGAGCTGTTCCACCACCGCGTCGCCCAGGCCCTCAATGTTCATCACGCCGCGGGCGCCGAAGTGGAGCAGAGATTCGCGCAGCTTGGCGGGGCAACCGGCATTCACGCAGCGCCAATCCGCTTCGCCTTCGGCGCGGACCACCCGGCTGCCGCACTCAGGACAGTCCAAAGGGAAAGAGAACCCACGGTTCCCGCGCGGGTGCTCGCCGTCCTCGATCACCTCCACCACCTTGGGAATCACGTCGCCGCCGCGCTCCACCTTGACCCAGTCGCCGAGCCGCAAGCCCAGCCGTTCAATAAAGCCGGCGTTGTGGAGCGTGGCGCGGCTCACGGTCGTCCCGCCGATAAAGACCGGCTCAAGCTCGGCCACCGGCGTCAGCTTGCCGGTGCGCCCCACCTGCACCGTAATCTCTTTCACCTGCGTCAGGCCGGATTTGGCGGTGAACTTATAGGCGATGGCCCAGCGCGGGGCGCGGCCTGTGTACCCTAGCCGCAGTTGGGTGGCGTGAGCGTCCACCTTGAAGACCACGCCGTCGATCTCGTAGCCCAGTTCCTCGCGTCCCGCCTCAGCCTCTTCGATGAACCTCAGCATCTCGTCCAGCGAGTGCATGCGCCTCCGGTGCGGATTCACGCGAAAGCCTGCTGCCGAGAGCGCGTCCAGCGTCGCCGCTTGTCCGGCGGCGAGGTACTCGCCTTCGACCAGCAAAAAGTATGCGAAGAAGACCAGCTTGCGCGTGGCCACGATGGATGGCTCCAGCGTGCGCAGCGTTCCGGCGGCAAAGTTGCGCGGATTCACCGCCGGCTCCAGTCCCTGCTCCTCGCGTTCCTCGTTAGCCGCCTGAAACGCAGCCAGCGGAAGAATCGCCTCGCCGCGCACCTCAAAGCCCTGCGGCAGACCCGCCTTTTTCAGGCGCTCGGCGGGGATCGAAAGCGGCACGCTGCGGATGGTGCGAATGTTGGAGGTGACGTCTTCACCCGTCTGCCCGTCGCCGCGCGTGATTCCGGTGGCGAGGCGCGCGCTGCCTTCAGCGCCGGGCGTGTAATGGAGGGCCACGCTCAGGCCGTCGAGCTTGAGTTCGGCCATGTAGGCTACGGGGAGATCGCCCGCCAGCTCGCGCACGCGCCGGTCCCAGCCGGCCAGCTCCTCGGCGGAGTAGGTGTTATCGAGCGAGAGCATGGGGCGCGAGTGGCGCACTTTGCGGAAGCCCTCGGCCGGCTTGCCGCCCACGCGCTGCGTAGGCGAGTCAGGCGTCACCAGCTCCGGGTGCGCGGCCTCGAGGCGCTTGAGATCGTTCATCAGCGCGTCGAACTCGGCGTCAGAGATTTCCGGTGCGTCGAGCACGTAATAAAGGTGCTCGTGATGGCGGATTTCGTCCCGCAGCTTTGCCGCTTGCTGTGCCGGGTCCGGTTTGTGAGGTGATTCCTTGCTCATTGCGGGAATTATAGGGGACGGAACCAGCCCCGCGACTTACGCCCGGCTTCCGGTTGTGATACGTTTCCTAGAAAGATGTCCGAGTGGAAGAACCAGCTTTACTACGGCGACAACCTTGACGTGCTCCGGCGCTACCTCGCCGATGAGTCGGTCGACCTCATCTATCTTGATCCGCCGTTCAACTCCCGCCAGGACTACAACGTGCTCTTCGCTGAGAAGGACGGTTCGCAGTCCAGTTCGCAAATTCGCGCCTTTGAGGACACTTGGGAGTGGAACATCGAAGCCGAAGCAGCCTACCAGGAAACCCTCCAGCAAGGGGGGCGCGTGGCGCAGGCTATGGTGGCATTCCGCACGTTCCTCGGCGGCAGCGACATGCTTGCCTACCTGGCCATGATGGCGCCCCGGCTCATTGAGTTGAAGCGGGTGCTCAAGGAGACCGGCTCGATCTACCTGCACTGCGATCCCACGGCCAGCCACTACCTCAAGATTCTGATGGACGGGGTTTATGGGCCGGAGATGTTTCTTAGCGAGATTGTCTGGAAGCGCACCAGTGCGCATAACAGCGCTAGACGATGGGGTCCGGTACATGATGTGCTGCTTTTCTATGGAAAGGGAGACCGGCCCGCTTGGAATCGTGTTTTCCAGGAATACAACGAGGAGTATCTGCGAAAGTTCTACCGCCATGAGGATGAGGGCGGACGATACAGGCTCGGCGATCTGACCGGAGCAGGAAAGCGAAAAGGAGAATCGGGCTTGCCTTGGCGGGGTGTAGATCCAACCAAAGCCGGACGACACTGGGCGGTGCCGGAGCCTGAAACTCCGCCCGACGGTTGGAACAATCTATCCGTCCAGCAAAGATTGGATTTCATTGACGCAGAGCGTTTAATCCACTGGCCGAAGACGGGAGAAATACCGCAATTCAAGCGCTACTTGCGAGTTGACAGAGGGACTCCGATCCAAGACGTCATCACGGATATTGATCCCCTATCTCCACACGCTAAGGAGCGTCTAGGGTACCCGACTCAAAAGCCGGAGTTGCTGCTTGAGAGAATTATCAAGGCAAGCTCGAATCCGGGCGATGTGGTCCTCGATCCATTCTGCGGCTGCGGCACCACGGTGCAAGTGGCGCAGCGATTGAACCGGCGCTGGATCGGCATCGATATTACGCACCTGGCCATCGGGCTGATCAGAAAGCGGCTCGCTGACTCCTTTGGAGAAGAGGTGCGGAAGAGCTACGAGGTGATCGGCGAGCCGACTGATCTGGAGGGCGCGCGCGACCTGGCTGCCCATCCCGACAAATACCAGTTCCAAAGCTGGGCGCTGGGCCTTGTGGGAGCGCGTCCGAAGGAGCTAAAGAAAGGCGCTGACCGGGGCATCGACGGGCGGCTGTATTTCCACGACGAACCTGGCGGACGGACCAAGCAGATGATCCTGGAAGTGAAGAGCGGTAAAGTCGATGTCGTTCAGGTTCGCAGCTTGCGCGGGGCCGTAGAGCGCGAGCAGGCCGAGATCGGCGTGTTCATTTGTTTCGAAGAGCCGACCAAACCCATGCTGCGCGAGGCCGCGGAGGCGGGTTTCTACACGGCTCCCGATCGCTCCCGCTATCCCAAGCTGCAAATTCTCACCATTCAGCAGATTCTCGACGGCAAACAGCCGGAATACCCTCGCTTTGCACACTCCACCACCTTTAAGAAAGCTCCCAAGGCGCGAGCGAGCCTGCGCCAATCGAACCTTTCCCTTTTCACCAACCCAGGCGATTGACCCGGAGTTTGCGTGCGGCGGCTGCTCCAGCCAGCCGTTCCCGTCTACTTTGCGCCGGGCGTCGCCGTCAGCCCGCGGAACTTCAGCATCGGCCCGATGCTCGGCTTCGCGCCCAGCCACGCCTCATACATCTTCTCCAGGTTCTCCGTGTTGCCGCGCGAAAGAACCATGTGGCGGAAGCGGTCGCCGTTGGCGCGCGTCATGCCGCCGTGGTCCAGAAACCACTGGAAGGCGTTGTCGTCGAGCATCTCGGTCCACAGGTAACCGTAGTAGCCGGATTGATAGCCCTCGTTCCAGATGTGCAGGAAGTAGCTGGAGCGGTAGCGCGGCGGCACGTAGCGGATGAGCAGGTCCGTGCGCTTGAGAGCCTCGGTCTCAAAGGTGTCGGGATTCTGAGGCGGCTCGCCGGCGGGCAGCATGTGCCACTGCATGTCGAGCTCGGCTGCGGCCAGCTCCTCGGTGAGCATGTAGCCCTGGTTGAAGGCGAGGGATTTTTTGAGCTTGGCCAGCAGCGCGGCGGGTATGGGCTTGCCCGTCTTGTAGTTCAGGGCGTAGTGTTCCAGAACCTGGGGATATGAAGCCCAATGCTCGTTGAATTGGGAGGGGAACTCGACGAAGTCGCGCGGGGTTTGCGTGCCAGAGAGGCTGGGATACTCGGTATCGGCAAACATGCCGTTCAGCGCGTGGCCGAACTCGTGAAACATGGTGGTTACGTCGTCGAAGGAGAGCAGCGCAGGCTGGCCGGGCGCGGGCTTCTGGAAGTTGGCCACGTTGTAAACCACGGGCAGATTGCCGAGCAGCTTCGACTGGGTGACCAGGTTGTCCATCCAGGCGCCGCCGTTCTTGTTGTCGCGCTTGAAGTAGTCGCAATAGAAGAGGGCCAGCGGCTTGCCGTTGGCGTCGTAGACCTCGAAGACGCGCACGTCAGGCTGCCACACTGGGATGTTGTGAAGCTGCTTGAAGGTGAGGCCATAAAGCTCATGAGCAGCGTAAAAGACGCCTTTTTCGAGCACGTTGTTCAGCTCGAAGTAGGGCTTGATCTCGCTTTCGTCCAGGTTGTACTTGGCCTTGCGCACCTGCTCGGCGTAGAACTCCCAGTCCCAGGGCTGGAGGGTGAATCCGCCGTGCTGCTTGTCGATGATGGCTTGGATCTCCTGGGCTTCGCTGGCCGCTTTGGCGGTAGCCGGTGGAACCAGTTGATCGAGGAAGTGGGTCACGTTGGCGGGCGTCTTGGCCATCTGGTCGGTCAGTTCCCAGGCCGAATAGTTGGGGTAGCCGAGGAGGGCAGCTTTTTGGGCGCGTAACCAAGCCAGGCGCGAGATGGTGGCGCGGGTGTCGTCGGGACCACCGCGTTCGGCGCGGTTCCAGGAGTCCTCATATAGGGCGTGGCGTGTGGCGCGGTCGGTCAGGTAGGTCAGATCGGGCTGCTGGGTGGTGTTCTGCAGCGGCAGCACCCAGCCCGGCTGTTTGCGCGCGCGCGCGGCCAGCGCAGCCTCCGCCATCTGCGCCGGGCTTAACCCGGCCAGTGCTGCGCGGTCGCTGGTCGAGTAGGCGGCGGCATTGGCGGCGGCGAGCAGCTTGGTCATGAAGGTGTTTTCGAGGGCCGCGTCTTCTTCGTTAATTTTTTTCAGCTCGGCTTTGCCGGCGGCGGAGAGGCCGGCGCCGTTTTTGATGAAGAGATTGTAGTAGTAGTTGAGCAGGCGCGCCGACTCAGGATCGAGGTGCAGCGTGGCGCGTTCTTCGTAGATCGCCTGCACGCGCGCGAAGAGCCTGGTGTTGAGGAAGATGGCGTCCTGGACCGCGGCCAGACGGGGAGCTTCGTATTGCTGAACCTGTTGGAGCGCGGGGTCGGTGTTGGCGCCCGTGACGCAGTTGAAGACCTGCATCACGCGGCCCAGCAACTGGCCGGACTTTTCCAGCGCCACCAGGGTGTTGGAGAAGGTCGGCGGCGCGGGATTATCGGCGATGGCTTTGATTTGCGCGCGCTGGCGGGCTATGCCGGCATCGATGGCCGGCTGGTAATCGCTGTCCTTGATTTTGTTGAACGGCGGCGCGTGAAAGGGCAGGGAACTGGGCGTGTAAAAAGGATTGCTAGGGCCGAAGGCGGCGGCCTTTTGCGCCTGCGCCCGACAGCCTCCGGACGCGATGGCGCACAAGGCCATCCCCACGGCAGCCGCGAACAGTTTCTTCTTCATCAGTTTTGCTTGCTGTGTATTCATAACGGCTTAGCCTCCCCCAAGGCTTTTTGCCCATCCCTGATTGTAGGGCAACGGCAGCGCATGGTGCGATCTTACGAATTTTTACCGCGTGCAAGGTAGGCGGCTTCCGCAGGCGGGGATGCCGATGGATCTGCAATGCGGAAAGAGTGCGGTCCGGGATTCAGGTCACGAGTCCGGCGTCACGGATTGGCGCTGTAGACCTGCGGCGCAGTTCCTCAAGCGGATGAGCAGTGGGGCGGCCGAGGAAATAGCCTTGCGCCTCGTTGCCGCCCATCTCAACGATGAGCCGCAACTGCGCTTCATTCTCGATGCCCTCGACGATGATCTTCATGCCCAGGTTGTGACCCAGTGACAGAATGGATTGGACCAGGGCCCGGGTTTCGGCGCTCTCCAGCAGTTCGCTTACAAAAGAGCGGTCGATCTTCAGCGCGTCGAAGGGCAGCTTGGGCAGATAGCTCAGGCAGGAGTAGCCGCTGCCGAAGTCGTCCATCACTATAGTGATGCCCAGATCCTTGAGCCTTTGCATGGTGGCGGCGGCGCGCTGGATGCCGATCAGTGTGGACGATTCGGTGACCTCCAACTGCAACAGCGGCGCGGGCAGGCCGGTGCTGCTAAGGATTCCGATCACTTCTTTGACAAAGGTGTCGCGTGCAAACTGCACGCTGGACACGTTGACCGCGACCTGGATGGGGAAACCGCCCGGCTCCTGCCAGCGGATCGCCTCGCGGCAGGCCTGCTCCATTACCTTGGCGCCCAGCGACACGATGAGGCCGCATTCCTCGGCTACGGGGATGAAGCTCAGGGGCGGAATCTCGCCCAGGTTGGGATGGGTCCAGCGGGCCAGCGCCTCGAAACGCAAGATGCGGCGCGTGGCCAGATCGAACTCCGGTTGGTAGTGAACGCGAATCTCGCCGTTGGCCAGGGCGCGGCGCAGCTCGTTTTCCAGCGTCAGGCGCTCGCGGACCGCAACTCCCATATCCGGGCTGAAGGACTCAATGCGGTTTTTGCCGGAGCGTTTGGCGGCGTACATGGCGCTGTCGGCCTGCTGCAGCAGGTCGTCGTTTTCACTGGCCGTGCCGGGAAAGATGCTGATGCCGATGCTGGCGCCGATGGTGATCTCATGCCCATCTACCTGGAAGGGCGCGGCCAGCGATTGCAGCAGTTGTTCGGCAACCCTCTGCGCATCATCGCGGGAGTCGATGCGGTTCAGGATCACGGCGAATTCGTCGCCGCCGATGCGGGCCAGGGTATCGGCCTCGCGGGTGCGCGCCTTCAGCCGCCGGCCTACTTCGGCCAGCAGCAGATCGCCGGTGGCGTGGCCCAAGCTGTCGTTCACCAGCTTGAACCCGTCGAGATCGATGTAGAGAAAAGCAAAGGTAGTACCCTCGCGCCGCGCCGCAGCCAGGCTTTGCGCCAGCCGGTCAGAGAGCAAACGGCGGTTAGGCAGGCCGGTCAGCTCGTCCGCCAGCGCCTGGTGCAGCAACTGGGCTTCGGCCTCGCGCCGGGCCCGGTCTTTCTGCTGGAGTTGCTTGAGCATGTGGTTGAAGCCCATCACCAGCCCGGCAATCTCCTCGCTGCCCCGCACTGAAACCTCGGTGTCGAACTTCTCGCCTCGCGAGACCTCGGTCATGGCGGTGGCCAGGTCGCGGATGGCCTGCGCAGTCTGATTGGCTTTTTCCAGAGCCGCCTTCTGCCGTTCCACGCGGCGGCGCAGCACCCCTACCCAGACCAGGATGACGGCGATGAGCAGCGAGAGCAGAACCAGCAGGGCCACTGTCATCCGCGAGGTCCAGTAGGGCGCGGCGCGGATCACGGTTACATCCGCAGGCGTCCGCAGCAGAATCTTGAAGCTCACCGGCTGTTCCTGCAAAAGCAGGTACAGCTTGTCGGGGTCGATCTGGGCCGAGGCTACGCCGGTGAGGCGCAGGATACTGCCGTCGCGCAGGTGCAGCGGGTTGCCGCCCAGGCTCGAGGTGTCGAGCTCCGCGGTGAAGGTCTGGATGCCCGATTGCAGAACGAGATTGACGCTCCCCGGGCTGGCCAGAGTGGCCAGCAGCCGCCCCTCCACGGCCACCAGTTGGGAATCGTATTGCCCCCTCAGAATGGCGCTGGCGTTGGTGATTTGCGGAGCGACGGAGCTGATCCCTGGCAGAGCGTGAAACTCCGCGTCGGTCATCACCGGCGAGTACCGGCCCTCCAATGTGGGATAGCCGGCGGCCTCAAGGCGCTCGCCGATGCGGAATCCGCGGGTGTTGCCCTGGACTTCCACACCGCCGCTCTTATCCTGGAGATAGAGAAAATCGGGCTCGACCAGCGTGACCGAGCCGGCGATCTTGACACGATGGCCGAAAGGCTTGCCTGGAGCGAAGCGCAGCAGCGCGCCGATGGGCGTCGCTTCCATCGAGAACAGGTTGGGAACGCCGGGTTCCAGAACCTGGATGTGCTCGGGGCTGGAGACCAGCATCTGATAGCCCACCAGTTGCCGCCGCGAGTTGAAGACAGTGCTGAAGACTCCCTGGATGCGGACCCGGGCATCCTCAAAGTGGCGCATCCGGCTAAGATCGGCCTGGCCCTGCGAGGTAAATACGTGAATCTGGCCGAGCGACGTGTACAGATCGAAGGTGATGATGGGATGGCCGGGCTGTTCGTTGAACTTTAGCGGGTGCACGATGCCCACGATGGTCACGTATTGGGAATCGAGCAGGCCTGCAGTCGCTTCCTCTGAAGT
>JAJYZC010000063.1 GCA_021800255.1 Acidobacteriota bacterium
CGTGGCGCTGAATCTGCTCAAAAAGGAAACCACGCTCAAGCGCGGCGTCAAAGGAAAACGCCTCAAAGCTGCATGGGATCATCCCTACCTACTGAAATTACTGGGAGTTTGATATGCGTCGGCCCTGAGGGCCTCCGTGAGCGGCGCATCTCCCAACCCGCTCTGCTCCGTGGCTTTCGCGCGCTACGATGAACCTGGGACCTGTTAACGGGTCTCAGGTTGCGCGTAATGACCACCGCTGCCGTTTTGATCCTGTTTGCGCACCTGACCTGGATTTTGCTGGTCATCTTCGGCGCTTTGTGGACCCGCGGCCGCCGCGTCTGGACCACCCTGCACATTCTGGCTTTGCTCTGGGGCATTATCGTCGAACTCGGTCCCTGGCCCTGCCCGCTCACTCTCGCTGAAACCTACTTCGAGCTGCGCGCCGGCGCGGCCGCTTACCAGGGCAGCTTTCTGCTCCACTACCTCGACGCCATCGTCTACCCCAATCTCCCCGGCTGGGCCGTCAGCCTGGCGGGCACGGCCGTCTGCGTCTTCAATCTCGCCATCTACGGCCGCCGCCTCCGCAAACATCTTCTCCGCCGCCGCGCCTCAGTCCCTGGTCCCTGAGCCCTGCTCTCGGTCACAGGACGCCCCCACTCTCGCTGTGATAGCATCCGTTTTTTGAGAAAAAGGCGCGCGGCGGAAGGTTGTCCGCCCATAAATCCCGCGCAAAGCAGGCTTTGCCAAGGAGAATTCCATGAAAACGTACCAGGGAAGTGAGATCCGCAACGTGGCTGTAGTGGGGCATGCGCAAAGCGGCAAAACCACCCTCATTGCCGCCCTGCTGCATGCCGCTAAAATGACTCCCACCCAGGGCCGGGTTGCCGACGGCTCGGCCCCAACCGCCTACGACGAAGAAGAGGCCGCCCGTGGCCTGACTATGCAGAACGCCGTCGCTTTTGCCGAGTGGCAGGGCGTGAAGATCAACCTCATCGACACCCCCGGCTTCCACATGTTCTCTCACGAAGCCCGCGCTGCTCTCTTTCCAGCCGAGTCGGCCGTCATCGCCGTCAACGCCCAGAACGGCATTGAGCCGGTGACCGAGCGCGTCTGGCGTTACGCTGAGGAAGCCCATCTGCCCCGCATTGTCTTGGTCAACCAGATGGACCACCCCAAAGCCGGCGGCGAAGCCGGCCTGAACGCCCTCCTCGACGATCTCCACGAGCGTTGGGGCCGCGGCTGTGTTCCTGTTCAGTTGCCCATCGTGGGCGCCGACGGCTTTCACGGCGTGGTCGATCTGGTCACCATGGAGGCGCACACCTACACGCCTGGCGGCGACGGCCGCGGCAAAGCCTCCGCTGAAATCCCCGCCGCCCTAGCTGCTGACGCCAAGGCCCGCCACGAGGCGCTGGTCGAGCTGGTCGCCGAAGGCAAAGACGAGCTGATGGAAGAGTTCTTTGACAAAGGCACGCTGGCCCCCGAGCATCTCATCGCCGCACTCCACGAAGCCATCCGCGAAGACCGCATCTTCCCCGTGCTCTTTTCGAGCGGCCTGGCCAATGTCGCCGCCGACCGCCTCCTCGACTTCATCAAGGTCTATGCTCCTGCGCCGGTCGAGCGCGCACCGGTCGCCAGCAAGCCGCTGGCCGCAGACGGTGTGGATGCAGCCTCGGTCACGCGCAAGGTGGCCGACGCCGAGCCCGCCGGGCTGGTGGTTTTCAAGACCATGAGCGATCCATTTGCGGGCAGGATCAGCTTCTTCAAGGTCATCAGCGGCGTCATAAAAAACGAGGCCACGCTGGAGAACTACACCCGCCGCAGCCAGGAGAAGTTCTCGCACCTGAGCGTCATGCAGGGCCGCAAAGCCACTGAGGTGCCTGAGCTGCACGCTGGCGACCTGGGCGCCGTGGCCAAGCTCCGCGACACGCTCACCGGCGATACGCTGGGAATCAAAGGCGCCGAGATCCAGGTCGAGCTCCCCCCCTTGCCTGAACCGGCCATGACCTACGCCATCGAGCCCAAGTCCCGCGCCGACGAGGACAAGCTCGCCCCCGCCATTCACAAGCTCATGGAAGAGGATCTGCTCATCCGCTTCTTCCGTGACCCGCAGACCAATGAGTTTCTCATCGCCGGCGCGGGCCAGCCGCACATCGAGGCCATCGTCAGCCGCCTCAAAAAACGCTACCACGCCGAGGTCACCCTCAAAGCCCCCAAGGTTCCCTACCGCGAAACCATCCGCGGCAAGGCCGATGCTCAGGGCCGCCACAAAAAGCAGACCGGCGGCCACGGCCAGTTCGGCGATTGCAAGATCAAGATGGAGCCTCTGCCGCGCGGCGCCGGCTTCGAGTTTGTCAACGACATCTTCGGCGGAGCCATCCCCAAGGGCTTCATTCCCGCAGTCGAAAAGGGGATCGTCGAGTCGGCCGCGCGCGGCTATCTGGCCGGCTATCCCGTCGTAGACTTCAAGGTCATCCTCTACGACGGCAGTTACCACGAAGTAGATTCCAACGAATTATCCTTCAAGATGGCCGGGCGAATTGCATTCAGGAAGTGCATGGAGCAGGCCAAGCCCTGTCTTCTTGAACCCATCATGAAGGTTGAAATCGAGGCCCCGGACGAATTTGCCGGAACCCTCATGGGCGACCTCAACTCCCGCCGCGGCCGCGTCCAGGGCATGGAGACCAAGGGCCGCACCACGGTCATCAACGCCGAGGTCCCCATGGCCGAGATGCTTACCTATGGCACGCAGCTCACGGCCATGACCCAGGGTAAAGGCAGCTACCGCATGGAAGTCGGCCATTACGACATCGTTCCGCAGCCCGTGGCCGAAAAAATCCTCGCCAACGCCCAGCGTCCGGTGGAAGAAGAGGAAGAGTAGCGGCAGCAAGCGCAGGGCAATCGCATTTCAAAACAACTCCAATAGGCGGAAGAGATAGCCGTCGTCCCAGGCGGCGCGTTTGAACTTGCCGCGCAGGGAACCTTTCGATCCTTCTTTTTGCATGGCGTTGATGGCCATGTGGCGCAGCACTGCCAAATTGTGCGGCCCGTGCCCCATGCGGGTGCGGTCCTGATCCTCGTTCATGACCACATCCAAGCGCCAGTGCAGGCTGTTTTCCAGGCTCCAGCGCGGGTCTTCCAGCCCCTCCCAACAGGCGCCAAACTGCTCCAACGTTTCTTTCCTCGACATGAAATCCCCCGGAAAGGAACTTCATGCCTCACTACCCCCTTGCGTAAGTGGCAACCGCGGTCCGTGCCAACTCTGGTTCAGGCCAATTTGAAATGCGATTGCCCTGAAAGATAGTGCGCCTCATCTTAAATAATTCAAAGAATTCAGGTTGACCACAGTTCGCTGACCAGCAACCCCCGCAGCCATGCGCGGCGCTTTACGAGCCTAAAACCCGAACTCTGGAGTGCGGCGAGGTGGTCGGGGAGGGTACGCACAGTAAGCCCTGTGAGCCAGCCAAAGGCCCAATAAAGACCTCCAACCACGGGACGGGCCGCGAGCCGGCCAAACCAGCCCTCTGGCACTGCGAACTCCGAAACCACCCACATGGAGGACGGAGTAACGGCTTTGTGCAGCTTGACCGCCAGGGCTTGAACCTCTTCGCCGGTCAGGAAATCCAGGAAAAAATGCGTGACGATCAGGTCGTAAGGCGGACCTGCCGGCTCCCACAGGCGAATGTCGCCGCAGTGGACCGCAACGCGGCCAGCATGGGGGCCGGCGCGGCGGACCAGCGCGCACAGCATCGCCTCACTGGCGTCCACGGCGTCGATTTCGACCTGGGCATTCACACGCAGCAGCCGGGCGGCGAAGCGGCCGTCGCCTTCGCCCAGCACCAGCGCGCGGCGGCAGCCTGTAATCTCCCTCAGAAAAGCGCACCGGCACCACCACAGCCAGGGACCAAAACTGGCAATCTCCATCCAGCGATAAAGCCGCGCGAGACGGTTCAGGTTGGGAGGCGGATTCATCGCAGCCAGTAAGCCCGCGCGAGCAGCAGCGCCGGTGTGAGCAGGACGAAATCGGCGGCGGCGCGCAGGGTGGTTGGAGTCAGCCGATTGCTCATCCGGTCGAGCAGCGCCAGCAGCAGCGCGCTGGTGGCCGCGCAGACGAGAAGCGCGGACGCGCGCGCGTGGTTGGCAGGAGTATCCAGCGCAAGGGCAATGCCGGCCAGCCCCAGCAGCCATCCGAGGGGCAAAACACCAGCGGCGCGCGGAGTGCGCTTGCCCGGCTCCCAACGCGTGATGGCGTGACAGTTGAGCCAGGCAAGGGCGGCGAAGCAGGTCACCGGCATCCAGAAAATCCAAAACATGGAACCTTGCCCGCCGCGCACACGGAACCACGTGGGCAACGCGCACCCTGCCGTAAAGATGAGGCCAACCATAAGCTCCTTTGAGAGCCATCTGGGCAATCTTCGATGGGCGTGGACGCCGGAAAAGTAGGCCAAGGCAGCGGCAGCAAGGAAGGAGTTGGGTTCACGGGCTGCCTTCTGCATAAAGAGGAAGACCATGGAAGCCGCTGCGCAGGCGGCCGCGGCGGCCAAAGGCAGAAGAATCCGCCGATGGCGCCAGTGGAAGTAGTGACGCTCGCGCAACGTACGGCGCGCAGGCGAGCGCAGGCCGCTCCTGGCGTCCAGCAGGCGGTCGCCGATATAAACGGCCCACACGCCCAGCGCCAGCGCGGCGGGAATCCAAGGTGGCAGCCGGATGCCCGCTACCCAGGCAAACGCCAGCGACCAAACCACAGCCACCGTAGGAGCGTCAAAGCTGGCCAGGTGCCAAAAAAGCAGCGGGCGCGGCGCAGCGTAGCGGCGGCGAATACCAGCCTCGGTGAGTGCGGCAGCTTCGACCGGAAACTCTGCGCTTGGGTGCGCCGGCGGATTGGGGAGGGTCTGCGGCACTGATTCGATTGTAGGAGACCGGCGGGCAGGCCGGAGCTAAAAAGGTGCGATTTGGGGGTTTGGATGTCCATGCCGGGACGATTGCTGTTGCCATAGCCGAGCCGGATGGCGAGGTGCGCAGCCTGGGTATAATAGCCAACCGCGAAGAGTCGATCCGCAAGTTGATAAAGAAGCTGGGTGCACCGGAGCATCAGAGTGCCGGCTATGAAGCAGGTCCGGCGGGCTATGTGGAAATTGAAAAAACCTTTCGCGCCAAATACCCGCTCGCGCTTTGCCGCCTGACCCAGCGCGGCAGCCAGGCGTTCAAAAATTACCGCAAAAAGATCAAAGCGATGCTCTAGTCTACGGGTTCAGTTTCAGCCCGCTGCCTTCATGCTCAACGAATGCAAAGATCCTACCTTGCCAGCGGCGCTATGGGCGGGTAGCCGCCTTGCCGGCTCCAGCGTGATGCGCCAAAGGGACCCTGGCCGAGGTCCTGCGCGTCTTCACCTTCTTCTGTGTCTCTGCAGGGGTTGGCCGCTTGGCTGCCGGGTGTGCCACCACCGGCCCGTTGAGCGTCTGCGGCGTGCGCATGGCGCCGGCGCTCGAAAATCCCCCGGAGATGGGAACGTGGGGCGGCAGAACGACGATCCTTGCCGTCTGCCCCTGCTCCACATGGGAATACACACCCCAGCCCCCACCGGCCACTACGAAGACAATGGCTGCCGCAGCAGCCGCGCGCACCCATCCGCTCTCTGGACGGAGCGCCGCGGGCCAGGAAAGCAGGCGCCGAGTGCGGGGAGCGCGGCGAAGAGCCTCGTGCACGCGCTCTTCCAGTCCCTCCGGCGCGGGAAGGCCGGCGATCAGCCGTAATGTCTGTTCAACGGAGCCGGGCCCAATCGAATTGTGAGTGGTAGGATTCATCGCAAACTCCTGGCGTGCAAACTCCTCTCGTGATTGAGCAAGCCGGCCATCAGATTGCGGGCGCGGAACAGACGCGAGCGTACGCTGGACTCCGAAATTCCCAGCACGGCGGCGATTTCCACGCTGGAAAGCTCCTCGAAGGCCGAGAGTTGCATGACCTCGCGCTCCTTGGCCGGAAGCTGTTCTAAGCAAGCCAGCACGTGGGCGTGATGCTGGGCAGCCGACACCCTCTCTTCGGCGCTCAATCCGTTTGATGGCAGCACCCGCGCCAGTTCGGCGATGTCATCTGTCTCCGGCCTGGTTTTGGCGCGCCGCTTGCGGTCGAGCACGATATTCCACACGATGCGGATCAGCCAAACCCGGTGGTCGCGCACCTCGCCCAGCGTGTGCCGATGCCGCAGCACGCGCACAAAAGTCTCCTGCACCGCATCTTCGGCATCGGCGGGATTACGCAGGACGGAAAACGCCACCCGGTAGAGAGCGCCCGCGTACTGCTCCACCAGGGCCGCGAGCGCCGCTTCCTCCGCCTGAGGGCTTGCTTGCCCGGCTGTTACGCTGCTTGCGATTTCCATCCAACCTGCGTAAATTGCCTGGCTGGTGCTCATATTCCACCAGACGCAGGCAATGGGAAAAGTGCTCACCTTGGGTGACGTTTGTGCCGTACCAGTTCTGCTGGTCTACTGCGCGCCGGCGAGCTTTTGCGCGGCGATGGATCCCGCTGCTCCGCCTTTGTCGGCATCCTTCACCGTGGCCCATAGGGCGCGCGCCAAGTCCTGTTTGTCTTCTGTGGCGTAGAGGTCAGCAAGGGCCAACTGCGCCCGGCTCGCCGGCACCGTCTCTGAGGGCTTGGCGGCCAAAGCCTGGTAGATGGCGATGGCTTGGCGGTCACGGCCCGTCTGCTGATAGAGTCCCGCCAGGGCCAGCTTGGCCAGGTTGGAGAGGTTGCGGTTCCCCCAGTTCCAGGCGTTGGCCACCTGTTCGAGTTCGCTCTGCGCGGCCTCGTTATCGCCCAGATCCTCGTAGGTGACGCCGGCGAAATACCGCGCTTCGGCCCCCTCGGGCAGCCAGCCATACTTCTCAGCCACGACCGTAAACTGGCGATTGGCATCTTGTGAGCGTTCCTTGGCGGTCTTGTACTCGCCGCTCAAGGCCGGCGCTCCAGGCTCAGTCAAAGGCGCACTGTAGGCATCCATGGCGGCGCCCAGAGCCCTGTCAGCGGCCGATGTCGTGATGTTCCAGTAAATTAAGGCGCCTACGGCCAGCACCAGCAACACGCCTGCGCCAATCGCCCAGCGTTCGACGCCGGAACGGTGCTCGCTGACCCAACTGGCGCTCGTGGCCGCAGCCTGAGCAAACTTGTCCTTCTTAAGCGCATGACGAGTTCGAGTATCCACGGAATCTTTTCTTGTCCTTCGTGGGCTGACTTACCCGCCGCGGCGGGCTTGCAGGCGAGTCCACACAGGTGGAGCACGGCAACTGCAACCCCCATAGTCTATCAGCGCGCGAAACCCAGCGTCCACCGCATAGGCGCCGGTCCGCACCACGCGGGTGGCTCCTGGACGTATACTGATTCTGTTCGGGCCGCATCCTGAGTTGCCGGAGCGGCACTGGAGACATCATGAGCCTCACCGAGTTCCCCGCCGGCGCGCATTCGCAGCTCCACGGCGCTTCCCTTACAAAGGTCACCATGCCCGCGCTCAGCGAGAGAAAGCGCCAGGCCAAGCCCATCTCCGCGCTCACCGCTTACGACTACGCTACCGCGCGCCTTGCTGACGAGGCCGGCATCGACCTCGTGCTCGTCGGCGACTCGCTGGCGATGGTGGTTCTGGGCCATGAAAACACGCTCGCTATCACGGTGGACGAGATGCTCCACCACACCCGCGCCGTGCGCCGCGCCGTGCGCCGCGCGCTGGTGGTGGCCGATATGCCCTTCGGCAGCTACCACGGCTCCGTAGCTGAGGGCGTGGCCAATGCCGTGCGCTTTGTGAAGGACGCAGGTGCCGAAGCGGTCAAGATCGAAGGGCCGCGCTTCGAGCTGGCCCACGCGCTCACTGAGGCGGAGATTCCCGTGGTCGGCCATCTCGGCCTGACCCCGCAGAGCGTGCATCGCATGGGCGGCTATCGCGTGCAGGCGCGCACCGCCGAAGCCGTGCGCCGGCTTCAGGCCGAAGCCCTTGCCTTGGCCGAAGCGGGCGCGGGAGTGATCGTACTCGAAGGCGTTCCCCGCGAGGCGGCTGCCGAGATTACCGCCGGGCTGCCCGTGCCCACCATCGGCATCGGCGCCGGCCCCGGCTGCGACGGCCAGATCCTCGTCTTTCACGATCTGGTGGGGCTCACCTTCGCGCCGCCGGCCAAGTTCGTCCGCCGCTACGCCGATGCAGGCGCGCTCATCCGTTCCGCCATCGCGCAATACCGCGAAGAGGTGGAGAACCGCGCCTTCCCGTCGGACGAGGAGAGCTATCATTTGCCCGCGGCCGAACGGCAGGCTCTCAAAACAGCCCAGCAAGCGCGGGCGCTGCGCAAAGCCTGATGGAAATTCTTCGCACCGTAGAAGAGCTGCGCCGGTGGTCTCGCGCACTCCGTTACTCGCCGTGCGCGGAAGCGGGCCGGCGCATCGGCCTTGTGCCCACCATGGGCGCGCTGCACAGCGGCCACATCTCGCTGATCCGCGCGGCGCGCGCCGCCTGCTCCCACGTGGCCGTAAGCATCTTCGTGAATCCCACTCAGTTCGGCCCCAAGGAAGACTATGCCCGCTATCCGCGCTCCTTTGAGGCCGATTGCGCGCTTGCCCAGGCGGAAGACGCGAACGTGGTCTTTGCGCCCTCCATCGAAGAGATGTACCCCTCCGGAGCGGCGACTTTTGTCGAGGTGGAGGGGCTGAGCGAACACCTGGACGGCCGCTTTCGCCCTGGGCATTTTCGCGGCGTGGCCACGGTGGTCGCTAAACTCTTCATCGCCGCCGAGGCGGACGTGGCGTTCTTCGGCCAGAAAGACGCGGCGCAGGTTGCGGTGCTTCGCCGCATGACCGCCGATCTTCGTCTGAGCACCGAAATCGTTGTTTGCCCCATCGTCCGCGACGCTGACGGTTTGGCCCTCAGCTCCCGCAACTCTTATTTGAGCGCCGCCGAGCGCGCGCAGGCGCTCACCCTCAGCCGCGCCGTCCGCCAGGTTGAGTCGCTGGTTGCGCAGGGCGAGCGGCGCGCCGCCCGCCTCATCGCCGCGGCACAAAAGATTTTCGCTGCCGAACCCGCGGTCCGCGTCGAATTTATCGAACTGGCTGATTGGTCCACGCTGGAGCCGCTGGAGACAGCCGCGCCCGGCGCGCTCTTCGTGGTTGCAGCTTACGTTGGCTCGACGCGCCTTATAGACAACGCCATCCTGAGATAAAGCCGCAGGCCACCGGCTTGGCCGCTGGGCGGCCTCGCCATGATGTACGATGAGTCAGCGGAGCCCCGCTAGGGTCTCGTTTCGAGCGCGGCCAAGCCCGGGAAGATACCGCCGAAAAACACCGATGGCTGGCTGCAAAATGAATGGAGCGGCTACGAAAAAGGAACAACCGCAAATCCTTCGCCTCCCTGCGTCCGCTACGCGGACCCCGGTTGCTCAGGATGACCGCGCGCCATTCTTTTTGCAGAGGCTGGCAAAGGCAAACAGGGAGGAATGGAAAATATGCTGAAACCGAATCGCCGCAAATATCTTCAGGGAATGCTGGCCACGGTGGCCGCCGGGGCTGTTGCGCCCTCAGCTTTTGGCGCGCCGGCGGCGCTGGATTCTCAATCCGGGCCGGTGCGCCAGTTGTCTGCGGGAAAAAAGATCACGTTGAGCCTGATCTGGAGCATCAGCGATCCGCACAACGTCAAGATCTCGGAGCAGATCGGAGTAACGCACAGCGTAGCGGGGACGGCAGGCATCCTGCGCAATTTGCCGCATAGCGAATACGCCGGGGCCATCGCCAAGTTGAAGGCCAGTTACGAAGCAGTGGGCTTGAAGATCGCGGCCATCGAGAGCCATCCCGTGGATGCGAACAAGATCAAGCTGGGCCTTCCCGGCCGCGACGAGGAGATCGCAAACTATATCGTGGCCCTCGAGGCGCTGGGCCAAAACGGCATCGGCCTGGTGTGCTACGACTTTATGGCGGGCATCGACTGGTATCGCTCCAACCTGCACGTGCCCGGCCGCGGCGGCTGCATGACGATGGACTTCAATATTGCCACGGCGCAGGCGCTGGGACCGACAAAATGGGGCCAGATCAGCGCCGACAAAATGTGGAGCAACATGGAGTACTTCTTGAAAGCTGTGATGCCCGCGGCGGAAAAGGCGGGCGTGAAGATGGCGCTGCATCCCGACGATCCGCCCATCCCCAATCTGCGCGGGATCTCCAGGATCATCATCAACGCCGACGCCTACCGGCGGGTGATGAGGATCGCGCCCAGCCCTTCCAACGGCGTGACCTTCGAGATGGCGGTCTTTTACCTGATGGGCGAGAACCTGGAGGCGCTGGCGCGGGAGTGGGGCCGCGAAAACAAGATATTCTACGCCCATTGCCGCAACCTAAAGGGTACCCGCGACCACTTTGTGGAGACCTTTCAGGACAACGGCGCCATCGATTTCGGCGAGGTTTTTCAGGCGCTCTATGACAACGGCTTTCGCGGACCGCTGCGGCCGGATCATGATCCCATCATGGCCGGCGAGACAAACGTGGAGCCGGGGTATGGCGTAACGGGAAAGATTTTTGCCATCGGATATATCAAGGGAGTGCTGGAGAGCCGCCACATTCCGTACGAATAGAGGCCGGCGGCTTTCACCCCCTGGCGGCAAAAGCAAAGACGCCGCAAAGACAGGGCGCCCCCTCGCGGTTTCAAAGAATCAGCGGGACTGGAGCCACCCCTCCGGTGATCCCGCCGTATAGCATTTTCGGAAAAGGTGTAGACCGGAACCGCTCCTGCTGAGCGGATTTTTCCTCAAGAAAAATCCACTTCCTCGGCTCTCAATCGTTCCCAGTGTTTCCGAAAATGCCGTAGCTTTTAATTGCCGCAGCCGCACATTCCGCTGTCGCAGCTCATTCCCTGACCGCAGCACGCACCGCCCTCGCAGGCGCTGGGTGCGGATGCGTAGCTGCCGCCTTTTGAGATGACGCCGGCTCCGGCGCTAATCAGCCGCTTCACCCGGCCGCCGCACTTGGGGCACGATTCAACGGCCGCTTCCGACATCTTCTGGCGCCGCTCGAAGCGCGCCGCGCATGACTCGCATTGGTACTCGTATGCGGGCATTTGATCCCTTCTTTCCCCTTGAGTGAGGAGATTCTTCCCCTATTATAGGGGAGTTGGCTTTGGCAAAACCAGAGATGGGTTTGGTTCTGATTTGGGTATGGAGGGATTATGCAGATCGTCCGAATGGCATGGCGCAGCGCGCGAGTACTTTGCGTGGGTGCGGCCGCCAGCGCGTTGCTGGCGCCGGCCGCGTTCGCTGTTTCTGCGCAGGGTGGCCGCGTGACCGTGAACCGTTCCGTAACCATTGTGGAGAGCAGCAAGGAGCCGGGAGCGGTCGAGCGCGCGACCGAAGATTTGCGCAGCGATTTCACCAAAGTATTCGGGCAGGCGCCGCGCCAGGTGACGAGCCTCAATGAAGCCGGTCCGGTGGCGATCCTCATCGCCGGGCGCATGCGCGTGCCGGCCGGAATCGGGTGCGCCACGACCTCAGATACCGAAGCATTCGCGTTCTCCATCGTCAGGACCGGCGGAGCGAAGCCCAGGGAGGTTGTGTGTTTGACGGGAGCGGACATGCGGGGCACGATCTACGCCATCTACCAGTTTTCGCAGAGTTATTTGGGCGTAGACCCCATGTATCTGTGGACAGGCAAAGAGCCCGCGAAGCGGAGTGAGATCACGCTGCCGGCCGATTTCGCGCACACGTTCCCCAGCCCGGTGTTTCGCTATCGAGGCTTCTTCATCAATGACGAGGACCAGCTCACCGGCTGGCGGCCGGCGCCCAAGGGCGCGCACACCGGCATCTCGCTCCAGGTGTGGGACAACATCTTCGAAACGATTCTGCGCCTGAAGGGCAATCTGATCGTGCCGGGGACGTGGATCTTTCCCGACGATGCACAGGTGGCGGCAGCCTCGGCGCGCGGGCTGATCGTGAACCAGCATCACGCCGAGCCTCTGGGCGTGAATGTGGCGCGCTGGCCGAAGGGCGTTCCCTACAACTATTCCACGCACCCTGAGATTCTGGAGCGGGCGTGGAAAGACGCCGTTGCGGAGTACCAGCCGGGCGACGACATTCTTTGGAGTGTGGGGTTGCGCGGGCTGTCGGACCAGAGCTATGCGGCGCTCGATCCCAGCGTGCGCAATAACGATCCGCTGCTGGGCAAGCGCATCAGCCAGGCCATCGCCAGCCAGATCGAGATCGTCCGCGCGCGCTACCCTCATGCGCAGTTCGTTGCCAATCTCTGGATGGAGGGCGACCGGCTGATGCGGGAGGGTTATCTGCATATTCCGCCGGAGGTGACCAAGGTTTGGGCCGACACCGGCTACGGAGACATGCAGGACCACGGCGACCTTGCTCCCGGCGAGGGCATGTATATCCACGTAGCAATGATGAACGGCGCGGCCAATCAGCTTACGGAGATGGTTCCAGTGGCTCGCTTGCAAGAAGAGATCGGGCGCTATATCGCGGCCAAGGCCACCGGCTATCTGCTGCTGAACACCAGCGACATCCGCGCGGTGGCCATGACAGCGCAGGCGGTGATGCAGATGGCCTGGGGCGGCGCGCCGCAAGGCCCGGATGCCGATGGCGCCTACTACCGGCGCTGGGCAACGGAGGAGTTCGGCGCGCGCTCGGCGCCGGCGATGGAGCAGGTTTACAAGGCCTATTTTGCGGCGCCCATCGTGCGCACAATTCCGCCGTGGTTCCATTTTCACATCACGCCGGATAAGTTCGTGCGCTGGGACAGCGACCAGTTCTATCAGACCGAAGCGCGGCGCCTGATCTTGGAAGACCTGGCCCAGGGCCAAGTGGTGGCCATGCCCAGCCAATCGCCCAAGTGGTCGCAGCCGCACCTGCTGTTCAGCGCCCCGCCGGACATGCGCGGCGAAGAGTTGGCCCTCGACATCAAGGAGTGCGCGGGCGCACAGCCGCGCTGGGATGCGGTGTGGGCAAAGGCGCTGGCCGCTGAAAAGCTCGTCGATCCCGGCCGCCGCGACTACTACCAGTTCGAGGTGCTGACCATGATCACCATCAACCGCGAGAGCAACCGCATGTTGATGGATGTGGCGCGGGCCTTGCAGGACGAGGCGGCAGGCAACAAGGCGCAGGCCGAAGCGGAGACGGCCGATGCACTGCGCGCGCTGGATACTGCCGAGCAGGCGATGGCGGCGGCCGAATACGGAAAGTGGAAGAACTGGTATCGCGGCGACTGGCTGGATGGCGTGCACTACACGCGCGAAATCGTGCAGGACTATGCCAACCATCTCCAGAACCCTCTGGCTCAACTGCCGGCGCCTATGGAGTGGAGCGGCTGGGACGGATATTTCCACATCATGGAATATGAGGGAGACCGGAATGCGGACGTGCAATAGCGCCGGCGCGGGATGCGCCGGTTCTCTTGACCTTTGACGCCATCCGCCTGTCGATAGCATTTTCGGAAAAGGTTTAGACCGGAACCGCTCCTGCGGAGTGGATTTTTCCTCAAGAAAAATCCACTTTCACGGCTCACGATCGTTCCCAGTATTTCCGAAAATGCCGTAAGCCAGCCGCGTGACCGGGAGGACGTGACGGCTTGAAGGCAGGGAAGGACCGTTAGCGGCGCGCCATACGGAGGGCTTACGGAGCGGCTTGAATTGGGCCGGAATGAACGGCGGCCGGGTACGAATTCAAGCCGAATCGAGAAATTCTGAGTCCGCTGGAGGGTTTGCCATGAAAGCAGCCGTATTCGATTCCAGATTGAACCCCGCAAGCGGTTGGGTTTCCATTGAAGATCTGCCTCGGCCTCGTCCGCAAGCCGGAGAAGTGCTGCTCAAGGTGATCGCCTGCGGCATTTGCCGCACCGATCTCCACATCGTCGAAGGCGACCTGCGGCCCATCCGGCCGCGCCTCGTTCCCGGCCATCAGATCGTAGGCGAGGTGGTGGAAGGCGCAACGCCCGCTCTGCCAGCCGGCACGCGCGTGGGCGTCTCCTGGATGGGCGGCGTGGACGGCGATTGCTGGTTCTGCCGCCATGGCATGGAGAACCTGTGCGATAAGCCCGTGTTTACCGGCTACTCCATTGACGGCGGCTATGCGGAGTACGCGGCGGTGCGCGCGGATTTCACCTTCCCGTTGTCCGAGGGCCTCGACGCGCTCCACGCCGCGCCGTTGTTGTGCGCGGGCATCATCGGCTTTCGCAGTCTTCGCGTTGCAGGAATCGAGCGCGGCGAGCGCGTGGGTTTGTTCGGCTTTGGCAGCTCCGCGTCTCTAGCGATTCGAGTCCTCCAGTCCTGGGATTGCGAGGTCTACGTGGTGACGCGCGGCGAAGCGCACCGCAAGGCCGCCGAAGCAAGCGGAGCTGCCTGGGTGGGCGGCGAAGGCGCGAAACCCCCAGTCGAGCTCGACCGCGCCGTCACCTTCGCTCCCAGCGGAAAGGTCGTGGTCAGCGCGCTCTCCGCCCTGCGCAAAGGCGGCGTGGCGGCCATCAACGCCGTTCACCTGGACCAAATCCCGGCCTTCGACTACGACAAGTTGCTCTGGGGCGAGCGCCAGTTGCGCAGCGTCGCCAACATGACCCGCCAGGACGCGCGCGACTTCATCGCACTGGCTCACGATTTAAAAATTCGTCCCTCCGTCACCGCGTTTCCGCTGGAAGAGGCAAACCGCGCGCTGGAGGCCGTTAAGCACGAAACTGCGGACGGCTCGGCGGTGATTGTTCTTTAGCCGCGAGGCGCCTCAGGCCGGACCGTATCGGCAATTACGCCGCCGGCAAAGGACAGCAAAATCCAATCAGCCGGCCAGGGCTTTCTTCACCAACTCGCTCAGGAGGCGGCCTTCGGCGCGTAAACCGGCGGCCGCGAGCTTGGCCTGCACGGCCTTCATGGCCGGCCCCATCTCTTTGGATCCCGGTTTCTGGCCGGTTGAGGCCAACTCCGCCAGAACTTCAGAGACCAGCGCAGACAATCGGGTTTCGTCGAGGGCTTTGGGCAGGAACTCCTCGATCACCACGATCTCAGCCTGCTCTTTGGCCACCAGATCAGGGCGGTTGCCGCGCGCGAACTGCTCGATGGAGTCGCGGCGCTGCTTGATCATAGAGGCCAGCGTCTGCTCGCCTTCGGCCTGGGTGAGTGGGGCGCGCTTTTCGATGGCCTTGTTCTTGAGCGCATTTTTAATCAGGCGCAGCGCGCCGGTGCGCCCGGCGTCGCGGGCCTTCATGGCGGCTACGATGTGCTGGCTGATAAGCGATTCCAGTGCGCCGGTCTCGGTCATGGATTCCTCTCTCGATTGCCGTTTGGATTGACTATCGCCCCTTGCCCGGTTCCGGCCGGAACGGACAAAGCCGATGCGCAAAGCGCTGTCAAAGGTGCAGAATCACGTCAACGGCATCCTTATTCATTTTGATACCACGCAATCCGATTTGGCACTTGACGCCCGGAAGCAAAACTTTTTGCGGCGCTTCGCATTTACATAAGTGGAAAGTTTAGAAGTGGGAAGTTTAGAAAGGAGTTTAGCTATGAGAACTCTAATCAAGACGATTCCTATCATATGGGTGAGCTTGGGCTTTTTTGCTATTCCCGTGTTTGCGAAGCCGGACCTCCCGGACACGTCCAATTATGGCCAGCAGATGCCTGGCCCCGGCGCTCTGAACTATATCGAGGGCATGGCGCATCTGGACGGTCAATTGCTCAACAACAAGAATGTGGGCAACCTTGACATGGAGCCTGGCGAGGTGCTGACCACGCAGACCGGGAAGGCGGAGATTCTGCTGACCCCTGGCGCCTTTTTGCGTGTGGCCGGCCATAGCGCGGTGAAGATGATCTCACCCGGACTCACCGACACTGAGGTGCAGATCGTGCGCGGCGAAGCAGCCGTGGAAGTGGACGAGACGCATAAGGGAAACGATCTGGGAATCGTGGACGGGAACATTAGTATCTGGCTCATACAGAAGGGCTTTTACGAGTTCACCACCAATCCGGCCAGAGTGCGGGTGTTTAAGGGCCAAGCCGCGGTCGAGGTATATGACGGAAAGTATAAGAAGGTCAATGGCGGTCATGAGATGTACTTGATGCCGGGCGCAATGCAGAAAACGCCCAAGTTTAATATCCAGGACGCTCAGGATAACCTCTACAGATGGAGTGAGTTGCGCTCTAGGTACGAAGCCGAAGCCTATCACCAGATGGAGGCGGAGTATGACGGCTGGGACGGTGCCGGTCCGGGCTGGTATTGGGATCCCTACATGGCGGACTACGCCTTTGGCGGCGGACCCTTCTGGAGCCCGTGGGGCTGGGGCCCAGGGTACTGGGGCGGCTGGGGCTGGGGCGGCTGGGGCTGGGATGGCTGGGGTCCAGGCATGGGCTTCTACGGTGCCGGCTTCTACCCCGGCTTCTATGGCGGCGGTTTCTATGGGGGCGGCTTCGGAGGGGGCGGCTTCCATGGCGGCGGCTTCCACGGAGGCGGCGGCTTTGGCGGGGGCGGCTTCCATGGCGGCGGCGGTGGTGGACGGCGGTAACGCAAAACCAGCGATGCTGCAAGCCCGATCCATGCGCTTAAACCACTGCAACAACCGGGGATCCCATGCAACACGTGGGATCCCCCAACGGCAGGGTTTCGTTGCTGGGGTGCAATCCCAGGGAGCGGTGACTTTGCACCAAACTGAACAGGAAACACTTTATCTTGTTTTGCCGTAACGCACCGTTCTTATCTTCTGCCTAAGGAGCGCCGTGCCGGAACTATTGGGGCGGAGGGTTACGCTTCTGTTTCTGGTCGGCGAGGAGTTGCTGGAAGGCAGGATTTTTGCGCAGGCTGGCGAAGTCGTTTGCGGCGGCCAGTTTTTTGGCGGTGATAAAGCCCTCGTCGATAGCCAAGCGGAGGTATTGGAGGGCGCAATCGGAGTATCCGGCGCGGGTGCAAGCCAGGGCCATGTAATAGTTCATGGCGCCGCGCTGCTGGTCGGATGCAGGGTTTGAGGCCGTGGGGCCGCTGCTGCCGGCAAAGATCAGCGGATTGAGGGCGAGGGCCTTCTGGTAAGCATCCCAGCCTTGACTGTATTTGTGCTGCGCCAGGAAATTGGTGCCGAGGTTCTTGAGGATGAGAGGAGATTGGGGAGAAACCTTGAGGGCGCGGCGGTACATGCGCTGGGCTTGCTTGTACTCCTTGAGGGAGTCATAAACCGTACCCAGATTGTTGAGGGCAATCGGGTTGCGATGGTCGAGCTGGAGAGACTCCTTATAACAGCGGGCGGCGTTTTTGAGGTTGTACATCATCTGGTAGGCGACGCCCATCTTGTTCCAGATACTGGCGGTGCGCTGCGGCGCCTTGGCGTAGGCGGCAATCGCAGCCTGGTACTGGCGGCGCGCGTAGAGCGAGTCGCCAAGCACCTCCGGGGTGGGCGGTTGGGCAGGCGCGGCTGGAACATCTGGCGGCTGCGCGGAGGGTGAAAGGGAGCGCGGAGATTGGCCAGGCGCCGCAGGATGGGCGAGAGAGTGTGCCGGCTCCGTCGACGCAGTTGGAGCGAAAACCGGAGGCTGGGCTTGAGATAAGCTGAGGACGGAAAGAACACCTGGCGCGACCGGAAGGACTGCGAGCAGCGTCCAGGCCGGCAAGCCAAGGCATCTATCAAGTTGCAGCATTTTCCCCCCTTTGAGAAGGGAATCGAGGGGCAATGCGCCCATTATATCCACTTCTATGCGAATGAGCGCGCCCAATGAAGGATACGTGCACCCAGTTTCCACCCCACGGACAAAGACCTGTCCGTGGGGACCCCCCGATTGCGGATTGCCAGGAACGCCTGAGCGCCAGCCAGCGAGCCGCGAGTGATGGTGCTCGAAGTTCAATGTGCTCTGACGCATGGAGCCTCCCGCCGGCGCTGGTTTTACGCGCAGTTTGGTATGGCTGGCCATGCCGGCCCCACTCGCGGTTTGTGGCGCTGGTGCGGTTTTTAGCCTACGTGGAGCGCCAGTAAAGACGCGGGGTTCGCGGTTGACGCGTATATCTTTCGCGTGAAGAACCCGGTAAAATGGGTACTGCAGCACGAGCCTGCCGGCTGGTGTTGCGCACCTTTCTGTGGGGGCGTCACGGTTTCGACGGGACCGCTCGCAGTCAGGAGGCATGCCGGGGTGTGGGCACCCGTAATCGCCTGCAAAACAAAAGTTGCCAACAACAATCTGGCACTTGCTGCTTAATTAACTAAGCAGCCGTCTTTCGCGGTCTCGCCTATGGGCTGCGAGTAAGACGTCATTCAGTAGGCTGGCGGTTGCGGCTCGGTCCGTGTTGTAATCGCGAGATAACCGGACTAGCTGCTGGCGTATCTTGTCCGTTCTGAGCGCCAGACGCGAATACTTCGGAACCGGACTGAGCATGGATTCTCCCGGCTGACAACGATTTCGGACGCGGGTTCGACTCCCGCCGCCTCCACCATACTTAAGCTGCTTATTATCAGCAGCTTACAAAATCGGACGGAAAAATCAGGGCAAAACTGTACAGTCACTGTACAGTCGCCCTCGAAAATTTGCCCCAATTCGGCGATTCGAGCAGAATCTCGCTGAAGTCGGGGTGTCCATGCTTTCCGTCTATACCCGCCACCATCTGGCCTGATCCCCGTTTTCCGCACAGAACCGAGTACGATTTTCGTATTCAGGAAGGTGCGGAGCGACGTCGAGGAGCAAGCACACGGAAGCGCAGATGATTGCGGCGGTCAAGCAGATGGAGGCCAGCCAGAAGGTGGCGTAGTAGCATCAACCTAACCGCCGCTCAGAACTTTCAACTAGAAGCGGGACATGCTCTGTTTTGGTGGGCCCGGAGGGATTTGAACCCCCAACCAAGGGATTATGAGTCCCCTGCTCTAACCGTTGAGCTACAGGCCCTTCACTGCTTTACGGCAATCCATCCCACAAGTG
Organism: Acidobacteriota bacterium; assembly: GCA_021800255.1. Lineage (GTDB taxonomy): Bacteria > Acidobacteriota > Terriglobia > Terriglobales > Acidobacteriaceae > Telmatobacter. The sequence continues at coordinate 18,863 of JAJYZC010000063.1, forward strand.
TAGCGGTTATCCCTTGAACGTGTTTCATAAATGTCCGTTGTGGCAGGCCAAGCTCCTGGAGCCCGGCTTGTTGCAGGGTTCCACATAAGACATAACCATCCGCATTGGGTTTATGAAACACGCTGTCAGCATTTTTGGGAAGCGGCGCAGTTCTACTGGGGTTGAATTTTCATGCGGACGCGATGGAGGATAATGACTACGTCGGCACAGTGACTCCGGCCTCCTGGCTCTCTTACGCTTTAGAATAGTCGATCCTGAAAAGCCCGCAAAAGCTTCATCAATGCACGCGAAACCGACTCACTTACCCTGTTCCAGGAACGCTCTCACTAGTACCGTGTCTTCGTGAATGAGTAATGGAGTTTCCGCCGCGCCTTTTTGCGGGTGAAATTCCATTGAATGGTGGTGCGATTGCGGTTGAGACGCAGGCCGCAAGCGCGAACTTCGCTGCGC
>JAJYZC010000009.1 GCA_021800255.1 Acidobacteriota bacterium
TCCAGGGCTGGGAGGCGGCGTAGAACTCCTGCAAGCCGCGGTTCATGAGCTGGAGGGTGAAGCCGATGGCGACCGTGGAGACGGCTACGCCGATGAATAGAGCGAGCTGCTGGAGGCGGGGCGTAGAGCCGACCAGGAAGCCGGTTTTGAGGTCCTGCGAGGTGTCGCCGGCGTTGGCTGAGGCGATGCAGACCACGCCGCCGATGGAGATGGCCAGAGCGCCGTAGGCCGGAGCGGTCCATCCCTGGACGAGAAAGACGGCGGCGGTGGCCATAAGGGTGGCGATGGTCATGCCGGAGATGGGGTTTGCGGAGCTGCCGATGAGACCCACGATGCGCGAGCTGACGGTGACGAAGAGGAATCCGAAGACGACGACGAGCAGGGCCGCTGCGAGGTTGGCGATCCAGCCGGTATAAGCGCCGGGAACGGGCTTGAACTGGAGAAAGATGAACATGCATGCGATGAGCAGGATGGAGCCAAGGACGACCGTGCCCATGGAGAGATCGTTTTCGGTGCGGATGGGCCGGGCGGTGGCAGATGCGCCCTTGCGCAGGCTGGCGAAGCCGGAACCGAGGGCGCCGAAGATGGTGGGCAGAGTTTTGATGAGGGTAATCAGGCCGGCGGCAGCCACCGCGCCCGCGCCGATGGGGCGCACATAGGTGGCCCACAGGTCGCTGGGGCCCATCTGCGCAATGGGCACCGTGCCGGGATAGAGGGGATGGGGCAGGCTCTTGCCGAAGAAGTAAATGAGCGGCATGATGACCAGCCAGGAGACGACGCCGCCGGCAAAGAGCGTGCCGGCGACGCGCGCGCCGATGATGTAGCCCACGCCCAGGTACTCAGAGGTGGCCTCGGCCTTGATGGACGCGCCCTTGAGGATGTGCTCGGGGCCGAAGTCGGGCTGGAACTCGGGCGTGCCCGGCCAGGCCCTGAAGATGAACTCGTTTTGGAAGAGGGTATAGAGCGAGCCCAGGCCCAGGCCCATGAAGACGCGGCCGGCAAAGGAACCGGCGCGCTCGCCGGCGATGAGCACGTCAGCGCAGGCGGTTCCCTCGGGATAGGTCAGCGTGCCGTGCTCCTCGACGATAAGCTGGCGGCGCAGCGGGATCATGAAGAGCACGCCCAGCCAGCCGCCGATCAGCGCCAGGATGAAGATGCGCGAATATTCGAGGTCGAAGCCGAGAAAGATGAGCGCAGGCAGCGTGAAGATGACTCCGGCGGCGATGGACTGGCCGGCGTTGCCGGTGGTCTGGACGATGTTGTTCTCAAGGATGGAGGCGCGGCCGAAGGCGCGCAGAATGCTGATGGAGAGCACCGCGATGGGAATGGAAGCGGCCACGGTAAGCCCGGCTTCCAGACCCACGTAGACCGTGACAGCGCCGAAGACGAGGCCGAAAAAGGACCCCAGCAAGATGGCGCGGAGGGTGAATTCAGGGCGGGTCTCGTGGGGCGGAATAAAGGGCTGAAAGTCGGGCAACGGCTCCTCCGGTCGCGCAGCAACGAAATGGGCGAGAGATCCCTGAAGGGCGAGTGTAGCAGCGCGGGCCGGTGGATTAACAGAGCGTTCCGCGTTTTGTGAGACGGCCGAGGGCGAGGCGTTCGATCAGCCAATCGACGGCCGCGGCTTCGTTCTCGATGGCCACGCGCAACAGTACGCTGGTTAGCGGTAGGGAAGCGGGGATGGATGCGGCCAAGTCTCCCAGCCGCACGCGATCCTTTTCCGTGGTCAGCAGCGCCGTGGCGCGAACGCTGTGGGCGGCGGCAAGCAGGCAAGCCAAGTCGTGCGCGTCGTAACGATGGTGGTCGGGGAAGGCGATGCGGCTGGCCACGTGCAGCCCGGCGGATTCGAGGCCCGAGAAGAACTGATTTGGCCGGGCGATGCCGCAGAAGGCGGCGACCGGGCCGCTGATGGGCGGGACCTGCATGGTGCGGCGCAGCCGCCACAGTTGCCCCTGCCAGCCCAGCCTTCTCACCTCAGCTTCCAAATCCCGGTCATCGGCAGGGATGGCGATCACGCCGGCGCGGCGCACGGAGCGCAGCGGCTCGCGCAGGTTGCCGGCGGGGAGCAGATGATCGTCCAGGTCGCCGCGGCTCAGCAGCAAAATATCAACATCGCGCGCGAGCCGGCGGTGCTGGAAGCCGTCGTCGAGCAGGTGGACGGCGGATTCGGCGGAAGCGGGCTCGGCCGCCTCAGCCATCAGGCCCGCCTGATAGCGCCGGGCAGCCACGTAGACCGGCACACCGGCCTCGCGAGCGATGAGGAGCGGCTCGTCGCCGAAGCCCGCGGCTGCGCCATTGGGATCGACGCGGGCCGTGGCCCGGCTCTTGCGCCCATAGCCGCGGGAGAGCACATCCACGCGCAGACCGCGAGCCGCGAGCGCCTGAGCCAAGGCAATGGCGAGCGGCGTTTTGCCCGCGCCGCCAGCCGAGAGGCTGCCGATGCTGAGGACCGGCCAGCGCAGCCGGCGGACGGGTTGGAGTCCCGAGTGCAAGCCCAGCTCGCGCAGCGCGACGGCAAGCCAGTAGACCGGGACGAGAGGCCAGAGCAGCGGGCGCGCGGCGGGCGTATAGCTCATGGTGTGTGTTCCTGGACGGCTTCGGCGCCGAGGATCTCGCCGATGGATTCCACGCAGCGGGCGGTCGCACCGGCCGCGCGGTTGAAAGCCTCGCGCGCACGCTCGCCCATAGCTTCGGCAGCAGCCCGGTTTTGGAGTAGTTCTAGCAACGCTGCGGCCAACTCCTCTCTTTGTACGATGCGCAGAGCCTGGTGCGCGCGCAGCTCTTCGGTAATGGCGCGAAAGTTGGCGTAATGCGAGCCCATGACGATGGGGACGGCAAATTGGGCCGGTTCCAGGGGGTTGTGGCCGCCAGTGGGAACCAGGCTGCCGCCCACCAAGGCCACGGAGGCAAGCGAGTAGACGGAGGCAAGCTCGCCGATGGTGTCGAGGAGGATGATCGTGCCGGGTTTGAGCGCATCTGGCTGCTGAGACCAGGCCGAGCGGCGCACCCATGGCGCGCCGGATTTTTCGACGAGCGCGGCCACGGCGGCGAATCGCTCTGGATGGCGCGGCGCGAGGACGATCGCCAGTTGGGGATCGGCGGCGAGCAGTTGCGGCCAGGCTGCAAGCAACGCGGATTCCTCACCTTCCATCGTGCTGCCGGCCACGATCAGCCGCAATCCCGCCGCCGATTCCTTTAGCTTGCGGGTCGCGTCTGCCTCCTTGGCTGTGCGCACGTCGAACTTCAAGTTCCCCGCGACCACCACCCGCTCCGGCAGGCAGCCGAGAGCGCGCAGCCGTTCGGCGTCGGTTTCGCTCTGCGCCAGAACGCGGCTCAGCCGCTCCAGCAGCGGGCGCCACAGCCGCCGCAGCCGCCGGTAGCGCGGCCAGGAGCGGTCGGAGATGCGGGCATTGACCACCGCAACCGGAATCCCGCGGCGGTAGCAGCCGCTGAGCAGGTTGGGCCAGAACTCGGTCTCGGTCAGGATCAGCAGGCGCGGTTGCAACGCGCTCAGATAAGCGCGCACCGCCCAGGGCAGATCGAGCGGGCAATAGAAGACGCGGCCAGCGCCGAAGCGTTCGCGGGCCAGCGCCTGGCCGGTGCGCGTGGTGGTGGAGATAAGCAAGCGGAAGCCGGGGAAGGCGCGGTCCAACTCGGCGATGAGCCGCGCTGCAGCCAGCACCTCGCCCACAGAGACGGCATGGAGCCAGATCACCGGGCGGTCTTTGGCCTGGGGATCGGCAGCCAGCCCCTTCGGAAACCGGCCCATCCGCTGCCACAGCCCTTCGCGGTACTTGTGCGTTGTGGCCATCCGCCACAGCCACCAGGGCGCTCCAGCCACAAGCGCCAAAAACAGCGCCAGGTTATAGAAAAACAGGATCATACACAACCGATCGCAGCCTCACGCGGTCTAACCCTCAAATGATACAGTCGAGCACGATGAGGATTTTGCGGACAATCATACTGGTTATGCTCGTGCTGGGGCTGGCGCTGCCGGCGATGGCGCGCGACCACACGCCGCCTCCGGTTAAGCCCGCGACCGCATTTGCCGCGGTTGAAATTCATAAGGATGAGCACCTGGCCATCGCCGTCGTGCCCTACGACACCAAGAAGCAGGAATCCATCTTCCGCGTCGATTATCTGAAATACGGCGTGATTCCGGTGCGGCTGATCGTGACCAATACCGGCAACCAGCCCATTTCCCTGAGCGATGCGCGGATTCTCTTTGAGACTGCGGACGGGCGGTACGTCCAGGCTGCCGAGCCAGCCGATGTGGAGAGGCTCATGAACCCTCACGAGCCCCGCTCCATGCCTATGCCCAGCCCCATCCCCGGCATTCACTTCGGGCGCAAAAATCACAACTACGAGAAAGTAAAGGAGGATTTCGATACCTTCGAATACAACTCGCTGGTGGTGGAACCGCACACCACCCATGCCGGCTTTCTATTCTACGTTGTGCCGGGCCTGGACCATCCGCTCAAGGGCGCGCATATATTCATCGACAGGGTGCGCAACGCGGAGGGCCACCAGTTGTACTACTTCGAGATTCCCTTCAATCAGTACTTGCAGTCGCAGTCCGGGCAGAGCCACTGACGGGCGAAGCGGGCGCCAACGCCTCAGCGCGGGCGTGGCCCAGTTTTTCCCAATGCCTACTCGTAGTAGGTTGCCGTGGTGGTGTCGGTCTCCCAGATGGTGCAGTCCTTCACGCGCACACGGCCCGCAGTCATCCCCGCGAGCTGCCGGTTGGTCTCGTCGTAGAGGTATTTGGCCAGGTTCTCGGCGGAGGGGTTGAGAACCGTAAAAGGCTCCAGGTCGTTGAGCATCTGGTGGTCGATGCGGCCGACGACCGGGCGCAACACATCCTTGAGCAGCTTGAAGTCGAGCAGCAGGCCGGCCTCGTCGAGAGCAGCCCCGGCCAGGGTCACGCGGACCTTGTAGTTGTGGCCGTGCGGATTCTCGCACTTGCCTTTGTAGTTGCGCAGATAGTGGCCGGAGGAAAAATCCGCCTCCACAGTAACTTCATACATCGGCGTCGGCTCGATCCTGCGCGGGAAGCAAGCCCGCACCCTCTTATTTTAATGGGAGCAGCGAATCTACGGATTACCGGAGACGCGGCGTCTCCAGCACGCAGATGAAAATCTATCCGCCGCCCCGCTTATCCGCGGGTCCGCGGCGTCTACGGCGGGTAGCCTGGCGGGCCTCTTCGCTGCGCCGGTCAACCTGCTCGAAGAGGTTGGTCATGACCCCGATGAACGCCGCAACCAGCGCGCAGAGGAACAGAAAGATGGCGATCATCCGCCATAGCGACCCGTTGGCGGGCAGGCCGGGCTGAAAGCTGGAAGGAACCAGCGACATACCCCCGGAGATCAGCGCAAACAACCCCAGCGAGGCCGCGAGGATATAGAAGTTCCGGGACATGATGGGAAGCGTTGCGGCAAACTGCGCCGCCTGCTGAAAATTGTACGCGCAAAGGTCTCAAGCGAAGAGTTCCACGCCTTCGACGATCACGGCGCCGGCCTTCCGAAGCTCGGCCTCCATGCGAACTGCCCTTTGGGCCGGATCGATGGCCCGGCAGGCGTCGCGGACGATGGCCACGGGCCATCCCAAACGGCGGGCGTCGAGAGCCGAGTAGGCCACGCAGTAGTCGTAGGCAAGACCGGCCAAAAAGATGCGCGTCAGCCCGCGCTCGCGCAGATAGCCGGCCAGGCCGGTGGGCGTGGCGCGGTCGTTCTCAAAGAAGGCCGAGTAGGAATCGATCTGCGGCCGGAAACCCTTGCGCAAGATGAGCTCTGCTTGCGGAAGGTGGAGCGCGGGATGAAACTCCGCGCCGCGGCTGCCCTGCACGCAGTGGATGGGCCAAAGCGTCTGTTCACCGTAATAAAGCCGGACGGAATCGAAGGGCTGCTTGCCGGGATGATGGGCGGCGAACGAGGAGTGATGGGTAGGGTGCCAGTCCTGAGTGAGGAGGATGTGCTCGAAGCGGGAAGCGATGCGGTGAATGGGACCGATGACCGCGTCCCCGTCCGCCACAGCCAGCGCGCCGCCGGGGCAAAAATCGTTCTGAATGTCTACCACCAGAAGAACATCTTGTGCGGTGATCTGCATGAAACCATTTTTGCAGAGAATGCCGCTGGGGCTTGAGCGCCGCAAGTGCGGCCTGCGTATGGCAGCGCGAAGATTATTGCGCACCCATCTCGCCAAGCACCTCGCGGGTCACGCGCCTCACCAGCGCCTCGATTTCGGCCGGGGTGAACCGCACGTCCCGCTCTTGTGCGGCTTTACGGCGGCCTGCCGGCCGCGCCGGAGTGCGCTCAGAGGCAGGAGAATCTACCTTGCCCGCGCCGCCGGCGAAGCGAATGTCAGGCAGACCCATGCGCTTTTTCCGCGCCAGCAGGTCGGTGGCCTTCTGCTCCGGAATGCGCAGAAGCGGCGCGCCTAACTGCGCGGCAAAGGCCAGAATGGTGCAGTAAGTGTCCAGAATCTCGCAATTCCATTCCGCTCCGGTTACGGTGTCAGACCAGCAGACTACACCGTGATTGGTGAGCAGGACGGTATTGTGTTGCTTGACGAAAGGCAGCACAGTGCGGGCGAAGGCGTCTGTGCCGGGAGTCTCGTAGGGCGCAATCGCTACCTTGCCCACAAAGATCTCAAACTCGGGAATCACCAGGTTCGCCGGCACGAGGCCGGTGACGGCATAGGCCGTGGCGTGAGGCGGATGACAGTGAACCGCAGCCCTGGCTTCGGGCACGGCTTTGAAGATTTCCAGGTGAAGCAAGATCTCACTGGTGGCCGGCTTGGTCCCGGCGATCTGATTGCCGTCGAGGTCAACCATGCACAGGTCGGCCGGCGTGAGGTCGAACTTGCTCACCATCGTAGGTGTACAGATGACCTCGTTAGGGCCGATGCGGTAGGAGATGTTGCCGCCGTTGCCGTCTACGAATTGGCGCAGCCACAGCTTGCGGCCCACGGCGCAAATCTCCTGTTTGATGGATTTGGCCTGCGGCGTGGTGAACAAGCGCGGGTTGGCCGGGGGCCGAAGCTCACGAGCCGCGGCGCGCCGGCGGCCGCTGGATTCGGTGGTCTTGGTTGCTCTCTTCACGGGCGCGTCTCGATAGAAAAATGCAGCCTGCGGTGCGAAAACCACAGCAGCTCGTTCCTGGTGCTATTGCTATTGAACGATAGGACGGAAAGGCGCGTCAAAAGGCGCGCCCGCGTGAGTTGCAGACAGGAAAAGGCGCAGGCCCCGCACTACGACTTCCACTTGATGTTGCAGCCTATCGATGGGCGCTGGTCGGCGGAAACCGGTTTGCCCGCAAGCACCGCGTCGATGGCCGCGCGCAGGTCTTTCCCGGTGACGGGGATGCCGTTGCCGGGACGGCTGTCGTCGTACTGGCCGCGATAGACGAGCTTGAAATCGGCGTCGAAGAGATAGGGATCAGGCGTGCAAGCGGCCTTGTAGGCGCGGGCCACGTCTTGAGTCTCGTCATAGAGATAGGGGAACGTAAACCCGTTCTCATGGGCCTGCCGCTTCAGTCCTTCGGGGCTGTCGGCGGGATGAGTGGTGATGTCGTTGGCGCTGATGGCGACCATGGCGATGGGCTTGCCCGCGTAATCGGCGCCCAGCTTGCCCAGCGACTTCTCAATGTGCTTCACATAAGGGCAGTGGGTACAGATGAACATGACGAGCATCGCTTTTTTGCCGCGAAAATCGTCGCGCCGGACGGTCTTTCCAGTCACAGCATCGGTAAGCGCAAAATCCGGCGCCCTGGTTCCAAGCGCAAGCATTGCCGATTCAGTCAGTGCCATGATTTCTCTCCTCGAACGAGTTAGAAAATCCGCAAGCCGCGAGTTAGCAAGCCAGCGGGGATCGCATTCGCGCTGCTAACTTGCTGGCTGCTGACTCACTGCTTCTTAAAACAATCCCGCCTGGCGTCCGGGCACGGCCAAACCGAAGTGCTCGTAAGCCTGCCGCGTAGCCACGCGGCCGCGGGGCGTGCGGTCCAAAAAGCCGATCTGTATCAGAAACGGCTCGTACACTTCTTCCAGCGCATCCTCTTCTTCGGCAAGGGTCGCAGCCAGCGTGCTCAGGCCCACGGGTCCTCCGCCGTATTTCTGGATGACCGCGAGCAGCAGCCGGCGGTCGATCTCGTCGAAGCCGTGCGCATCCACTTCCAGCATGGTGAGCGCGGCGTTGGCGGTAGGCCGGTCGATGGCGCCCGAGCCGCGCACCTGGGCGTAGTCGCGGACGCGGCGCAGCAGACGATTGGCGATGCGCGGCGTGCCGCGAGAGCGCAGCGCAATCTCCGCCGCGCCGTCGCGGTCGATGGGAATCTGCAAAACCTCGGCGGATCGCTCTACGATGATGCGCAGATCCTCTTCGCTGTAAAATTCAAGGCGCAGCAGAATGCCGAAGCGCGACCGTAAAGGCGAAGAGAGCAGGCCGGGCCGCGTGGTGGCGCCAATAAAGGTGAAGGGCTTGATGTCCATCACGTGGGTGCGCGCCGCCGGGCCCTGGCCAATGATGATGTCCAGCTTGTAGTCTTCGAGGGCGGTGTAAAGCTTCTCTTCGAGCACCGGCTGCAGGCGGTGAATCTCATCGAGGAAGAGCACCTGACGCTCGCGCAGGTTGGTGAGGATGGCAGTGAGGTCGCCCTGAATCTGCAGCGCGGGGCCGGAGGTCTGCTGGAAGCCCACGCCGAGCTCGTTGGCGATGATGGTGGCCAGCGTGGTTTTGCCCAGGCCCGGAGGGCCGGAAAGCAGCACATGATCGAGGGCCTCGCCGCGCAGTTTGGCTGCTTCCAGCGCGATGGAAAGCTGCTCCTTGGCCTTCGCCTGGCCGATGAACTCGCCCAGCCGGCGGGGACGCAGCTTGAGCTCGAAGTCCTGTTCCTCGTCAGCGCGCGCTGCGCTCACGAGGCGTTCCGGCGCGTTGTCTCGGGCGATGGCCATGCTGAAGAGAAGTGTAGCGGCTGCCAGCGGCCGGGGCCAAGTACCGCTTTATGCATGCTTTTGCTTGCCAGTGCGCGCAAGGGCCGGCATTTAGACTGGTAAGGTTCTCTTGATTCAGATGGCCCACCGGTTCGGAATCCTTCGCCGCTTTCGATTCAATCGCCCGCAGCGCATCGCGGCGGGGTTGCTGGCGCTGTTTCTGGCGCAGGGGCTTTGGGTCACGAGCCGCCAAACCCTGACCAACCGCGATTACCAGTATGCGCGCTGCGGACGCGAGACCTGGGAGCGGCCCGAAGCCGAGCCCGGCTACTATACCTCCTGCGGCAACATTCGTGACGGCATTTTGGCTTACCGGATGGCCGGGCTGCCGCTGACGCTGAATTTGCTTGTGGAGCGGGGACTGGACCGCTTTCGTCCGCCCGCAGACCGCGTGGTGCAGACCAGCGGCGAGATCAGCACTTGGGAGCTGCGCCACCAGCTCACTCACGTGCTGCTGCTGATGCGGCTGCCGTTTTTGCTGGCCGGCTGCGTACTGGGCGGGTGCATCTGGTGGGTCACGCGCAGGCTCTACGGCAACCTGGGCGGATATACGGCCTTGGCGCTCTACTGCTTCTCTCCGGCTATCTTGAGAGATTGCCTGACGCCCAGCGCTGAGGTGCTGGCGGCGCTGGGCGTTTACGGCGGGGTGTATACGTCGATCGGCGTGGCCCACGCCATGATGGGGCCGCGGCCGAAGTCGCGGGTGCGCATCGTGCTGCTGACCGTGCTGCTGGGCGTGGCCGCAGCCGCGCACATCGCCGCGCTGCCGGTGGCGGCGTTGCTGGGCCTGGCGGCCATGATCTGGGTGGCTGAGGGGCATCGCAGCCAGGCCCTGCCGATCGTGGGGATGGCCTCGGCCGGGGCGCTCGTACTGCTGTTTGCCAGCTACGGGTTTTTGCCCGACGCCTTCAGCTATGTCTTCCGCTCGGCGGACGGGTTCCTGTGGTTTTCGCTGGATCCGGCGCGGCGGTTTTTCAGCGCGTTCGAGAACGCGGGCATCACCATCGCGGCGGGCGCGGCGGCTTTCCTCTACCTGGGCGTGCGCCGGTCGCGCTACTTCGGCAACACCATGCCGCTTTTTTGCGCTCTGGTTCTGATGGCGCTGGTGATGACGGGGGCTCCGGGAAGCCCATGGGTGTGGTCGCTGCCCTTTTTGCTCACCTTTGCAGGCGGGGTGTTTGCAGACGCCTACGAGTCGCCGCGCGGACGGCTGGCGATGTACGCCGCGGGCGCGATTGTCGTGCTGCAGGCGGCGCTCTGCCTGATGAGCTTGCCGGGGATGGTGTAGGAGCGAGCGATCCATCAGCCTCGCTGGCTGGCCGGGATGCCTGGTCCGCAAGCCGCCCGCCAGGCGTCGAAGGCATTGAGCGCGCGCTCGCACTGGATGCAATGACGCTCCTGTTTGTCGCGGACCTTCCTGCGCAGGTCTTCTTCGAGCGGCTCTAAAAGATCGAAGGTCATATTGGCGGGCTGGAAGTTTTTGGCATCGGCGTGGGTGATGTAATGAACCAGCGAACCCAGCGCCGTGGCGCGGGGTACGGGCGTCAGCTCCTGGCCTCGCACCAGGACCGCCGCGTAGATGCCAGCCAGCATTCCGGTGGCGATGGACTCGGTATAGCCCTCCACGCCGCAGAGCTGGCCGGCAAAAAAGATGGGTTGCCGCGCCGCGTGTCTGAACCGCAGAAACTCGTCCAGCAGCGCCGGAGCGCAGATGTAGGTGTTGCGGTGCATCTGGCCGTAGCGCAGGAAGCGCGCGTTTTCCAGGCCAGGAATCAGGCGCAGGATGCGCGCCTGCTCGCCGAACTTGAGGTGGTTCTGGAAGCCCACGAGGTTGTAACTGGAAGCGCGCAGGTTCTCCTTGCGCAGTTGCACCACGGCCCAGGGAGTTTTGCCGGTGCGCGGGTCGCGCAGGCCCACCGGCTTCATCGGCCCAAAGCGCAGCGTGTCGCGCCCGCGGCGGGCAAGGACTTCAATGGGCAGGCAGCCTTCAAAGTACCGGGCCCCCTGCGCACCCGCGCCTGAATCGTGGGGGCAGAAATCGTCCAGCTTTTCCCACTCTTTTTCTTCAGCCGGTTCGGCGGCCAGCAGCGCGTCGTAGAAGCGGTCGTACTCGGCACGGTCCAAGGGGCAGTTGATGTAGTCGGCTGTGCCCTTGTCCCAGCGCGCGGCAAAGTAAACCCGGCTCATGTCGATGGTCTCGGCATCGACGATGGGCGAGATGGAGTCATAAAAGGCCAGATGGCCGGAGCCGGTTATGCGCTCGATCTCGCGGCTGAGCGCATCGGAGGTCAGCGGGCCGGTAGCCACGATAGTGGCCGCAAGCTCCGAGCCGCGCGGATTGAGCTGCGTCACTTCTTCCCGGATCACGTGGATCAGCGGTTGGACGGCGATGGCCTCCGAGATGCGGCGCGAGAACTCGACGCGGTCCACGGCCAGCGCGTGGCCCGCCGGCACTGCGCACTCATCTGCAATCCCCAAAAGCGCGCAGCCCCCGCGCCGCATCTCCTGCTTCAGCAGCCACGGCGCGGTATAGGGCGACTCGCTCTTGAGCGAGTTGGAGCAGACCAGCTCGCCGAAGTCGGTGGTCTGATGGGCGGGCGTAAGCCGTGGTTTGCCGTCCACGACGGCGCGCATCTCGTAGAGGTCTACCTGGCAGCCCAACCGCGCCGCAGTCAGCGCGGCCTCCGGACCGGACAAGCCGCCGCCGATCACGCGAATCCTCACGGCGCGGCCTCCTGGGGGCCTTCCTGAGGGCTTGGAACGGCAGACTCGCTTCCACTTGCCAGCCGGAGAAGCGCCTCCCCGTCCAAGCGCACATTGCGCCACTCGTCCAGAAACTCGGCGCCCATGGCGCGATAGAACTCGATGGCCGTCGTATTCCAGTCCAGCACCTCCCACTGTATGCGCCGGCAGCCCCGCTCGACGGCGATGGCGGCCACGCGCCGCAGGAGGGCCTTGCCGATGCCCTGGCCGCGAAACTCCGGCTGCACAAAAAGGTCTTCCAAATAGATTCCGGGCCGGCCCATCCAAGTGGAATAATTGAAGAAATAAAAGGCAAAGCCGGCCGGCTGGCCGTCCTGCTCAGCGATCAAGCAGTGGTAAAAGGGGACGGGGCCGAAACCATCGCGCAGCAAGCCTTCCTCGGTCGCCGTCACGGCGTCCGGCGCACGCTCAAAGGCGGCCAGGGCGCGGATAAAAGCCAGGACTTGCCCAACGTCGGCCGCCGCCGCGGTGCGAATCGTGACTGTCATGCTTTGATTTTAGAGTGTGATACAGATCATGGCAGGCGGCCCGCCCACCCCATACAATCAAGCTGTCTTTGCGCCGCGTAAGGCCGGCGCCGGCAAACGGTGCATTCCGAAGCCGGGCTGAGTCGCGCTTTCCATGGATACAGAAGCGCGGCGGTCGCGCGCAGAGTGGCGGCCTTCAACGCAAGCCCTCTTGTCCGGGTAGCTGGGTAAGATTTAACTTTGGTCTTGGATGATTGCAGACGGTCCGGCGGGTCCAGCCTTGCGGCGCCTGTGCTGGGCACACGCTGCTGGTCCACCGGGGTTTGATGCAGCAATTACGATTTTTTCGAGCCCGCGGGCGCATCGTTCGCGCCGCTCCTAAGGAGAAGAACATGAGACGCACTTTTTCACTTTGGCTGGGCCTGCCCGCGGCGGCAGGATTGCTGGGATTCGCCCTCATCCCGGTGCTTGCGCAGCAGCCGTCCGCAAAGATGGGCAAAATTTACGGTCAGGTGCTCAATCCAACGGGGGCGCCCCAAACGGACGGTACGGTGAGCCTCTCACCCGACGGCGGCAGGACGTTGAAATACAACTTTCCGGTCTCCGCGGACGGCGAGTATTCCGGCGAGGCACCTGCAGGCACCTACACGCTGATCTACCGCGAACCGACTACGCCGAAGGGTCAAGTGGTGGATGAGATCTCGGGCATCAAGATCGCGGCCGGAGCGAATGTGGAGCAAAACGACGATATGTCGCGGCCCGCATACCTGGCCAAGATGACGCCGGAGCAGAGAAAGCAGTTGGAGGAGCTCAAGAAAAACAACGCTGCGGCCATGAAGGCCAATGTGGTCATCAAGGAACTGAACGCGGACCTGAAGATGGTGGCTCAGGATCAGAGTGATATTGACAACGCGGCGGCGGCGGCGGCCAAGAGCCTGGGTTCGAACGCGACCAAGGATCAGATTGCCGCCAAGACGGCGGAGATCAAGACCGCCAAGTACAACGATATCTTGACCATGATGACCAAGGACACGGGGCTCATGCCAAACCAGGCCATCCTGTGGGTAAAGCTGGGCTATGCGCAGGAGGGTCTGCAAAAGTATGACGATGCGATCACCAGCTATCAGAAGGCAATCACCTTAGAAAGCGCCGCCAAGACGCCGCAGAGTGACGTTCTTGGCGTTGCGGATGCCGGTCTAGGCGAGATTTATGCGCGCACCGGCAAGGTTGCCCAGGCGAATGCGGCCTACGACGCCTCTGCCAAGGCCGACCCAACCAGGGCGGGCCTTGAGCTGCGCAATGAGGCGATTATCTTCTTCCAGCAAGGGAACGCAGATGCGCAGGTCGCGGCGGCCGAGGAGGCCCAGAAGGTCGATCCCAACGATCCCATCATTTACTATCTCGAAGGGCAGGGACTGGTCCAGAAGGCCACAGTCGATCCCACCACGCACAGGATTGTCCTGCCCCCTGGGTGCGCCGATGCGTACCGGAAGTATCTGCAACTGGCGCCGACGGGGCAGTTTGCCGCCGAGGTAACCGGCATTTTGCAGCAGGCGGGCGAGAAAATCAGTTCTTCCTACCATGCGGGTAGGCGCTAAGCCTGCGGTTAGCTCGCGTATACCTACGGGCGTTCGCCGCGGCGGACGCCCGTTCTTTTTCACGTTTCCGGGGCCTCGCTTCCCCAAGGCCCACTGAGGAACCCGGCCGAGGCAACCTTCTACAATCCATTCCATGAGCTCCGCTCTGCTCAGTTACGCAGAAGCCGCCGCGGAGGTTGGCGCGTATGCCGCGCAGTTGGGCCGGCGTAAACCCGCCGCCGAGCGTGTCGAACTGGGCTGCGCTCCCGGCCGAGTGCTTGCCCGGCGGCTGTACGCTGACCGCGATCAGCCGCCCTTCGCCCGCTCCGCGCGCGATGGCTATGCCTGCCGTGCGCGAGAGGCTTCAGCCCACTTGCCGTTGCCCGTGGCCGGCTCGACGCGCGCCGGCGAAGCTCCGGGCGGCCCGCTTCCCAAAGGCGCTGCCTGGGAGATCATGACCGGCGCCGCCATTCCAAAGGGCGCTGACGCCGTGGTGATGCTCGAACATGTCGCGCACCTCCGCGCCGCTGGGAACCCGTCTGCGGAACGGGTTCGGCTGCTGCCGCCGCGCAAGGTGAAGAAAGGGGAAAATATCGTCGCCCAAGGCGCGCAGGCGCGCAAGGGCGAATATCTGCTTGCTCCCGGAATCGCAATCTCCGCCGCGCAGGTGGCGCTGGCTGCCGCCTGCGGCTACACGGCGCTTGAGGTCTTCGCCCGGCCCCGCGTGGCCATTCTTCCCACCGGCGACGAGATCGTCCCCATCGAGTCTGTTCCCGCTCCCGGCCAGATTCGCAACTCCAATGGTCCGATGCTGGCGGCTATGGCCGCGGCGGCCGGAGGCGAGCCTTGGCTTCTGCCCACCGTCGCAGACCATGCCCAGGCTCTCGACGCCGCGCTCACTGAAGCAGCCAAGGCTGATCTTTTGCTCATCACAGGCGGAGTTTCGGCGGGTAAGTTCGACCTGGTAGAGCCGGCCCTGGCCCGCGCCGGAGGCCGCTTTTATTTCACCGGCGCGCGCATCCAGCCGGGCAAACCCGTGGTCTTCGCCGGCCTGTCTTTGAGCGAGCGTGGCCGCGCCGGAAAAGCGCTGCGCTCCTTGCCGGTCTTCGGCCTTCCCGGCAATCCCGTCTCCTCCGCCGTCACATTCTTGCTCTTTGCCGCGCCGGTGCTCGCGGCCCTTGCCGGCCGCGCCGAACTTGGCCCGCGCTTCGCCCTGGCGCGGCTGGCCGCAGACGCCAAAGCCAAGCCGGACCTCACCCGCTTCCTACCCGCATCTTGCACCTTCGGCGCGGCTACGGGAGAATTGCCTGAAGTCGCGCTCGTGCCCTGGGAGGGATCGGGCGATCTGACGGCCCTGGCGCGCTCCAACTGCTTTCTAGTGCTGCCCGAAGCGTCTGGTCCCGTGAAAGCGGGCGCAATCGTGCGCATCCTGCTTCCCTGAGAATCCCTATGACTAAGCCCTCGCACCTCTCGCACTTCGATGCAGCCGGCCAGGCCCGCATGGTGGACGTGAGCGCCAAGCCGCCCACGCGGCGCACGGCCACGGCTTCGGCCTTTGTAGAGCTTTCCGCCGCCGTGCTTGCGGCGCTGCCCGCCAGCCCCAAGGGCGATCCGCTCCAGGTGGCGCGTTTCGCCGGCATCCAGGCGGCCAAGCGGACGGCAGATCTGATTCCTATGTGCCATCCGCTGCCGCTCACGCACGTGGACGTGCAGGCGGAGATCGCCCGTGGCGGCGTGCGCATCACGGCTACGGTTGCCACCACCGGCCCCACGGGCGTGGAGATGGAAGCCCTCACCGCCGCTGCCGTGGCCGCCCTTACCGTCTACGACATGACCAAGGCCCTCGACAAAGCCATCGTTATTCGCGAAGTTCGCTTGGAAGCCAAAACCGGCGGCAAGAGCGGCAATTTCAAAAGAAGCGCGAGCCGCTCCGGATGGCGCGGGCAGGCCGTCACGCGCACTCGATAGCGCGGATGCGTTTGGCTACCTCATCGGCCAGAGGCGCAATTTCGGAATCAAAGAGCCTGCGTTCGCGCGCCGGCAGCTCGCTGAGCAGCTCGGAATAGGGCGTGGTTTCGCAGCCGGGGAAGGCCGGAAAGCCTGTCGCGTCGGCCATCCTGCAACTGATTTTGATCAATTCGGCCATGTTCCAGGCGCCGTCGGTGCGGCGGGCGTCGTGATGGGCGGAGACGATCGGTTCGAGCTCGGAGGGCAGCTTCCAGTCGCCGACCAGTTGTATTCCCGTTTCGCAGTGATCCCATCCGAAGAGATTCCGCTCGCCGGCGAGAATGCTGACCGGGCTTCCGCGATGGCTCTCCAGCAGAGCGGCGTAGTCCTTGGGCTGGACCACGGCCAGCGCGATGCGCCCGATGTCGTGCAGAATGCCGGCAGTATAGGCAACGTCCCTGTCGATCAGACCCACTGCGGCCAGCCGCTCCGCGATGACGGCGCAGGCCAGGTTGTGGCGCCACAGGTTGCGCATGGCCGGGTAGCTCATGGCCTTCCCAAGATAAGCCCTTACTCCGACCGTGATGCACATGCCCTGGAGGGTGTTGGCGCCGAGCACGGTCACCGCCTGCAAGACGCTCGTGGAGGGGTAGCGCGGAGCATAGAGAATCGAATTCGCAACGGTGAGAACTTCGCTGGCGAAGGCCGGATCAGTCGAGATCAGGTCGCACAGCCGCTCCAACTGCGCGTTTTCATCGTTCGCCAGTTGCAGCACGCGGATGGCGACCTGGGGAAACGGAGGCAGATGCAGGTGCGCCCAAGGCAGATCGGCTACGTCCTTGCCTCGTTTCTCCATGTGCGTTCCTGGGTTTTCCTTTCCTTGAGGCAATTCTGCCGGGACGCGGGCATTCTCCGCTTTCGCTCACGGTGGACCCGGCCGCTGCACAAACGCACCACCGGCGGCCGCGCCGTGGATCGTGTTTACACCTCAGCAGTTTCTTTATCGGCAAATGGGAGAGTTTTCACTAGCCGCCATCTGCGGTGGAGGGATAGAAATTGCCCGGCTATTGGTGCATTCGGGCGCGAAGACGAAACAGGTGCCTCGCTGGCCTCATTCCCTTCTCCCCATGCGCGCGAAGCGGGGGACCGCGATCAAGGTAATCGCAAACAAGAAGATCGAAGCTGCGGAAAACTCCAAATGGCGGACGCGCAGGTCTTCAAATACCAGCTTCACGGCCAGCAGGACCAGCGCGGCGTAGCTGATGCGGGTCAGCTCCTTGCGCCGCCAGCGCGCGCCGCTGAAGGCCAGGGCGAGCGCCGCCGCGCAGATGGTGAAGGTGCGAATGAACGCCAGATGATGAGGAGCGGGAATCACGCGCAGCGCGACGAGCGCCATCAGCCCCTTGACCAGCAGCGCCGCTGCCGCGCCCACCGCCAGAAGCGCGGAGACAATGTGAAGAGCCTGCGGCCTCCGCCGCTCCTCGGGCACGGGCTTGGCCGCGGCATAGCAGAGGATCGCGCCCGCCGTGGCCAGGTAAACGCTCCATCCCGGTGCGCCCGAAAGGCCATCGGCCAGGGCGTGGAAGCAGTAACCCAGCAGGCCGGAGAGAATTGCCGCCGCCAGCAGGTACGCTGCGCCGTGAAACTCCAGCGCCAGCCGGTTGAGCCGTGCGCCGAGGGCCGTAACCTCAATCGCCGCCAAAATAAGAACCATCGTCAGCCACAAGGGCGGCAGGCACAACAGGCCGCCGCCCAAAAACAGCGCCGCGCTCCAGGTGGCGAAGATGCGGTAATTGCGCCGCTCGGCAAGACGGTCAAAGACCAAGAAGACCGCTGCATAGCCAACGGCTGACAAAATCATGCAGAAAACGCCGAGAGCGATCGTGCTGCCGCGCGGTCCGAAGTAGAGCACGCTGGAGGCGCCCAGCAGGAACGCGATCATGGTCTGAACCGTCTCGAAGACGGTGATCGTCTTCCGCTGGAGAACGGTTTTGAAGCTCACGCTCCCGGCAAAGATCAGGAACAAGGCCAGACTCGGCGCCAGCAACGCGCCCCTGCCCAGCGCCGGGTAACTGAGGTGGGCATTGGACGGGCCGGAGTAGATGAAGATCAACCCCCAAATAGCCGCATCGGCCGCCAGCGCCACCAGCGGCCGTACGCTCAACTCGTGACCGCGTTCCCCCGCGAACTCGGCCAGCAGAACCATAAGCAGGAGCACCGCGAGGAAGGGAACGATCTGATGCGAGGCGGCCGATAAGCCCAGGGCCAGCGCCGCCACGGTGAGATTCGCCACCCAGAAGACGGAAGCCAGATCGCGCTTCCACGCCAAGGCCGATGCCGCAATCACAAACCCGCCCAGCACGATGGCGGTCATAGGGACGGAAATCACTTTGAAGCGGAGGGTAAGCTCCCAGAGCATGGGCGCCAGGATCAGGGCTGAAGTGCAGGCATAGGTCGTGCTGGCAAACCATGCGCCTGCCGGCGCTTGCGCCGCCCAGATCAGCCAGAGAATTGCGTAGGCGATGGCCACCGCGGCTACCGCCGGCTTGGGCAGCGCGCTGGATTCCGCCACGGCGCGCAGAACGTAGGCTCCGGCGATGCCCAGCATGGCCTTGCCCAGCACCGGGAATGCGCCCCCGGTCAATGCGGAGAAAAGTCCTTCGCCGACGGGCGCCGGCTGCGAAGGAACCGGCTCCGCAGCAGCCGGCGCACAGGCTGCGCCGGAGGAATGCTCAAGGGCATCAATGCGCCGCTCCAGCGCCTCTAGGCGCTCGGCCAGCCGTTCGTATGCGTCGCCGGGAAGATCGCCCATCGTCTTCACCCGATCCGGTTCAGTTGTTGCGGCGCACGGTCCGCGTGTTGCCAACCTCAGTCGGCCAAAGCCGGGTGCGCGCTTTTTTCCGGCCACGGCGGCAGCAGCTTCAACAGCACCCACAGGAAGAACAGCGGCAGGAGGATCAAACCAATCGCCACCAGCAGGCCCTCATGCGTCGCCAGGGCCATCTTGTAGGTGGTGTAGCCCAGGAAACTCTTCGAAAACAACTGCCCCCCGATGACCACGTTCCAGCGCATGGCGAAGACGCTGATCAGGATCAGCGCGCCGCAAAAAGCGTAGATGCGCTTGCGGGCGATCTCAGGCATCTTGACGATCTGCACCAGGAACAACAGAACCAAGGGCAGCACCGTGCCCAGCCAGATTTGCAGCACAATCTGCGAGAAGTAGAGTTTGGTGTGCACCAGAAAGTCCAGGGTGCGGAAGGACTCGTCGGCCAGGTAGATGCGGTGTACCAGGTCGAGCATCTCCAGGGTGAAGTCGATGACGAAGATGTAGAACATGTACTTGGCCACGGTGTCCAGGCAGAGCATGTCGATCTTCTGGCCGCGCATTTTGGTAAGCGCCATGTAGAGGAGCATGACGGCGGCGATGCCTGAGACCATGGCGGAAAAGATGAAGACAACAGGCATCAAGGGCGACGACCACCAGGGATTGGCCTTGAGCGAGCCGAAGATGAAGCCCACGTAGCCGTGCAGCAAAACGGCCGAGGGAATGCCGACCAGGGTGACGATCCAGCCCGCCTTCTCGTCCACGCGCAGCGAGCCCTCGCTGATGTTGCTGGAGCCCAGCGTAAGGATGCGGTAGATGAGGCGCTTGATCCCCGTGGTTTGTTGCGACCACAGCACGATTTCGCGGCGGTAGTCGAGCCATATCTCGAACAGCAGCACCGCCATCAAGTACCAGAGGTAGATGTAGCCGAACATGGCCATGGCCGAAGTGTCGTGGGGGGTGAAGTACATCTCGTAGCAGCGCTCCGGATGGCCGAGGTGAAACAGCAGCGGCAGCGGCGCGACGATCAGGAAGGCGAGAGCCGTGAGCATCGCCAGCCGGTAGGTGGGCTTCACCGCCTCCACGCGGAAGATGCGCTCCAGCGAGGCCAGAATGAAAGCTCCCGCCACCAGCCCCGTAATGTAGGGATACAAAACGATCAGTATGCTCCAGTAGAGCCTGATCTCGTTCGGATACATGTAACCTTCCACGCCGGTCATTCCTAGCTCCTAGCCCCTCAGTCCCTAGTCCCTAGTCCCTTTCTTTACCGCACCGATCCGTCCAAATCGTTGTAAAAAACCTTGGCCCCCGTGGCCATATCCGGTTTCAAGATGTGCACGGTGTGGGTTCTCAAAAACTCGTGAATGGGATCCTTGGGATTTTTCAAGTCGGCCAGTTGCCGCGCGCCGGTGGGACAGGCTTCGCAGCAGGCCGTGGTCAGCCCCTTGGTGATGCGGTGGTAGCAAAGCGTGCACTTGTCCGCCACGTGCTTGGTGGGATGAATGTAGCGGCACCCATACGGGCAGGCCTGCACGCAATAGCCGCAGCCCATGCAGTACTTCTGGTCGATCAGCACCACCCCGTCCGGGGTGATGAACGTCGCCCCCACCGGGCAAACCTGGGTGCAGGGCGAATCCGCGCAATGGTTGCACAGCTTGGGAACGAAGAAGTAGATCCCGTCGGGGTCTTCGCTGACCGGGGGAAATCCCTCCTTGCCGCCGTCGGGTGAAATCACCTGCGGCCGGTCCAGATGCCAGTCGGTACGGTGATACTCCTCCACCCAGGTGCGGAAGAATCCGTCGGGGACATCGTTTTCAGCCTGGCAGGCGCGCACGCAGTTGCCGCAGCCGATGCACTTCGAGACATCGATCAACATACCCCACCAGTGATCGGTCATCGTGTAGTTGGGCGCGCTCTCCGGCGTCCCCGCAAGCACCGATTTCCAGGCCACCGCGGCGGCCGGCAACAGAAGAAGAACATGGCGGCGGGTTATATTCACTGCGCACCTCCCGCGTTGGATCCCGAACCGATGGCCGGACTGTGGGGGTTGTGGCAGGTTTCGCAAGCCACGCCGTTGGCATGCTCGGCCGCCACTACCTGCGGAAAGCCCTTGGGCCGCGCGGCGCTGGCCTCGTGACAGCGAACGCACAGCGTGGCGGTATTCGGCAAGACTGGAACCACGGCGGCCGGATTTTCAACGTGGCCTTCCAAT
The DNA here is from genome assembly GCA_021800255.1 of Acidobacteriota bacterium. Classification (GTDB taxonomy): domain Bacteria; phylum Acidobacteriota; class Terriglobia; order Terriglobales; family Acidobacteriaceae; genus Telmatobacter. Next base: position 20,779 of record JAJYZC010000009.1, read on the forward strand.
GGCCCGTGACAGGCCTCGCAGTTTACGTGCGCGTGCGCGCCGGCGGCCTTCGTAGCCACAATGTCCGCGTGGCACTCCGCGCAGGCCTGGTGGCCGGCAAAATGCAGCGGGTTAGCGGCGATCTCCCCAATGGCCGCTGCGCGATAGTGCCCGTATTCTCCAAATGTCTTGGGAACTACGAAGCCGCGCACCACCAGAAAGATCAGAAAGAGGACGACGAAGATCCCCACGAACCGGAAGAGGTGTCCAGCATCCTTTAAAACGCTCATTGAACTCTATCTCCGTCCTGCTGCTGCCAGCAGGCTCTGCGGCTCTATCCCTTTCGTGTGATCTGAAACGCTTATTGCTCTGACGCTACAGGAAAATAAGATGGGGACCATGTGAGCACAATCACGTGCAGATGTGATCTTTCGCACTTTTTCACCCTGCTCGCCCGGCATGATCCTCGCTCAACGAGGCTCCATCCGCACCTGCTTCTTCTGATTTCTGAAGGGTTTGTGCGCAAGAGCGGGAGTTCCCCCAAAGCCTGTTCCATAGCGGGGCGTGCGCTGCGGCCTGTCGTCAGGTCACACGATATATCCTTGCGGCTTTGCCGGAAGGGCGATGCAGCGCGCTTTTAGATGGCCTTGCGGGCAGACTCAGAATTCGGTGTGAAAGCGAAAGGAGGAGACGGCGACCGGACCACGCACCTGGTTATAGCCGGGATTGTTGATGTGCTGAAAATCGTATGAGGCATAGAAACCGCGCCACAGGTGAGCGGTGTAGAAGCCCTCAACGATCTTTTCGTGGCCATACGTCAGCGCGCCGTCGCCGAGCAGAAAGCCGAGTCCGCCCAGCGCCAGATATTGCTGGTGCGCAGCCACAATGCCGTTCATCACAAAGGCCGCGCCGGCGCGGTCCGCGGGCCTCTTCCATTTGCTTCCCATGGTGAATCCGCCCAGCTCCAGCGTGCGGTCGTCCTCGGTGTAGCAGTAGGATTCGTTGCGGCCGTCGCTCCAGCCCAAGCGGCCGAAGACGCCTATGCCGGACGTGACGGCCTGCTCGAAGTTCAGCCCGAAGCCGTATCTGTGGCGTCCCTGCCGCCGCGTGGCGATGATGTCCGGTGTCGCCGTCTTGTGGGCGAGAAACTCCCCAATCGCTTCTTCGTAGTTCCCCATGTCGGCGTGATTGAGATAGCTCAGCAGGCGCACCGCGCCTGGCCGGTGCGCGATCCGGCTGCCTTGAAGATCAAACTCTAAGTTTTCCGAGCGCGCCCGCGCCACGTCGGCGTCCAGATAGATTCCGTTGGCCGTCTTCGGCATCAACGCCTCGGCAAAGCGCGCCGCAAAGCCGCGGTCGTCGTATTCCACCATTGCGCCATCCGTATAACCGCGGGTGTTGGCCGCGTAGTCGTAGGCCCCGTCGTTGTCCACGGTCCAGTTCATGAACTGAAGGTGGCTGTCCGATCCCCAGGTGTTGGTATCGAAGAAATCCACCAGGTCGAACTTGCCCAGGCGGAATTCGAGCCGCCGTGCGGGCAAACTGGTGGCCAGGTCCAGCTCGTCGCGTTGCGCGGCTACGCGGCTGTTGCTCAGCGGGATAATCTGCCGCACCATGAGCCGCGCCAGGTAGGGCGCCCTGGAAAGCGCCACCCCCTGCACCAGCCGCACCGCGTCCAGATTGGTATAGCCGGCCAGTCCATTGGCGTTGCCGATGCCGTCGCCGGTCGCGTCTTCGAGATCAGCAAATACCTCCGTATCCGGCGTCAACTCGTAGCCGGTGTAGAGCGTAAGCACATGGGTCGTGGCGCTCTGCGCCCACGCCGTCAGGCTGTTGGGTCCGCTGTACTTTGCCGGGAATGCCGGGTGATCCTGCAGGATGATGTTCGCCTGGCCCGAAATCCAGTAGCGCGCGGCTTCGGAGTGGGGAAAGAGCGCGGCCGGAGTGCCGGCATCGTCCGCAGAGGTCCGGCATGCGCCGGCTGCAGGTGATGCGCCGGCCGGCGCATGGGCGCTGCAATGGGGGGTCTGCCCAACCGCGGCTGCGGCGGCCAGGGCCAGCCCCAGACACATGCCGAGGCTCACGGCCAGTGCGTCCGGCCGCGCGAAAAACGCCCGCGCCGCGCCGCGGCGAGACCTGGAACCCCGAAACAGAAACATGCAGCAGCCCTCCTCGCGTAGGGTAATGGGTGAGTTTTACAAGGGCGCAAATCGATCCCTGCGCAAACGCTCGAAGGTCAGACCGAGCTTTGGCGCCGGGGGCAGGCCGCAAATCAGCCTCCTGCCGGATTAGGCCCGAGGCGGGACGGCGGGCCTACAATGAGAGAACAACGAAACCCTCGCCGGTTCGTGCTCTGCCGGGGGTAGGTATTGTCAAGCGTAGGAGCCCCGCCATGTCCCACCAGGACCGGGAAAAACTCAAATTGCTGCAGCGGCTGAGGAAAGTTCGCGGCCAGTTGGACGCCGTGGAGCGCGCCCTGACAGCCGACGAGGATTGCGGCGGCCAGCTCATGCTGCTGGCCGCGGTGCGCGGCGGCGTAAACGCGCTCATGGGTGAGGTGCTGGAGACTCACATTCGCTTTCACTTGGCCGGCGGCGCTAAGGAACAGATCGCCCCCGAGTTGGCCGAAGATCTCATCGACCTGGTGCATGCCTACCTCAAGTAAGCTCATTGATCGCTCGTCAGTGAAGCCCATCGTTCCCTCCCCTATCGCAACGGAATGACACGCGGCGGAAAACGCGAACCATCCTCAGAAGCCGGCAGCACGATTGCTTGCGTGCCGCCCTCCGGACCGTTGCGCTCAACCGTGCCCTACCGGCGAGCGGCCGCTGCCCGTCTCACCGGACGAACCCCACCATTCCGAGCACGTGATAGACCAGAATTCCGCCCATCAGGATCAGATAGCCCCGGAGCGCGATCAACGAGTAGCGCACCGCCGGCGTCATCACAATCGGCCCCAGCCCCTCGCTGGCGCACTTCTGCTCGGGCTCGTCGTCGAGGGGATGAACTACGCGAAAGTACTCCGCAGGATAGGAATTGTGCATGGTCGCCATGAGTCACCTCGTCAAGTCAAGAAAAAAGATTGGGTAGCATCACCTGCGCCGCCAGCAGCAGCGACAGGGCGAAGAGGACGGCAATGATCGTCCAGTTGATCCAGTTATTCCAGCGCCGGTTCACCCATTGATCGCCCAGTAAGGCGCGATCGTTGAGCAGCAGTTGCAGAAAAATGATGGCCGAGGGCAGCATCAGCCCGGCCAGAACCTGCACGCTGACGATGACCAGTTGCAAGGGCATGCGCGGGATCAGCACCACGCCCGCCGCCGCGGCCACGCAGCCCGTGTAGACGGTGTAGAACCCCGGCGCCTCCCAAAGCTTCTTGTGCAGCGAATGCGGCCAGCCGCGCACTTCACCGTAGGCCCAGGCGCTGGCCAGAGAAATCGCTGTCGTGCCCAGCACCGCCGCGTTCACCATCAGCAGCAGCACGCCGTTGCGCATCCATACCCCGGCGAAGGGAACCAGCGCCCTGGCCATCTGCGCCGGGTCGGCAAATACGATGCCGCGCCGCAAGCCGGACTCGCCCACGATCATCATGGCCCCGGCCACCAGCACCGTGAAGGCCGCGCCGATCAATGTGTCCAGCCGCGCCCACTTCAGATCCGAGAAGCGCAGCCGCTTTTCGGCCACGCAGCTTTGCTGGAAGAAGAGCTGCCAGGGAGCGATGGTCGTGCCGATAATTGCGATGATTAAAAAGACCAGGCTGCCGGTAAGCGGGCCGGGCGGCAGGTTGGGAACCACGCTGTTGTAGGCCACCGCGCCCCAGTGCGGATGCGCCATCGCCGCCAACGCAAACCACGTGAGGTCCAGCAGGCAAAGAAAGATCACCGTGCGCTCCCAGCGCAGGTAGCTTCCGGTCACGACCATCAGAACAAGGCCAGCGGCCGCGGCCGGAACTGAGATTTGCGGCCGAACGCCCACTGCGCCCAAGGCCAGCGAGATGGCGGCAAACTCCGTAACCAGGGTGAGAAAGTTTACGATCAGCAGATCGGCCAGCGAAAACCGTCCCCACCACTTGCCGAACCGCTCGTAGATCATGGCCGCGTGGCCCTTGCCGGTGGCGATGCCCAGGCGCGCCACCATCTCCTGGACGAAGTAGGTGATGGGCAGCAGCAAGAGCAGAATCCACAGCAAATGCAGGCCGTATTGCGCGCCCGCCTGCACATACGTGGAGACAGCCCCGGCATCGTTGTCGGCCTCCATCACGATCAGGCCGGGCCCAAAGACCATCAGAAACGTAAGCAGGCTGCGCTGCCAGCGCGTGCGTACACGCACGCCCGCGCTGGATGGCGCTTTCACCTCTCTTACCTGCGCATTGGCCGTTTGCATCGGTCCGCTCCTGCCTTCATTGAAATCAGGCGCAAAGCAGCCGCGCCGGCGGCTCCTCAACGTCAGGGGGTTGCTGGCCGGCGGGCTTACAGTCCGCAATCCATTTCGCGGCCAGCGGCTGCGCAGGATTTCCGGTTGTCACCCACGCGCACGAGAGCGGCGCGGAACGCCGAATGGGAAAATTGAGAATGACTTTGGTCATGACAGCCTCCTTCCGGCACACGCGCCCGTATGCCTGCGCGAACCTGAGAACAGATCCGCGCACGGAGGCGCAGTTGGCCAGACTTTCGTCTTAGGAGGGGCGGGCAGAACCGCAGGCCGTGCGTGATTTCCTGGTGGTTCCCACTCACTCACTCGATCTCAAACAAGCACTGTGAGGAGCGGGCGGGAGGCACGTCAGCGAGGCTAATCGCGGCGTCCCGAAGGTCCGTCACAGCGCAGGAGAGCGCTCCGTAGTTCGCACGCCGTGCGCGCCGGTAGCGCGGCGGTGTGCAGGCTTCGCGGAGGTTCTAGCGCAATTTCGGTTTTCATAGAGTCTCATTGGCGCGTCCACCGTTCACAGGCAAACGCTGCCAACGCCTTTATACCATACCCTGAGTGGGTATGGGAAGCCGAACGCAAAAAAAATCTGCTGTGCGCATCTACCCGTGCGCATCTACGCCCTGCCTGGATGTCTGGATATGATGAGTGACGGCCGAAGGGCAAGCAAACCGGTTCGTGCACCTTCCCCAAGGGAGCGACGAACGGTTCGCTGCGCTGCGATTTCTTCCTGAGTTCAGGGAGCCGGGGATCGCGTTCAGGCCGGGCCGAGTTCCGCGAAGGCCAGTCGCAGCCGCCGCCACGTCGTCTCCAGGTCCTCAGGCAGGACGCGGGTCTCCGCAACGGTGGTGATAAAGCTGGTGTCTCCGGTCCAGCGAGGCATGGCGTGCAGGTGAACGTGCCCGGCTACCCCCGCGCCGGCCGACTGGCCGATGTTCATGCCGAAGTTAAACCCGTCGGGGTGGTAAACGCGCTCCAGGGCGCGCTCCGTGCGCTGCGCCAAGTCCATGAGCTCCTGGGCGGTTTCAGCAGGCAGCGCAGCCAGCCGGTCCAGATGAGCGTAGGGCATCGCCATCACGTGGCCGGAGGTGTAAGGGAAGGCGTTCAGGCACACGAAATTGTATTTGGCGCGCACCACCAAGCCCGCGGCGGCTTCGGCCTTCTCCGCTTCCATGCTGTTGGCGATGGCGTAATCCACTGAGGCGATGAGATTGCAGAAGATGCAGCCGAGATTGCCGGGCCAAGCTCTCAGCGCGGGAGCCACGCCGGTACGGGCGGTCTCATCTGCCGAAGTGACGTAGGCATAACGCCAGGGAGTCCAAAGGTGGTCCATCACGATTGCGCCGCTGGCACCAGTATATCGAGGCGCTTCGGCCCACGCTCAGTGTTTGCAATGCGGGATGCCGGGGCGTGCGCCGGAAGTGCCTCGATTGACGCTGGAAAGCGTACATTGCTACACTCGATTGCGTAGCTTCCTGCGCGGATTCCAGCAGTGAGTTGAGGCCGCCATGCAGCGAGCCGTCCCTGCCGGGTGTTTTTCCAAGGAGACCGGCGGCATCTCCGAATCCAGCCCCAAGCTGGACGGTGCTCCATGGGAGGACGCGGCGGTTCGGCGCCAAAGCGCGACGGCAGGATCACGGCTTGTAGGGCTCTCCGCTCGCGGTTCGCCGTGGTGGGCAGCGCGGGAGCCGCTCCTGACGGAGAGAGTGAGCCGCCGGGAGAGCATGGAATTCCGGAGCTGGCAGTAATGGCAAACGTCCTTAATCCCGAACCCGAGAGCATAACCCTGAACACCGAATTGGAAGTCCCAACACTAGAACCTGCGGCGGAAGCTGAGCAACCGCTGTACGAATCCGCGTCCAACCTTGAGGCCACAGATGCTGTTGCAGCAATCGCACCGGACGCAGATAACCCTCCAACTGAGCCCTTAGCCGCACCAGCAGAAGCCGTGGCTGCGGCCGCCACCCACCGTGCAGAAAGCGAAAAAGGAGTGGAAGACGCCCCTGCCGCGGCCGCAGAGGCGCCGCTGGAAGCCGCGTCCGTTCACCGCACAGAACCGGGTGCGCTTGCGCCGGCAGCTCCTGCAACTGAGCCCGCGGAAGACTTCTCTGCGGCCCTGGCCGCGTTTGAGCGCGAGCAGGCGGCCGAGGCGGCCGCCGTCGAGGCGCATGGGGATAAGATCGTTTCCGGTACAGTTCTCAAGCAGACGGAAAAGTACCTGGTGGTGGATGTGGGCCTCAAATCCGAGGGGCTTGTGCCCTTGGAGCAGGTTCTGGACCACACCGGCGCAGTCAAGTTACAGCCCGGCGACCCCATCGACGTGGTGATCGAGCGCGAGGAGCCGGAGGGCGGCTACCTGGTGAGCTACGAGCGCGCCCAGCGGCTGCGCGTTTGGGACGCGATTGAGCGCGCCGCGCACGACAAGACGCCCATCCAAGGCACCGTGGTCAGCCGCGTCAAGGGCGGGCTGACCGTGGACATCGGCTTGAAGGCATTCTTGCCCGGCTCGCAGCTTGAAATCCGCCCCGTGCGCAACCTCGATGGCTACCTTGGCCGGCAGATTGACGTGCGTGTAATCAAGCTGAATAAGAAGCGCGGCAACGTGGTGGTAAGCCGCAAGGAGCTTCTGGAAGAGGATCTGAACGTCAAACGGTCGGCCACGATGGAGCACCTGGAGGAGGGCGCGGTGCTCACCGGAACGGTGAAAAACCTCACCGACTACGGCGCGTTTGTCGATCTGGGCGGCATTGACGGCCTGCTGCACATCACCGACATGAGCTGGGGACGGTTGACGCACCCCCGCGACCTGGTGAATGTAGGCGATGAGATTCAGGTGAAGGTGCTCAAATTCGACAAAGAAAAGCAGCGGGTTTCACTGGGCTTTAAGCAGTTGACCCCTGACCCGTGGCTGGACGCCGCCGAACGCTATCCGGTAGGCGCCAAAGTGCATGGGCGGGTGCTTTCGGTCACCGACTACGGCGCCTTCATCGAGCTGGAGCAGGGCATTGAGGGACTGGTTCACCTCTCGGAGATGACCTGGTCCAAGCGGCTCAAGCATCCCTCCAAGCTGGTCAAGCCGGGCGACGAGGTGGATACAGTGGTGCTCAGCGTGAATTCCGGCGACCGGCGGATTTCGCTGGGCATGAAGCAGTTGATGGAAAATCCCTGGGAGAACCTGACCGACCGCTATCCGGTGGGAACCGTGGTCGAGGGCCGGGTGCGCAACCTCACCGACTTTGGCGCCTTCATCGAGATCGAGGACGGCATCGACGGCATGGTGCACGTCTCCAACCTCAGTTGGGTCAAACGCGTGAAGCATCCCTCCGAGGTCGTGAAAAAGGGCGAGCGGTTGAAGGCCGTGGTACTGGGCGTTGAACCCCAGAACCGGCGCCTGAGCCTGGGCATCAAGCAATTGCAGCCCGACGTCTGGGAGACCTTCTTCGCCACCCACCGGGTGGGCGACGTAGTGCACGGTAAGGTGCTGCGCATCGCGCAGTTCGGCGCCTTTGTCGAAATCGCCGAAGGCATTGAGGGCCTGTGCCATATCTCCGAGGCTGGCGACCAGGCTGGCAGCCACTCCAAGCTCGAGCCGGGCGAGGAGCACGACTTCAAGATCATCAAGATCAACGTGGAAGAAAAGAAGGTGGGCCTGAGCCTGCGCGCGCTGGGCCACGAAGCCACCCGAGCGCAGGTGGAAAGCTACAAGGCGGAGGCGCACAAGCATCCGGTCTCCAGCTCCACCACCACCCTCGGCGACCTCATCAACTGGCGCAAGGGTGAGCGGTAAAGACGCCTTCGCAAACTCGTCACGGAACGCAGCGGCCACCCTTCGGGGTGGCCGCTGTGCATTGGGCGGGAGCTTCCGGGTGCATGAAATCGCGCGCAACCAACACTTCTGGCCTTCGGTCCTGGCATTGCGGCGATTCAGGCGTGATGCGATCCATTTCATCCCGGCTGGGCGGCGAATCCAATCCCGTCTTCCGCGAAGCTTTTCCAACGCGCTTATGAGCCAATTTTCCTCTTGACCTTGACCCTGCGTCAGGCCCGACTATGGTCGAAGAGCGATGGGCACCACCTACCGGATTGGCGAATTCGCGGAATTGGCAGGCGTAACCGTGCGAGCGTTGCACCACTACGATCGCATCGGCTTGCTCAAGCCGCAGCGCGGAATCTCCGGGTTTCGCCTCTATGACATGGTAGACCTGGAACGTCTCGAACAGATTGCGGCACTGAAGTTCCTGGGGATTCCGCTTCGGGAGATCAGGCTGCTGCTGAAACACGGACCGCTGACGCTCACCGGCTCCCTGCATGTGCAACGTGGAGCTCTGGCCGAAAAGCGAAAGCTGATCGACCGCGCCATCGTTGCCATTGAAGCGGCGGAAAAGGCGATTCGATCGGGGCAAACCACCGACGCGTCCATTCTCAGACGAATCATCGAGGTGATCGACATGCAACCACAAGAGAAATCCATGCGGAAGTATTACACCGATCAAGCCTGGCTCGATAAGGAGCGTATCGCCCGTGAAACGCCTCTTGAAGTCCGGCAGAAGAATTTAACGGCCTTTCGGCAGCTCTTCGCCGAGATCGAAGCGGACATCGGCCTGGACCCGGCGAACGAACGCGCCCAGGCGCTCACCAGGCGGTGGCTGCAGCACTCGGAATTCGCCCATGGCGGCAATGAGGCGCTCAGGGCCGGCAATATCGAGGCATGGAACGATCGCGCCAACTGGCCGCAGGAAGAACAGGACAAGCTTCTGGCCGCCTTCGGTCTCGATCTCAACGACAGGGCCGCCTCCATGGAGCGCTTCGACGCCGTCGCAAAATTCATAGAGCGGGCGGTTGGGCACAAGATGCGAACCAATCTTCCGAGTATTCGCAGCCTCTACGGACTCGATCCGGTTTAGCCGGAATTTCGTTCTTCGGCCCCGATTCGCTTCAATTTCTGTAACCCGAAAGAGGCTCCATGTCGAACCCGCAGCGTTCCATCCTTGCCGCCATCACCCTCTTCTTTCTCGCGCCACTCGTCGCCGAATACCTTCTCGGCGATTTTTCCATCACCTTTCTTAAGCCGCTCATCGTGCTGGCGCCCATGTATGGCGGGGGCGCGTTGCTCATCCGCGAGCTCACGCGCCGCGCGGGCCGCGGCTGGCCCACCATCTTTCTCCTCGGCTGTGCCTACTGCCTCATTGAGGAGGGCTACACCACGCAGACGCTCTTTAACCCCAACGCCTTCGGGCTGCACCTCCACTTGCTGTCCGTGGCCTGGATTCCCGCCCTCGGCATCGGCGCCTGGTGGACGCTCTTCATGCTCAACGTTCACCCCTTCTGGAGCATTGGCGTCTCCATTGCGCTCGTCGAGGGACTGTTCCCTTCCCGCGCCCGCACGCCCTGGCTCGGCAACATTGGCATCCCGGTCGCTGCTGTTCTCTTCGCCGCCGCCGTTTACTTTAGCACCGTCTTTTCCATCCGCCGCTACCACTTCATCGCTTCGGCCTCACAATTCACGGTCACAGGAGTGATCGCAATCCTCTTTGCCGCCGCCGCGTTCCTCATTCCCAAGCCGAAATCGCAGCCCAGGCCGGAACCGGTCCCGTCACCCTGGATTACGGGCCTGGCCGCATTCTTCCTCGCCGCCGCGGTCTTTTTTGCGCCGATTCCGTTGAACTGGGCCGCCGTCGCGTGGATACTCGCCGCCGATCTTGCTTTTCTGCTCTTGCTCTGGGTGTTTTCGCGCCGCAGCGCATGGACTGCCCTGCACACGCTCTCAATCGCCGCAGCCGGCGCTCTTTTTTATGGCATGCACGCATTCATCCAGGGGCCTATCGTCCCCGCCCCGAAGGGGACCGTCCTCGCCAGCCACGTGCTGCTTCTCGTGCTCGCGCTGGCTGTCATCGCCATCGCGGCGCGCCGCACGCGCGGCTGGATCTCTGTCGAATCCGGCTCCGTCGCCAGTGCCCAATGAGCAGCCCGCCTTATAGCATTTTCGGAAAAGGTGTAGACCGAAACCGCTCCTGCTGAGTGGATTTTTCCTCAAGAAAAATCCACTTTCGCGGCTCTCAATCGTTCCCAATATTTCCGAAAATGCCTTTGCCGCTTACCACTCCTCGAAGACCGGCCGTCCCTCCCGGCCGAGCACCGAGTGTTTGCGGAAGTTCTGATCGTCGCGCCGGGGATAGTCGTTGCGGAAGTGCGCGCCGCGGCTCTCGGTGCGAGCCAGGGCGCTCATCAGGATGCAGTGCGCCACGCAGCTCATGGCCAGCGCCTCAGCCAGCCGGCGGCTGCTCTTTCCGCCGCTCGCCAGCTCGGCAAGGCCCTCCGCGCAGGCCTTTTGCTCGGCCAGTCCTTTGCGTAACCCGGCCTCATCGCGCAGCAGCCCCGCGTAAGTCCACATGGCGCTCCGCAGCCGCTCCACGATCTCTTCCACCTGGGCTTCTTCCTTTGCTGTCAGCGCTTTGGAAACTGCGCCGGCGGGTTCGACTGCGGCCAAAGGCAATCCGTCGTCGAGCATGGACCGCGCCGCGCGTGCGCCGAAGACAAGCCCTTCGAGCAGCGAGTTCGAAGCCAGCCGGTTGGCGCCATGCACGCCCGTGCAGGCTGCCTCGCCCGCTGCGTACAGACCGCCCAGGCTGGTGCGGCCGCCCAGGTCGGTGCGAATCCCGCCCATCAGGTAGTGCGCAGCCGGGCGCACCGGGATCAGGTCGCGCGCCAGATCCAGTCCATAGCGCGCCAGGAAGGCGCTGATGCCGGGGAAACGCACAGGAAAGTTCACTCCGCGCACGTGGCGCATGTCCAGGTAGACCGGCCGCGGCTCGCTTCCAGACTCGCCCGGCTCGCCCATGGCCTCGCGGGCGATGGCGCGAGCCACCACGTCGCGCGGGGCCAGTTCAGCAAGGGGGTGGACGCGCTCCATGAAGCGCTCGCCTCGCTCGTTGCGCAGCCATGCGCCCTCGCCGCGCAGGGCTTCAGAGATCAAGAAGCGCGGTGCGCCCGCCTGCGCAAACGCGGTGGGATGGAACTGATAGAACTCCATGTCGGCCAGCTCCGCGCCGGCCTTCCACCCCCACGGCAAAGACCCGCCGTTGGGGGCCCCGGTCTCACACCCCAACGACAAAGACCCGTCGTTGGGGGCCCCGGTCTTCCACCCCAACGGCAAAGACCCGCCGTTGGGGACCCCGGCCAGCACGGCCAGCGCGATGCCATCGCCGGTAGCCACAGCAGGATTGGTCGTGTCGGAGTAAACCTGGCCGGCCCCGCCGGATGCAATGAGAACGGCGCGCGCCGCCACGCGGCGCTTGCTCCCCTGCCTGCCGCGTCCGGTTGCGCCCACGCGCACCAGCTCCGCCCCAATCACCCGCCCGCCGTCCACGATCAGTCCCGTGACCATCGTCCATTCGGCGAACCGGATGCGCGGATGAACGCGCGCAAAGGCCGCCAGGGAGCGGCTGATCTCCGCGCCCGTGGCGTCGCCGCTCGAGTGCAGGATGCGCGGCAGCGAGTGCGCGCCCTCGCGCGTGCGCACCAGCTCGCCGGCCTCGCGGTCGAAGTTGGCGCCCCACTCGATCAGCTCGGCCACACGCAGCGGACCCTCCGTCACCAGCGCCTCGGCCGCCGGCCGGTAGACCAGCCCATCGCCCGCATTCACTGTGTCTTCAAGGTGCAGGGCAATGTCTTCGTCGCCCTTGAGCGCCACAGCGATCCCGCCCTGCGCGTAGTGCGTGTTCGACTCGCCGACCGACTCCTTGGTGACCACCAGCACGTCGCCGTGGCGCGCCAGCTCCACGGCCGCGCGCAAGCCGGCCACGCCCGCGCCCACGATCAGATAGTCCACTGCAGAGGTTCTTGCCATAAACTTTGAGGCTATCACCGCAGAAACGCCAGAGCAGCAAATGATGGGATGAGGCAGCGGATGGCGCAGAACAAGGCCGCAGGAGTTGGTGCAAAGGCCGCAGGAGTTGGTGCAAAGGCCGCAGGATGCTGCGCGCCGGCGCCGGTCAACATCCACAGGGGCGAAGGCCCGGATAGCCGCGCGCCAGTCACACCCGGATCAAACTTCTGCTCCCTGTCCGCGGCATTCATGGCGGCCAGTTCAGGGTGCTTGTAACAGGCCGGGCGATGCCCGCTACTGCCTTTTTTTCATGCGCTGCGCCAGCCACGCGCGGTAAAGCCCGCACTGCGCCGCGCGCAGCGGCTTGCCGCTGGCTGCCGCGTTCCCGTCCACGCCAAAGTCCATGTACCGCTGCGAGGCGGCGAGCCTGGGCCACTCTGGCAGCCCCGCGCCGTTCGGATCGCCGCTGCGCGCAAAGTTCGTCCAGTAGTCCTCCATCCGATCCGCCAACTTGAAATCCAGCTTGGTGAACTTGCCTCCGATGTTTCCCGACTTGGGGAAGAACCCAAACACATACGGCAGTTCGCCCGAGTGCTGCGCCCCCTCCGCCTCCTGGGCGGGGAGGGGATGATCGAACTCGTATTCGTACACCGGCTGCCCGGTCGCGCTTTGCCACAGCGCCTCGGTGGTGATGGGGCAATGGAACATGCGGTCAGCGAACCACTGCACCGAAGCCGAGCCATAGAGCGGATCACTGGCGCCCTGCCCGTTGCCGGCCAGCCCGTAGATCGCCAGGGCCTTGGGCGCCAGACTTCCGGCCTCGCGCTCAATGCTGGCGCGCAGCGCATTCACCGGCTCAGAGATCACGATCTCGCGCGAGGTGGTGCCCAGCAGCAGCGGGATCGCGGCTGCTTGTCCGGCGGCAAACACTTCCTCTGGCGAGCGCGGCAGCACCCAGCCATCCACGTCGGGCGTAAAGCCGCCCGGCCATTGCGTGGCGCGTGCGCCCAGTTCGGTGAGCAGCTCGGCGGCCGGAATCTTGCGCAGGAACGCAATGCCCCGCGCTCCGGCGGGCGCGTTCAAAGCCGCGGCTGTCTTCTCGCCCAGTTGCTCTGCTTTGACCAGTGGAATTACCGGCGGCCAAAAGGCCGCGCCGCTTTCGCCCATGGCCTTCTCAAACAGCCCGCGCGCCAGCGGCGAGGTCATCAACATGCCCGTATCCATGGAACCCGCCGACTGGCCAAAGACCGTCACATTGTTGGGATCGCCGCCGAACGCGGCAATGTTCGCGCGCACCCACTGGAGGGCGAGGATCTGGTCCATCAGCCCGTAGTTGCCCGAGGCGTGATGCGGCGACTCGCGTGTGAGCGCCGGATCGGCGAAGAAACCGAAGACGCCGAGGCGATAATTGATCGTCACCAGCACCACCCCGTGCGCGGGCAGGGTGCCGTCGTTGTAGAGCCCGCCGCTGCCCGATCCGCCCAGGTTCGCTCCGCCGTGAATCCAGAACATCACCGGCAGCGGCTTCCGCGCCGGCCACGCCGGGGTAATCACGTTGAGGAAGAGGCAGTTCTCGCTGTCATGTCCGGCATCGTAACGGTTCCAGTCGCCGGTGAGCAGCGGCTGCATGCACGATGCGCCAAAGTGCGCGGCTTCGCGAATGCCTTTCCATCGCTTCGCCGGCAGCGGTGGGCGCCAGCGCAACCGGCCTACCGGAGGCTGCGCGTAAGGAATGCCCAGGAACTCCGCGCCGCCGCCGGGGCGCGCCACTCCGCGCACCAGTCCCGCCGTGGTACGCGCCACCAACCCGTTGTCTGCCGCCAACATCGGAAGCGCGGTCACCAATAACACTGCCGCTAACGCCGCCCAGCCGTAAACCGCTCTCCACCTCAACCTTCGATTACCCACCCGGCTCCTCCTCCCTGGCATCCAACCGGGAATTCTATCAATTCGAGCGCCGCGTAAACCGCGATTCCGTGGCACCACGCCGCAGGCAGGCGTTTTACGCCTTGCGCTTACGCCGATTGAGGCTATCCTGAACGTGAGTCTGGTTCCTTCGCATGGCCTTTGTCCACATCATCGGCAAACCATCTTCACCCTTTGGCAGTCCGTGTATTCGTCTGCGGAGGGTCTTTTTTTTTCGTTCCGGGCGCAGCGGAGAGGATTGGGCGCGGCGGCCTCTTTAGCCGTCTGTAGTTTTCTGGGAACCGGGGCCGTGCTGGACTCAAGCTGGGGCGGAAAATTTGCGTCCTGGAGAGGTTGAATCGTGTACAGGCTTTTAGGCCGCTTTCTCTGGCGCGTCTTTCTCGGTCTGGCTGCGGTCACCGTGGTTGCTTACGCCGGTGATTCGGCCGTTTACCTTTTGCGCGGCTCGCCTAGCTCCATGGTCAAAGTCAACCGCTTCATGGGCATTCCCCTCAAGGGCAACAAAGAGGAGTACGACTTTCTCGGCACGGTCCAGGTCCCATGCGCCGAGTCTCTGTTTCCTCACGGAGGCCACGATCCCTGCTGGCATCTACGCCGCAATCCCAACCAATGGGAAAATCCGTAGAGAGTCTCTGCGCAACCATCATTCCTATGGCCTCCGCCCGGCTTCCTTCCCTCACGCCTGTTTCCGATGCCAATCGTGGCCGGCAATCCTCGGCCGAAGCAGGCTGCGCCCGCGTTCTGGTGGACGAAGACCACTGCGGAGAACGCCGCGTGGCGGATGAACCTTGACTCGATAACCTTTGGAAAATCGGTTCAGCAGGCGATGATAACCTTCGCCGGCGCCCTATCCTTTTCTTACCCGGCGGGAACACTCCGCGCCAGCCCGGTGTCTAAACAATAGACAGATGAGGCCCGCCCAGCAGGCCGCAGGCGCGCGGTTTGGCATCTGTTCCAGGCTGGTTCCTGCGCTGCAGCTAACGACCGGCAGCACAGGCATTTAGGGTCCGAAATCCGCGGATTTCCGCTGCCTGGGGAAATCCAGAGATGCCAAACGTGCATCTTTTGCGGTAAGGTGGGAGAACACTGAATTACAGGCGGATCTCACCATGGGGAATGTTGCCAGCGCGTTGGCGCTCCACACCGACGACGCGGAACTCGTCGAAGAACTTCGCTCCGGGTCTGAGGAGGCGTTTGCGTGGTTAATTGCGCGCTACCATCAACCCATCTTTTCCCTCTTGGCGCGCATCGTGCATAACCGCGCCGATGCCGCCGACCTGACGCAGGAGGTCTTCGTGAAGGTCTTCAGGGGAGTACGCGGTTTTCACGGCCATTCCACCCTGCGGACGTGGATCTACCGCATCGCTCTGCGCGAGGCCTCGAACCAGCAGCGCTGGTGGATGCGCCACAAGCAGCAGGAGATTCCCATGGAGCAGGAGATGACGGAGAATCACTCCGCACCGTCCATGCGGCTCAAAGACATGCTCGCGGATCCGGGAGAGTCGCCTTACGATTGCGCGCTGCGCGCTGAAAACCGCGCGCGTGTGGAGTCGGCGCTGAGGCGGGTTCCGGAGCCGTTTCGCACTACCCTGATTCTGCGCGACATTGAAGGATTCGTTTACGAGGAAGTGGCGGAAATGCAAGGCGTGAGCCTGGGTACGGTGAAGTCCCGGCTGGTCCGGGGACGCGCCTGCTTGAAATCGCTGCTGACAACAGCGGGGCCGGATGCGCATCCTACGGCGCTTATGGCCTTGGAATTGCCCCTCGGAGAGGAGGCGCAGTGAATGACTGCAAAGAAGTGCAGGCAAGCTTTTCGGAATATTTGGATGGCCGGCTGAACGGACGCGAGATGCAGCTCATCGCCGCCCACGTCGGCGGCTGCAGGCAGTGCGCGCACGAGTGGGAGTCTCTGCGCCACGCGCAGTTGGCGCTGGCTGAACTAGGCCCGGTTCCGGAACCTGAAGACCTGCTGCTGCGCATTCGCGTAGCCCTCAGTCAGGAGCGTGCGCGCAGCCGCCAGAAACTCTTTCACGGTTGGGGCCTGGCATGGAAGAACACGCTGGGTCCATTCCTTCTCCGAGCCTCTGCCGGCTTTGCCAGCGCCGTCTTGCTGCTGGGCACGGTCACCGTTCTGGTGACCATGTTCACGCAGCCCCAGATCGTCCAGCCTACCAGGCAGGACGCGCCTCTGGGAGTGGCCAGCGCACCGCGCCTCCTTTACCTTTCCAGTGTGGCCGGCAGTGACGGCGTGAGCGGCGTATCCAGCCCCGTGGTAGTGGAGGCCTACGTCAACGATCAAGGCGAGGTCTATGACTATCGCATCGTCTCCGGCCCCACGGACGCAGCTACCCGCTCGCAGATCGAGAACATGCTGCTGTTTAGCGTCTTCGCTCCGGCCCGGTTCCTGGGCCAGCCGGTGAACGGCCTAGCCGTGCTCTCCTTTTCCGACATTTCGGTGCGCGGCTAACCCGGTTGAGGGGAAAGCGTTCTGAATCAAGGTTCCCGCCTGCTGCGGAAATTGCGATACGAAAAACTCAATCACCCGGGGCGGGATTTGCTGTGTTCTCGCACCAAAACGAGTATAGTGGCCGCGATCCCAAAAAGCAGCGGCATAAAACTCAATCTCAACAGGACCACGCCATTTCTGAAAAATGCTGTGGACGTGCGGGAACCGCGCGCCGCCGAACTGCGTAGGATGCAGTGAGAACAAGGAGATCGCCATGAGCAGCGTCCCTGGTCCCAATCCCCAGGCCGTCTTCTACCAGCAATACGAGATCGCGCGCCGCGACGAGATCGTGGGCATTCTGCTGGCGTTGTTCCTGGGCACCTTCGGCATTCACCACTTTTATCTGCGCCGGACAGGCCTGGGGATTCTCTACGTCTGCTTGTGCTGGTCCGGCATTCCCACCATCCTCGGCTTCATCGAGTGCTTCTTCATGCCCGGCCGGGTGCGCGAGTTTAACGCCGTTCAGGCCGCCGGGATTGCGGCCGCGTTGGGGATTCCGGTTCCGGGCTGGGGCCAGCCGTCTGCCTACGCCACGGCCAATGTTCCGCCGCAACCCACCGGTGCACCCTCGCTCGTTGCCTGCCCCCGCTGCCAGACTACCAATCCTTCCGGCTCGCGCTTCTGCTCCGCCTGCGGCAACGCGCTGTAAAGATCAGGAAAGATCAGGGGTTTGCGTCAAGTGAATCGGCGCCGGAGAGTTGGCCGATCAATAAGCCTTCCAGATAGGTGGCGAGAGCAGAAACATTGAAGTGGCCTTCATTCCAGTGCCGGTCTGCATCCTGGAGCGCCGCGTAGTACGGTTCCCGGTTATCTCGAATGCGCTCGGGCACGATCTTCTTGCCGGGCAGTAACCGTCCCTGCCTCATACAGAGCAGGTAATAGCAAGCTGCGCGAGCCGTTCTGCCGTTGCCCTCGACAAAAGGATGAATCCAATTCAGCCTCCAAAGTGTGTACGCGGGAAGAAGGGTAGGGTGATCCAACACATTCCAGTTCTCATGAATAAGTGAAAAGAACCGGTCCATCTGATTCGGAACATCTTTGAAGTGTGGAGGCAGGTGGTTGCCGACATAAATCGGCTCTTCCCGATAGCGCCCACCAAACTGAGCAATGTTTGCGACTGCGGCAGCATTCAACGACCAAAGCATGTACTTGTCGAACGCCTCGATCCCCTTTTCCAGCCCGATTTCGATGCAATTCAACAACAAGTCGTATTGGCGGAGAAGATTCTGCTCCTGGACTTTAGCGTAAAGCTCCGGGTTCTCGCTTTCTCTTACACTCATGCCGAACGGCGGCGCTACATCTGGGAACGATTGTCTTGTGGAAGAAGCCGAATGCTCTCAGACGCTTTTCGTACACTCTCCTTGGTTATCCGGTCGGATTTGAGTGAGTTGCCAAATGCAAAGCTGATTCTCTGTTCGCGTAATTCATCATCGGTCACAGTCCGGGCCCTGGACTCGACCAACAAATGCAGCAGATGTGGATTCGCGTCAGCAACTCCAAGGAACTGTTTCCGATCTGCCATAGCGTTCCCCTCCATCATCGTTTCGCTGTTCAGTTCAAAACATCATAACGCATTCGGAGCGCCTCATCTGTGAGGGCTGTTTATTCCACGGATGACACTTTCATTAGACCGTTTGTGAACCCAATCGGATATTCATTTTTAGGGTTGTATACAGAAGAGCACTCTGCAGCTTCACATATTCGCTTGTCCCGCCCGCATGGCCTCGTTGAACTTGGGTTTGGTGAACTCCAGCGCCGCCTCCAGCGCGGCGCGGTACTCATCGGCCTTGGCCATCAGCGCGGGCGTGGCGGCGGCAAAATCGCTGTCCAGCTTCATCAGCCCCGCGCCGGCCTCGTCGCCCGCCATGCGCAGCAGGTCGGCCTCGGTGGTGTTCAGATACTGCGCGTCGCGCGGGTCGGCGATCCACACCGGCTCGCCCGCGCCCAGCACGCCGGAGAGCCAGTAGACCTTGCTGAGCAGATAGCGCAGCCGTTCCTGGTCGTTGGTCTCGGTAAAGATGAACTTCTTCTGCCAGCGGCTCCAGTAGCGCGTGGTTACAGGCACCGGCTGGCGATTTCCTGATTTCAGAAATTCGAGCTGGCCCATGTCCACCGTCTTGCGCACGGCGTTGTAGATGAAGGTCTCGGCGTAGGGCTGCTCCATAGCCGGCACGATCTCGGCGAAGGTCAGCGTGACGCTGGCGGCCACCTTGGCGTGCAGGTTGTGCGCCCCGCCGTCGGCCAGGTGAATCTCGCCGTGGACGATGTAGGTGTCGGCGCCAGAGGTAGAGCGGTGAAACGGCCACTCAAACTGCCCAAACGCCACCGGCAGGCCGCCCAGCGTCACGTAGCAGTCGGGGCGCGGATTCCTCAGCCGCTTGGCCGCGGCGGCCAGATGGGCTGTCATCTCCGGCAGCAGGTGCGGTTTTGAAAAGTCGAATGCCGCGCTCAACTCCAGCCTGAGCGAGCGTCCCGCGGCCTGGCTGCCGGGCAGCCCCAGCTCGAAAACCGCCGTAGGCCGGCCGTGAAAGTCCGCGCCCTGGGCAGTAGAGACGAGCACCAAGCCAGCCTGGGCGGCGGCGGCTTGGAGCGAAGCGGCAAGCGAGGATTTCAGTTCGGCGGTCATGCGCGGCAAGTCCTGAGGCAGAGTTCGTTGTATATCCATTCTACGCAAGCGCGCCGAATGCCGCCGCATTTACAATTCCAGTTGTGGAGTCCGAAGCCTCATCTCCCATCATCCTTGCCCAAGACCTGACCAAAGTCTATGCGGCGGGCCAAATACAAGTGACGGCCGTGCGCGGCGTCTCGCTGGCCGTTGAGCCGGGCGAGTTCGTGGCCATTGTGGGCCCCTCGGGCTCGGGCAAATCCACGCTCTTTTACCTGTTAGGCGGACTGGCGCGGGCTACCTCCGGCCGCGTGGTGATCGATGGGATCGACTTTGCCGCCTTAAACGACGCCGCCCGCACGCGCCTGCGCCGGCATCGCATCGGCTTCGTCTTTCAGCGGTTCAACCTGCTGCCTACCCTCTCGGGACTTGGCAACATCGAGATCGCCTATGCTGTGAGCGGACGCAAGGAGCCGATGGATTCCAACTATCTCGACCACTTGTGCGATATGCTGGCCATTCGCGGGCGCCTCAAGCACCTGCCCTCAGAATTGAGCGGCGGCGAGCAGCAGCGGGTGGCGATTGCCAGGGCGCTGATTACGCGGCCGGCCATCGTGCTGGCCGACGAACCCACCGGCAACCTGGATAGCAAAAACTCCGACGCCGTACTGCACATGCTGCTGCGCTCCAACCGCGAGCTGGGCCAGACCACGCTGATGATTACCCACAATCCCGACGCGGCGGCCGTCGCCACCCGCATCCTGCACATGCGCGACGGCGAGATTGCTTACGAGGAAAAAGGCTCCCGGGCCGGGGCTGCGCTGCCGCCTCTGGGCGCGGAAAAGACGGCCGCAGCCTCCGCTCCCGCCTCAGTTTGACCCTGTTCCAGCCGCCCGGTATACTCAAGTTTGCGTTGATTGCGGTTTTCCTTCACGTATCGGCCAAGACGCAATCGCCGAGCGGCTTTTTCATCGAGAAAAAACTGCCTTGCGATGCGCTAACAGCGGCACAGCGTGGCAGGAGTGCCGGCTTAGCGGGAGTAGCTCAGTGGTAGAGCATCGCCTTGCCAAGGCGAGGGTCGCGAGTTCAAGTCTCGTCTCCCGCTCCAAGTTATGCCGCTGCGGCCAAGCCCATCGAGGCCCGGCGAGCGGCGACGGCTTGGAGGATGGATTCATCCGGCAGAGCAGGCAGCCAACCCAAGGCGCGGTACCCAAGTGGTAAGGGAGAGGTCTGCAAAACCTTTATGCGCCGGTTCGATCCCGGCCCGCGCCTCCAATCCTTTCAACAGCTTAGGCTTGAAATTCAAGAGGGGCTTTGTGGGCACTGTGACGGATACTGTAGGGACTCCCCGTTGCTCTTCACTGCATCACCCGCTTCTCTGCGTCCTTTGATGGGTAAGGTTGCAAGGTGGAGCAAGCGAAGGCGTCCTCATATTCAATCTCAACAGGACTACACCATTTCCGAATAGGCCGTAAGTGCAGGCAAGTTCCCATCGATCTCGTTTATCGGTTCAGAACGAAGGTCTGACCACAGAAAACATTTCTCATGCGCCGAAAAGAGAGTGGGCCTATAGCATCTTCGGAAATACGATAGACCGAAAGCACATACTCAAGTGACCGCGACCTCAAGAAGCAGCGACATGAAAATCGATCTCAACAGGACTGCACCATTTCCGAAAATGCTGTAGCCTGCGGCCGCCAAGTGCAAACGGCTGCCACGCCGCTCAAAATGGCTTTCGGGAGACGGGATTTGCGATCAGTTCGTGTGGGCCCCGGGCTCGGTGTGGGCCATCTCCGGCTGCATCGAGCCCGAAGCCGCCTTACGTTCCGCAGGGCGTTCCATCCCCTGCGCGACCTGTGCCATGCGCAAGTGCTTCTCCATGAGATTGCGCGCTTCCAGCGGCTTGTGCGCGCGGATGGCGCGGTAAATCTCACGGTGCATCTCCGCCGACTCGCGCCGGACCGTGGAACGCTCCGCCGTCTTGCGCCGTTTGTCGTAGAGCGCCGAAGTGATGGTTTCAATCACGGCGGCCAGGATGGGATTGCCCGAAGCCCGCGAAACGGTGCGGTGAAAGAGCACATCATGGATCAGATATTCCGAGGGGTTGTTCATGGCGGCGAACATCTCCGCGACCTCCTCGGCCAGCGCGGCGTGATGCTCCTCTTTGCCGCGTTCGGCGGCCAGCGCAGCCACTTGGCCCTCCAGGATGATGCGGGCTTCGAACATCTGCCACGTCTGAAAGTGGTGCAACGCGCCCATCAGACCGAGAGACGCCTTGCCGAATTCAGGCGGGCCATCGGCGACGAAGGTCCCCACGCCGTGGCGAACCTTCATGACGCCCATGGCAGCCAGATAGCCGATGCCCGTGCGCAGGCTGGCGCGGCTGATCTTGAGGGAACGGGCAAATTCGCGCTCCGGGGGGATTTTGTCGCCTGGGTGCAAGGCGCCGTTCTCAATGAGGGTGCGGATGTGGTTCACCACATGCATGGTGCGATCGGTATTCGGTTCGCCACGTTTCATCCGGGACAAGAGGGGCGCCTTCCTGCGACTCTAAAAAAAAAATCAGCGGCAAGATGAGATTACCACCGAAAGGCGCTGGGATGAAAAAATGCCTCCCCGGGGCACAAGAAAAATCCGCAGCGGCGAAGCGCGTGTGTATACTAGCTTGTGGTCTGACCTCAATCTCCGGTCAGAACATGGGCGGTTTTTCCACCCAAGATAGGATGAAATCCATGCTGATCGACGAAAATCGGCTCTTTCCCGCCGAAGCCGGGACGCGCAAGATCGCCCAGGCGCTGTACGCGCACGTTCGCAGCCTGCCTATCGTCAGCCCGCACGGGCACACGCAGGCACGCTGGTTTGCCGCCAATGAACCGTTTCCTGACCCGGCCACTCTGTTTGTGCAACCGGATCACTACGTCTTCCGAATGCTCTACAGCCAGGGCGTATCCATGGACGAGCTGGAGATCGGGCAGCCGCAGGTGAAAGAGCCGCGCAAGGTATGGCGCATCTTTGCCAGCCATTACTACCTGTTTCGCGGCACGCCCACGCGCATGTGGCTGGACTACGCCTTTCAAGAACTGTTCGGGCTGGGGGAGCGGTTGTCGGAAAAAACCGCCGACCTGTATTACGACACCATTGCGGAAAAGCTGCGCATGCCGGAGTTTCTGCCCCGCGCGCTTTACGAGCGATTCAATCTCGAGGTGCTGGCCACCACGGATTCGCCGCTGGACGCGCTCCAGGATCATCAGGCCATCCGGGCTTCGGACTGGAAGGCGAGGATCAATGCACGTATTTTGCCCACCTTCCGTCCCGATCCGGTAGTGGATCCGGAGTTTGCAGGTTTTGCCCAGCGCATTGCCCAACTCGGCGAGCAGAGCGGCGAAGACACGACGACGTGGAGCGGCTACTTGAACGCGCTGGCCAAGGCGCGGCTGCGTTTCCGCGCGCTGGGCTGCACGGCCACCGATCACGGCCATCCCACGGCGCAAACTGCGGACCTAGCTGCCGGCGAAGCAGCCAAGCTCTTCGCCAAGGTGCGAAGCGGAAACGCCGACACCGGCGAGCAGGAGCTGTTCCGCGCCCAAATGCTGACTGAGATGGCGCGCATGAGCCTGGAAGACGGCTTGGTGATGCAGATTCACCCCGGCAGCGTGCGCAACCATAACCGCCTGATCTACGAACGTTACGGCCGCGATATGGGTGCGGACATTCCCAGACCCACAAATTATGTGGATGCGCTGCGGCCCTTGCTGAACCGCTTCGGCAACGAGCGCAAGCTCACCATTATTCTATTCATGCTGGATGAGTCGACGATCAGCCGCGAGCTGGCGCCGCTGGCCGGGCACTATCCATGCTTGCGTCTGGGTCCGCCGTGGTGGTTTCATGACAGTCCTGAGGGCATGATGCGTTTCCGCGAACTGGCCACGGAGACGGCAGGCTTCTATAACACGGCTGGATTCAACGACGACACGCGGGCTTTCCTCTCCATTCCAGCGCGGCACGATGTGGCCAGGCGCATTGACTGCGCCTTTCTGGCCAGATTAGTCGCCGAACACAGGTTGGAGGAAGACGAGGCCTTCGAGGTGGCGCACGATCTGGCGTATGGGCTGGTGAAGAAGGCATACCGGCTCTAGCCGGGCGGTTTTGCCTGCGGAGCCGGCTGCTGTGACCGGCGCGCAAGCCGGATGGCGGCGCATCATACTGAGAACGAGTTGACGAGCAAACTCGGTGGAGGGTAAGACGCGCTCGGATGCACAAACCGGAGAGATGGCCGCGCCAGCCGAAGGCATGGGGCGCGTGCGCTGGACCATCTGCGCGCTGTTGTTCGCCGCCACTACCCTCAACTACATGGATCGCATGGTGCTGGGCTTGCTCAAGCCCACCATCCAGCACAGCATCGGCATGACAGAACTGGACTACGCCTACGTCGTAGACGCCTTCCAGATTGCCTATGCGGTGGGCATGCTGGTCATGGGCCGGCTCATCGACCGGGTGGGTACACGCATCGGCTACCTGGTCGTGATGTGTGTTTGGAGCCTGTCGGCGTGGGGCCACGCGCTGGCCAACACGGTGCTGGAGTTCGGCATCGCCCGCTTGTGCCTGGGCCTCGGCGAATCCGGCAACTTCCCGGTGGCCATTAAAACCGTAGCCGAGTGGTTTCCGCAAAAGGAGCGCTCGTTGGCCACGGGCATCTTCAATTCAGGCACCAACCTGGGCGCAATCATCGCGCCTTTGGCTGTGCCCTGGGTTGTGCTCACCTTCCATACCTGGCACGCGGGCTTTCTCATCACCGGCGTCTTCAGCACAGTGTGGATCGTTTTGTGGCTGCTTTACTACCACAAGCCCGGCGAACACCCCAAGCTCCGCGCCGCGGAGTTTGAATACATCGAAGAAGGCAGGACCGAACCGCCAAAGCCGGGAACAGCGTGGCTCAAGCTGTTTGCCTACCGGCAGACCTGGGCCTTCTTCTTGGGCAAATTCCTCACAGATCCTATCTGGTGGTTCTATCTCTTCTGGCTGCCGTCGTACTTCACCACCAAGTTCCACCTCACGCTTTCCACGCTGGGGCTGCCGCTGGTCATCGTCTACACTGCGGCCACGGTGGGCAGCATTTTGGGCGGCTGGCTGCCGGCTCCGTTCCGCAAAGCGGGGATGGCGGTCACGCGCGCGCGCATGGCCGCCATGCTGGTTTGCGCCTGCGCCGTGGTTCCCATATTTCTGGCGGCCTATATGAAGAATGAGTGGGCATGCGTCGGCCTTTTGAGCCTGGCCACGGCCGCCCACCAGGGATTTTCCGCCAATCTGTTCACCACCGTCTCTGACATGTTTCCGCGCAGCGAAGTTGCATCGGTCACGGGCATTGGCGGCACGGCCGGCGCCATCGGGGGCGCGCTCATTGCTTCCATCGCGGGTTTGGTTCTGCAATTCATGCACACCTATGCGCCCTTGTTTTTCATCGCCGCCAGCGCCTACATCGTCGCCTGGGTTCTGATTGCTGTGCTGGCGCCCGGATTAAGGAAGGCAGAGTTAGCAGCATGAGCCTTTATTGCGCCATAGGAAGCGCCGAAACCGAATTATCCTCGCGGCAGCTGCAGGAACTGCTCGCGGACAGCCTGGCCAAGCTGGGCGAGCGCGCCAGCGTGCTCGCCGTCCCGCCCGACCAGAGCCGCGAACACTCTCGCGCCGGCGAGCTGACGCGCTACGCCTGGGAGTATTACGGCGACAGGTTGAAAGCGGTGCTGCCCGCTCTCGGCACGCACGTTCCGATGCGGCCCGGCCAGATCGCGCACATGTTCGCAGGCGTGCCCGCGGAGCTGTTCCGTGTGCACAACTGGCGCACCGATATTGAGACATTGGGTGAAGTCCCTGCCGGGTTCGTGCGCGAGCAGTCGGAGGGAAAACTGAACTTTTCCTGGCCGGCGCAGGTCAACCGCCTCATCTCACGCGGCGGCTTCGACCTGATCCTCTCCATCGGCCAGGTGGTGCCTCACGAAGTGATCGGCATGGCCAATTACACCAAGAACATTCTCATTGGCGTGGGCGGGCGCGAAGGCATCAACCGCAGCCATTACTTGGGCGCGGTCTATGGAATGGAGCGCATCATGGGTCGCGCGGAGAACCCCGTGCGCAATGTGCTCGATTACGCCGCCGGGCGTTTTCTGCGGCACTTGCCCATCGTTTATGTGCTGACTGTGGTGGGGCGCGGCAAGGACGGCGGGCTGCCGGTGCGCGGCCTGTTCATCGGCGACGATAGCGAGTGCTTTTTACGCGCCGCCGAGTTGAGCCTGAAGGTCAACTTCGAGATCGTCGCCGAGCCCATTCAAAAGGCCGTGGTTTATCTTGACCCCAATGAATTCCATTCCACCTGGATCGGCAACAAGGCCGTCTACCGCACGCGCATGGCGCTGGCCGACGGCGCGGAGTTGGTCATTCTGGCGCCGGGAGTGCGGGAGTTCGGCGAAGACCAGGGCATCGATGCGCTGATCCGCAAGTACGGCTATCGCGGCACGCCGGCCACGCTGAAGGCGGTGAGTGAAAACGCCGATTTGGCCGGCGACCTGAGCGCCGCCGCGCACCTGATCCACGCCTCTTCAGAGGGCCGCTTCAGGATCGTCTGGTGCCCTGGGCACCTGAGCCGCGAGGAGGTGGAGGGGGTGGGATACGAATACGGCGATCTTAAAGCCATGCTCGCGCGCTACGATCCCGCCCAGCTTCGCCAGGGATATAACCGCGTGCACGGCGAAGAGATTTTCTTTGTCGCCCATCCCGGATTGGGGCTATGGGCGCACCGCAGCCGCCTGTGAAAGGCAGAAAACGATTATGACTTATCAAGGACTCAAACTTACCAAGTATTCCCTCGGCACCGGCGACCGTTTCGCGCACCAGGCCAAAGCGCAGTTGCAGGCGTGTGTGCAGGCTCTGGCGCAAGGCGCTGAAGTCATTCCGGTCTGGAACAAGTCGAACCGCGAGCACCTCATCATTGGCTCTGAACCGGCGTCGGTCCGCCAGGCCGCCGACGCCGCCGTACAGGCGCTCCACTGGAAGCTGCCGTATTACTGCGACGCCGATCACATCACGGCCGAGACCGTCGGCCGCTTTCTCGCGCCGTGCGACTTCTTCACCCTCGATGTGGCGGACTTTATCGGTCAGGCCGCTCCGCCGGCAGAGATCGACGCCTTCGTCAAGCGCCATGCCGAGCTCCAGGGCCGCATCGAGATGGCGGGCGCGGATGAAGCTTTCGAGATGACCACGGAGAGCCTGAAACAAACCGTGCGGAAATTTCTCGGCGCGGTGAAGAAGGCGGGCGAGGTCTATCGCAAGATCGAGAAGGCCAAAGGCGCGGGCAATTTCATCCCTGAAGTCTCAATGGACGAAACCGATCGCGCGCAAAGCCCCGCGGAGCTGCTCGTGATTCTGGCGGCCATCGCCGATGAAGGCATACCCGTGCAGACCATCGCGCCCAAGTTCAGCGGGCGCTTCAACAAGGGCGTGGACTACGTGGGCGATGCGGCGCAATTCGAGCGCGAGATGGCGCTGGATGTGGCGGCCATCGCTCATGCGGTGAAGCAATACGGATTGCCGGAGAATCTCAAGCTGAGCATCCACTCGGGCAGCGACAAGTTTTCCATCTATCCGGCCATTCACCGGACGATGCGGCGCTCCAACTGCGGCGTGCACCTGAAAACTGCCGGCACCACATGGCTGGAAGAACTGATCGGGCTGGCCGAGGCCGGCGGTGACGGGCTAGAGTTGGCTAAGGAGATCTACGCGCAGGCGTTCGCTCACCGCGCGGAGCTTTGTGAACCCTACGCCGCAGTCATCGACATCGACCCGGCGCAATTGCCCACGCCAGACGCAGTGCGCGCCTGGACGCCGGAGCAATACACGTCGGCGCTGCGGCACGTGGAAGGCAGCCCGGCTTACAATCCCAGTGTGCGCCAGTTGTTACACGTGGGCTTCAAGGTTGCCGCTCACATGGAGCGCCGCTATCTCGATTTGCTGGAGGCCAATGAAGCGGTGATTGCCAAAAACGTGACCGAAAACCT
The DNA here is from genome assembly GCA_021800255.1 of Acidobacteriota bacterium. Classification (GTDB taxonomy): domain Bacteria; phylum Acidobacteriota; class Terriglobia; order Terriglobales; family Acidobacteriaceae; genus Telmatobacter. The sequence continues at coordinate 48,090 of JAJYZC010000009.1, forward strand.
CTTCGCACGGCACATCGCTCCGGTATTTTTGGGAGTCACGGGCGATGGCGCCAGGCAAGCCCGGAACGCGGATTCATTTGTCACGGAGAAAGCATGAGCAGCGATCTTTTTAGCTTGAAAGGCAAAGTCGCGGTGGTTACCGGGGGTACCTCCGGGATCGGCCGCGCGCTCAGCCTGGGTCTGGCGGAGGCCGGCGCGGATGTGATAGCGACTGGCCGCCGTCAGCCGCAGGTGGATGAAACCGCCGGCGCCATTGAGGCGCTTGGCCGCAAGACTGTGCGCCAGACGGCGGACGTTTGTGACCGCAGCACGCTCGAAGGGCTGCTGGCGGCCGCGCTCGGGGCCTTCGGCAAGGTGGACATTCTGGTCAATTGCGCGGGCATCATCAAGCGCGCGCCCACGCTGGACTTTCCCGAAGAGGAATGGAATGCCATTCTGAACACCAATTTGACGGGAACGCTGCGCGCCTGCCAGGTCTTCGGCCGGCAGATGCTGGAGCGGGGTTACGGGCGCATCGTCAACATTGCCTCGCTGAACAGCTTCGTCTCACTCAGCGAAGTGGCGGCCTACGCAGCCAGCAAGGCAGGTGTGGCCGCCCTCACGCGTTCGCTGGCGGTGGAGTGGTCAAAGAAAGGGGTTACGGTGAATGCCGTCGCGCCCGGCGTCTTCCGCACCGGCTTGAACGCCAAACTGCTCGACAGCACGGCGCGCGGCCAGGAGCTGCTGATGCGCACGCCCATGGGGCGTTTCGGCAAGACCGAAGAACTGGTCGGCGCCACGGTATTTCTCGCCTCCGATAGCGCTTCCTTCATCACCGGGCAGATTTTGGCCGTGGACGGCGGCTTTCTGGCCAGCGGCGTCAACCAATAGACTCGTAGCCGCGTGATGGCGCAAGCGGCGCGCATCCGGGCGCTCTATCGGAGATGGAAACGGCCTTCACGATGACTCGGCTGCTACGCGACTGCGCTGGGCGCCGCCTGTTCCTCGGCCTCGAGTTTGCTGCCGACTTCGGCTGCGGCCTGAGCCAGCACGCGGTGGTGAATGGTGAACAGGGCGAGTTCGAGACGGTCGCCGACGCCGGTCTTGTCATAGATGGAGCGAAGATAATTCTTGACCACCTGCTCGGTGGTCTTGAGCCGGAGGGCGATCTCGCGGTTCTTGCACCCCTGCACGATGAGAGCCACAATCCGCATCTCCTTGGGCGTGAGCCGGTCGCGCACGCGCATACCCACCATATCTTCCTCGTGCGCTTCAGTGAGCTTGATCTGAGGAGGAAGCCAGGTTTCTCCAGCAGCGACGCGGCGCACGCAGTCCCCTAGCGCCGGTCCGGTCACGCTGCGAAAGACCACGCCGCGAAATCCCATCTGCAAGTAGGTGTCGGGGGTTTCGCTGTTCTCGGCGATGACGATGCCACGGCTGCCCGTGGTCTCAAACAGCAACTGCAGGCGCGCAAAATCCGGGTGCAAAGACGCCGCGAACAGGACGATGGATCCGGGAAAGGTGGTGATGGCATGGTACATGCGATCCAGGTCCGTGCACTGAGCGATAATGCGTATATCCTCGTCCATGGCCAGCACTTTGGCTGTACCCGCACGGAAGATCGCCTGTGAATCGGCTAGGATGATTTTATTCATGTTGTGTGCCCTGCCTGCGCATAATCCCGTTGCAACATTTGCTCCCGCTTCGCCTATTGCTGTTTCGCCTTTTCAAAGGCCGGAAACGGAGGCCCGAATCGGGGTTGCTTACGCCTTCACCCTTCGGTCACTATCGGCAATTAGGCACAGAGTCTTGGCGCTGTACAGATTCGCTACATAACGAACAGCCCTGCATCCTTTCCTAGACGACTCACTCTCGATAAGTCAATCCTTAACTCGACTTTCTTGTGATAGAGATTCAAGGCAGTTACCCCCGGCCCTGCAGCCGTTGCAGTGCGGCTATAAACGGCGCCGAGCCGCGTAATCGATGGGGCCGCGTTCCATGCTGCGGATTCTTTGCGGGCCGGTTTCCCGCTCTTGCTGCTGCTACTGATTGCCCAGGATTGAGCCGACGATGCCGCCCAGCAGGCCGCCGCCGATAGCCGCAGGAGCCGCCGCTCCGGCTTGCCCTTGCGGCAGGTATTCGCCAATCTGGTGCGCCAGCCGCGCGATTGGCAGCGTTTGCAGCCATATCCGCCCCGGCCCCTGGAGCACCGCCAGGAACAGCCCATCCCCGCCGAAGATCATGTTCTTCACGCCGGGAACCATGGTGATCTGGAAGCCCACCGTAGTCTGGAAGGCGCCCACGTGGCCCGGATGCACGCGCAGCATCTCGCCCGGCGCAAGATCTTTCACGATCAGCTCGCCGGAAAGCTCAAGCCAGGCCGTCCCCTGGCCGCCCACGCGCTGCAGCAGGAAGCCATCGCCGCCGAAGACGCCCGCGCCCAGCGACTGCTGAAAGCCCACGCCGATGGTCACCTGGGGCGTGGCGCAGAGGAAGCCGTGACGATGAACCATGTAATCGGGGCCCTGGCCAAGCTCAATGGGCACAATGTGCCCCGGCAGCTTGGTGGCGAAGGCCACCTGGCCGGGGGCCTGCATGGCCCGGTACTCGGTCATGAAGATGCTGCCGCCGCCGGCCACGCGCTTCAGCACGCCGAACAGGCCGCCGCCTCCGCCCATCTGCGTGTGGGTCATCAGTTGGATCGAGCTGCTCATCCAGGAGAGCTCGCCGCTCTCTGAGAACACGCTCTCGTTGGGGTCAAGCTCAACCTCCAGCACCGGCATGGTGGTGCCCTGAATCTTCGCCTGCATGGTTTTCGCCTCCTGTTTTTCAGTCTATTCGCGCGGTTTGGCGCGGCCAGCCAGAGCGCCGCGAACCACGCCCTCGCCGCGGTGAATCCGGCAATCAGCGCCCGCGCGCGATGCGCCGGTTGCGGAGCCACTTGGCCACGCCCACCGTCAGCAGCATTCCGCCGAACGGAATACACATAAGGGCGGCGATGAGCGCGAACCAGCCCGTATTGGTGGTGGCGCCGGTGGGCGTATAGCCGCCCAGCACCGTGACCAGCAGCACGCCCGCCAGCACTCCCGCGCCCACCATCGATCCGCCCCATCTGAGCAGTTGGCGCGTGCCGTCGTCGGGCTGGTTGGGAGCGGGCATCGTAGCTTGCGGCTAACCTTTCGCGGCAGCCAGCATGGCGTACACGATGACCCCGGTAACCGAAACGTAAAGCCAGATGGGGAAGGTCCAGCGGGCCACCTTGCGATGCATGGGAATGCGCCCTGAGAGCGAGAAGAAGAAGGTGACGAGGACGAGCGGCAGCGCCACCATGGAGAGCAGGATGTGGCTGACCAGGATCGTGAGGTAGACGATGCGGATGAGGCTGTGGCCGGGGTAATGGCTCTCGCCGTGCAGCGCGTAGTTGCCAACGTAACTGACCAGAAATAGGGTGGAAAACCAGAACGCGGTTATCATGGCCCGGCGGTGGGCCGCGATCCTGCGGGCGCGGATGAAACGGTAGCCGGCAACGATGGCCGTGGCGGCGCAGCCGTTCAGCAGCGCGTTCAGCCCCGGCAGAAAGGTAAGCTCTTTGCCGCTCACGTCCAGGGCGGGGTGAACGTAGATCAGCCACAAGAGAAAGAGCGTAGCCGCGGCGCTGATGACCAGAATGGCGGCGATGGCCGGGCCTGTGCCAGGTTGCGGTTTCGTTGCGCGGGCTGCGGTCGTCATTGGCTTCCTTAGTGCTTTGCGATGGCGCAGAGCATCAGCGTGGTGAACAGCAGAGGCAGGTAAAGCACGCTGACCTTGAGCAAGTCGCGCGCCAACATGCGGCTTTCGGTCTCCGTGCGGGCGCGCAGGATGCGCGTAAAGCGGATGGTGTAGCCCAGATACACCAAACCCAGCGCGGTGGCCACCACGGGGTAAACGTTGCCCGTCAGTCCCAGCCGCCACGGCGCCAGACTGACGGGAATCATGAGCACGGCGTAGAACAGCGCCTCGATCACGGTAGACCCTCCGTCGGGCTGCACCACGGGCAACATGCGAATCCCGGCGCGGGCGTAATCCTCGCGGTAGAGCCAGGCGATGGACATGAAGTGCGGAAACTGCCAAACAAAAAGGATGGCGAACAGCGCCACCGCCGGCCACTCGATGCGGCCGCGGGCTGCCGTCCACCCCAGCATCGGCCCCATGGCGCCGGGAAACGCGCCGATAAAGGTGGCCATGGTGGTCACGCGCTTCAGCGGCGTATAGATGGCCACGTAGGTGAAGGCCGTCAGCATAGCCAGGGACACGGTGAGCAGGTTGGTGTGCAGCAGCAGCCACAGCACGCCAAAGGCCAGCGCGCCGATGCCGGCCAGGATGCCCTGCATCAGCGAAAAGCGCCCCGAGGCCAGCGGGCGGTCGGCGGTGCGGGTCATGAGCGCGTCGGTCCGGCGCTCCAAAGCCTGGTTGAGCGCGCCGGCTCCGGCCGAAACCAGGCCGATCCCGAAGAGCGTCTCCAGCAGGCCGGGCTGCACGCTGGAGATGCCCGACTGCATCGATCCCAGGTAGAACCCTCCCCAGCCGGTCACCAGCACCAGTCCGACCACCTTCACCTTGAACAGCTCGCGCAGGTCGTGAATCAGCGTGGCCGTGACGCCCGGGCTGGGCGCATGAAGGGCGTGTGCGTGAAGGCCGTGCGCTTCCAGCGCGCCCTCCGCGAGCGCCGGGCTGTCCATGGGGTGCGCAGCGAGTTCCACCGATGCAGCGGCTTGTGAAGCGGGAGTCATGGAGACGGAAGAAGAACTCAAGCGCCCGCGACGGGGAGGCGGCGCGCCTGGCTTTATGATACCAAGCCCGGACCCCGGGCCTGGAGCGATTTGCCGGCTCTTATCCGCGCAGCACCCAATCGACGGTCTCAATATCGGCCAGGCCGTTGCATCCATAGATGGCCGGAAGGACGCGCCCGGCGGGGTGGGCGCGGCGCAGCGCGGCCACTTTTTCTGTGCCGCAGCGGTAGGCGGGCAGATACATGCGGCCCAGCAGCGGATGGCGTCCCCAGGCACCGGAGAGCTTCTCGGCGCGCTCCCCGGTGACCAGGAAATCGCGGCGCAGCGTGGACGCGACCTCGGATTGCGGGCGCATTTCGCCCCAACTCATGTAGGAGGACTGGTTCTTGGCGTCATCCTGCAAGAGGGCCAGCAGCACGCCGATCTCGAGGTCTTCGTCGGGCAACTGATCGGCCTCCGTGACCCCATACGCAATGAGGATGGCGTTGTTGGCGACGCCCTCAAAGAGCGTGGCGGCGCGGGTGTTCATGGTGAGGACCGTGGCCTCGAAGCCGGCCTTGCCGCGCACGTAGAGGTCCTGCAGGTAGGCGAAGGTGGTCACGTGGCCGGGCACCACCTCGTGGCTCACAAGCTGCTCGAATTCGGGATAGGAGATCTGGAGCGAGGCGTTGATCTCGTAGGTGGCCTCGTAGTGCGGCGCGCCGGCTGGGGTGCGGGCGCGGCCCAGGTAATTCATGGAGCCGGAGAACCACGCCTCCTTGATGGGCAGGAAGCGGATGTTGGCGCGGGGCACGTGGGCCAGCTCTTGCGGTAAAAAAGGCGTGAGGTTCTTCTCGCTCAGGCTGTCGAAACGCGCGATGACGGCCTCGCCCAAAGCCTTGACCGAGGCCATGGGGACGACGCGATCCCGGCGCCAGGCGTCCACCGCGCCCAGCAATCCCTCCGGTTTCGATGGGTTGTAGCCGGCGCGGCCCAGCAGATCGGCCACGCGCTCCCGCTTTGCCTCGGGGCGGGAGGGTTCAGGCGGCTTGCCGGTGGAGGCTTCGACGGCGCGGGCGTAGGGCACCGGATCGCCCTTGCCCAAAACTTCCATGGCCAGGTCCCACATGGTTTCGAGGCAAACCGCCAGCCCAGCCAGATAAGCGCCGCGCAAAGGCTCCATCTTGGCCGCCTCGGCGCGCAGGCCGGAGATGGCCTGGGGAAGGTTCACTGCGCGCAGGTACTCGCCCACGGCTTCGCGGTCGAGGGTCTTTGCCGAGACGCCGCCGGACTGGCGCAAGCGCGCCGCCGCGGGATGGGTGTAGGCGGCCGGCAAAGGCTCATCGGAAAACCAGGAGTCGGCGATGAACCGCCCCGTGCCCGAAGCGCACATCACATCGCCGCCCCAGAGCGTGTCGATGCCCAGAACAGCACTGGCAACGTACATTCCCGCTTGGTCCATCATGAATGCTTCTCCAAATGTATTTTTCTGCCGGCAAAAGGCCGGCGTCCTCCCCGTGCGGCCGAAGACTTACCTGCGTGGCGGCCGTTTTTCTTTACAATGCAACCATTTGCAATGCGGCTACGTCCATTTATGATGGTAATAAGGAAGCGCACAAAGGCGATGCGAAATGAGATTCCTGCGGAAGACGGTGGGGCAAGCCAAGGTGCCAAAGGAAGCCCTTCCTGCCAGAGAATCTCATGAGTGAAACAACGATTACTGAGCATAGCTATGCTCCCAGAAAACGGCTCTCGTCCCATTTCAGCCTTCTCCGTCTCGATCACTCTGTAAAGCAGATATTCGTCATTCCCGGCATTGTGATTGCCGCCAGCCTCACCGAGGCGAGCTTCAACGCCGCATTGATGATGCGAATCGTGCTGGGTCTGCTGGCAGTGGTGGCAGTTGCATGCAGCAATTACGTGCTCAACGAGCTGTTGGACGCGCCCTTCGACCGCCAGCATCCCACCAAGCGCCTGCGCCCGGCCGCTTGCCGCAGCATCAGCGTGCCGCTGGCATACGCGCAGTGGCTGGTGTGCGCGGCGCTGGGGTTTTGGCTGGCCTATGGAGTCTCATGGCCGCTGTTTTTCAGCGTGCTCGGCCTCTGGATCATGGGCTGTGTCTATAACATCCCGCCGCTGCGCTTGAAAGACGTTCCTTATCTGGACGTTCTGGTGGAATCGGTGAACAATCCCATCCGTTTTTGCGTGGGCTGGTGCATCGTGACCGCGACCGTGGTTCCGCCGGCGTCGATGCTGGTGGCCTACTGGATGCTGGGCGCCTATTTCATGGCCCTCAAACGGTTCAGCGAATACCGCCAGATCGGCTCCGAGTCGGCCATCCGCTACCGGCGCTCCTTCGCGTTTTACGGCGAACAAAAGCTGCTCACCTCAGCTCTCTTCTACGCGGCGGCGTCGATGCTGTTCTTTGGGGCCTTCATCATGCGCTATCGCATGGCGATGATCTTCGCCTTCCCATTCATCGCCCTGCTGATGGCGGATTACTTCCACCTCGCGTTTGCGCACGACAGCCCGGTGCAGAATCCAGAGAAACTCTACCGCCAGCCGCGTCTGATGACGCTGCTCGCACTGTGCTGCATGGTGCTGATTGTCACTTCATTTGTCAATTTTCCGTGGCTGGCGCAGATATTTCCCAAATCCGGAGTGCATTGAGCGGAACATGTAATCCCGCCCGGGTCTCGCTGCTCAAGCGGGGCGCTGGTGTGTGCGTGTAGTTATCCTAGAGGAAGAGGATTGGATGAGGAACTCTCCAGACCGCCAGGCGCCCATCGCGCTTTTAGGGCTTTTGACGGTCGCCTCCGTTGTGGTTCACGGCTATCACCTGGGCGTGGAAGACAGCGAGATTTACATTCCCGCGGCGCGCAAGCTGCTGCACCCTCGTCTTTACCCTTACGCCACTGAGTTTTTCCTGTCGCACGAGCGGTTGTCGCTCTTCGCGCGCATCCTGGCCTGGACCGCGCGCCTCACCCGCCTTTCCATGGATTGGACGCTCTTCCTCTGGTACATCGCTACCATCTTCGCCACGCTGGCCGCGTGCTGGGTTTTGGCGGCCATCAGTTTTCGCTCGCTCAGGGCGCGCTGGTGCGCGGTGCTTTTGATTGCCGCCGTGCTCACCATGCCGGCCGCCAACACCGGTTTGCTGCTGATGGACCCTTACGTGACGGCGCGTTCTTTCTCCACGCCGCTTACCCTTTTTGCGCTGGCCGGCTTTCTGGAACGGCGCTATGTTCTCGCGCTCCTTTTAACTGTGGTCACTGCCGCAGTTCATCCGCAGATGGCCGCGTACCTCATCTTCCTCGCCGCGGTTCTGTGGATAGCGGAGCGATATGCCCGGGCCGCGCAGCGCAAACTCCCGGTCATGGCAGGTTTCTGGGGCGCGCTAACGGCAGGCTTTCATCTCGGCGCGGCGCAGGGACCCTACCGCGAAGCCCTCTACTCGCGCAACTTCTACTTTCTCTTCACTTGGCCTTGGTATGACTGGCTGGGACTGCTGGGGCCGCTCGCCTTCCTCGTGTGGTTCTGGAAAGGCAAGCTGCGCGGAACCACGCGCGCCTTTGAGCGCCTCAGCTTCGCGCTCATCCCCTTTGGCCTGATTGCCATCGTGGCCGCGGCGATCATCTCCAGCACCCACGAACTGGACATGTTTGCCCGTTTGCAGCCGTTGCGCTGCTTTCACCTCATCACCTTAGTTTTTGTTCTCTTCCTGGGCGGGGTGATCGGCGAGTACTTTGCCAGGGAACGCCTGTGGGTGATTCCCGCACTCTGTGTCCCGCTGGCAGCCGGCATGTTCGTTGTGCAGCACGAGACCTACCCCTACAGTCCGCACATCGAATTCCCCGGCCGCACCACCAGCCCCAACGCCTGGGTCAACGCGCTGCTCTGGATACGCCGCCATACACCCACTGATGCGGTCTTCGCCGTGGACTCCCGCTACTTCATAGCTAAAGGCGTGGATGTGCACGGCTTCCGCGCCATCAGCGAGCGTTCTGACTTGGCCGATTACTACAAAGACGGCGGGGTGGTGGCTATCTTTCCCAATCTCGCCGCCGAGTGGAAGCAGATGAGCAACGCCACCTATGGGCTGAACCACTTCAACAAAGAGCAGTTTGAGCGCCTGGCGCGCGAATACCCGGTCACGTGGACGGTAATTCATGGCCCCGCGCCCGCGGGCATGGATTGTCCTTACCAGCAGCGCGGATACTCTGTCTGCAGGATTCCCGGCGCGGCGGGATTGGCTCACACCGCAGTTGCCGCCGGCGCGCGACAGCCCAGGCGCTGATCGCTTTCGTCAGTCGAACTGCTCCAGGTTCGTCCTCTGCGAAAATAGAGACGTGCTTTCCCTTGAAAATGCCGGCAAACGCTTTGGCCCGCGCGTCCTGTTCCTGGAGGCCAACTGGCTCATCCGCAACCGGGAAAAGACGGCGCTGGTCGGCGCCAACGGCGCGGGCAAATCGACGCTCATGAAGGTGCTCGCGGGCATGGAAACCCTGGATTACGGCACGCTCCAGCGGACGCGCGGCATGAGCATCGGCTATCTGCCCCAGGAGGGGCTGCATCTCACCGGGCGCACGGTCTTCGATGAGTGCCTCACGGTTTTCAGCGAGCTGCGCGAGATGGAGCGCGAAGCGGAGCAACTAGCGGCGCAGATGGCCGAGCTCGGCGATATTCAAATGACGGGGGAGAGCGGCGAATATGAGGCTGCGGCCGAGCGGTATTCGCTGCTGCAAGAGCGTTTTCATGCGCTCGATGGCTACGCGCTGGACGCGCAGGTGGGCAGCGTGCTCACCGGCCTCGGTTTCGGCAAAGGAGAGTGGCCCCGCCGGACCGATGAGTTTTCAGGCGGCTGGCAGATGCGTATCGCACTGGCCAAGCTGCTGCTCGCCAAGCCGAACTTATTGCTTTTGGACGAGCCGACAAACCACTTGGATCTCGAAAGCCGCAACTGGCTCGAAGACTATCTCAGGACGTATCCCTTCGCCTACATCCTCTGTTCCCATGACCGCTATTTTCTCGATGTCACCATCGACCGCACGGTGGAGATTTGGAACAAGCGGCTGACCATCTATCAGGGCAACTTTACCAAGTATGTGGCGCAAAAAGATGAGCGGCGCGCGCAGCTCACGGCAGCTTACCGTAACCAACAAGAGCGGATCGAGCGCCTGGAGGCGTTCATCAACCGCTTTCGTTATCAAGCCACCAAGGCCAAGCAGGTGCAGTCGCGCCTGAAGGAGCTCGAAAAGATCGAGCGCATCGAGATTCCCGAGGAAGAGCCGGCGATTCACTTCAAGTTTCCCCAGCCGCCGCCTTCGGGGCGGACGGTCGTAGAGGCCGAAAACCTGAGGAAAGATTACGGCGCGAAGTGCGTCTTCGCCAATGTGCGCTTTACCGTCGCGCGGGGCGACCGCGTGGCCCTGGTGGGCGTGAACGGCGCGGGCAAGTCTACGCTCATCCGGCTGCTCACGGGCGCTGAAGCGCCCACAGCCGGAGCGGTACGGCTGGGCCACAACGTAGTCCCTGAATACTTTGCGCAGGACCAATACAAGGCGCTGGATTCCGAGGCGCGCATGTTGGATGACATCGGACGCGCCGCGCGGCGCGTGCCGGAGGCCGAGCTGCGCTCGCTGCTAGGCTGCTTCCTCTTTTCGGGCGACGACGTTTTTAAGCCTCTGGGCGTGCTCTCGGGCGGCGAGCGCAACCGCTACGCGCTGGCGCGCATTCTCGTCTCGCCCTCGAACTTCCTGCTCCTCGACGAGCCCACCAACCACCTGGACATGCGCGCCAAGGACGTGCTGCTGGAGGCGCTCGAGGCGTTTTCCGGCACGGTGGTCTTTGTCTCCCACGACCGCTACTTCATCGACGGGCTGGCTACGCGCGTCCTGGAGGTGGAGAACGGCGCGGTGACGGCCTATGAAGGTAACTACGAAGACTATCTGCGCCGCAAAGAGGCGCTGGCGGCGCAATCCCCCCTCCGCACTGTTATCCTGAGCGATGCCGCGCGAAGCGCGGCGCAGTCGAAGGGCCTGCGGTTGCCCTTCTCTACCCAGAGCGAAGACGCAGGCCGCGCGTCCAGCTCGGCGCCGAATACCACCATCCTCATCGAAGGCGGCTACGATGGCCCTGACGCCGCCCCCAAGAAGCAAACCCGCCGCCTGAATCCCATCAAGCAGAAGCAGATGGAAGACCGCTGCGCCTTCCTCGAAGAGGAGATTCCGCGCATTGAGGCTGCCATCGCGCACACCGAGCAGGAGTTGGGCGTCTACGTTTCCGCCGCCGAAACCCAGCGCTTAACGGCATTGGCCGGGGAACTGCGGGCGCAGTTAGCTGCCCTGACCGCGGAGTGGGAAGAGCTGATGGTGCAACTGGAGGGTCATATATCCGCCGGCTAAGCTAGATACTGAGTTCCCGGTCGTAGATAATCAACTCAGTATGGCTCTTTTGTGGAACCCCGAGAGCTGGTCGCAGCGGCTGGCCGAACTGGAAGCGCAGACCGGCGAACTGAAAGAAGCGCCGCTCCGGCGCGATGTGCGTTCGCTGGGTACGCTGCTGGGCGAGGTGTTGCGCGAGCAGGTAGGCGAGGAGTTTTTCGCCCAGGTGGAGGCGCTGCGCCAGGTCACCATCCGCCGCCGTGACGCCGAGGCGCACCGCCAAAGCCAGGAGGCGCGGATGAGCGCCGCCGCCGCGCTTGAACTGGTCGGCTCGCTCAAGCCGGAGCGCGCCGTTCTGCTCACGCGCGCCTTCGCCTTCTACTTCGAGCTGATCAACCTGGCCGAAACCAACCATCGCAAGCGGCGGCGCATGGCGCTGCGGCTGAGCGGCCAGGCCGGCCGGCAGCGCGGCTCGCTCGAAGGCACGCTCAGCGAGATGCGGCGCGTGGGCATCGGCGCCGACGAGGCCCTCAACTTCCTCCGGCGCGTTCTCGTCGTGCCTGTCTTCACCGCGCATCCAACCGAGGCGGCGCGGCGCACGGTCATGTTCAAGCGGCGGCGCATCGGGGAGTTTCTTGAGGCGCTGGACCGCATTCCCGTTCCCGCACCGGAGATGGCGCGCCTGGAAGAGCTGGTGCTGGCCGAGATCACCGGCCTGTGGCAGACCGATGAGGTGCGCTCGCATCGGCCCACGGTCTACGACGAGATCAAGATGGGGCTGGACTACTACGACGTCTCCATCTTCGCCACCGTGCCCGAAGTGTACCGCGAGATCGCGGAGGCGCTGAAGGCGGCTTACGGCCTTGAGATCGAACCTCACGACCTGCCTCTGGTGCTGCGCTTCGGCTCCTGGACCGGCGGCGACCGCGACGGCAATCCCTTCGTCACACCGGAAGTGACGCGCGACGCGATCGATCTAGCGCGCGGACAACTGCTGCTCTACTACCTGGGGCGGCTGGAAGAGATTACCGACCTGCTGACGACCAGCGCTCAGCAGAAGCCGGTGAGTCAGGCGCTGCGGGAGCGGCTGGAGGGCTACCTTGCGCGGGTGCGCACGCCGGAGGCGCAGGTCTTCGGCGAGCAGTATGAGTTCGAGTACTATCGCCGTTACGTCATTTGCCTGAAGGCGCGCGTGCAGCGGACCATGCAGCATCCAAGCCCTCAGGGCGCGGCGCTGCCCATCACCGCCTACACGCTGGCCCGGGGACAGGAGGCGCTGGCGCAGGCGCTGCCGGCCTACCAGTCGGCGGAAGAGTTCCTCGAGGATCTGAACACGCTGCGGGCTTCGCTGGCAGAGAATTGCGGCTTGCGCATCGCACACGCGCTCATCGATCCGCTGATCCTCCAGGTGCGCACCTTCGGGCTGCACCTGCACACGCTCGATATTCGCCAGCACGCGCGCGTACACGCGGCGGCGCTGAAGGAAGCCATCAGCGACACCACTGCGCCGGCGCTGCCCGCGAAACTCTCTGCGCAAACTGAATCTGTCCTCGAAACTTTCCGCGCCGCCGCCCAAGTGAAGGCCGGCTGCTCGCCGGAGGCCATCCGCCAATACGTGATCAGCGGTGTCTCCTCGGTAGAGGACGTGCTGGCCGTGGTACGCCTGGCGCGGCTGGGCGGCGTGCGCGTAGAAGGCGCCGGCAGCGATCCCGGCCTCATGCCCGTGCCGCTGTTCGAGTCTATCGAGGACCTGCGCAACGCGCCGCAGGTCTGCCGCGATCTTTGGAGCCGGCCCGACTACCGCGAACTGCTTGCCTCCTGGGGCAACTGGCAGGAGGTCATGCTGGGCTACTCGGACTCCAATAAGGACGGCGGCATGTTGACCTCGATCTGGGAGATCTTCCGCGCCCATCGCGAGCTGCACGTCGTGGCCCGCGAGGCCGGCGTCAAGCTCCGCATCTTCCACGGCCGCGGGGGCACTGTGGGCCGTGGCGGAGGGCCCACGCATCGCGCCATCTTCGCCCAGCCCTTCGGCGCCTTTGAGGGCCAATTGCGCATTACCGAGCAGGGCGAAGTGCTGAACTTCAAATACTCCGACGAGGTGCTGGCGGAACGTAACCTGGAGTTGATGATCGCCGCCTCGCTCGACGCCCTGGCGCGGCCGAACGCCCGCGATCCCCAAGGCCACTTCACCGGCCTGCTCGCTCCTGAATGGGAGGCCGCGCTCGACGATCTTTCCAATCTCGCTTTTGGCTTCTATCGCCGGCACATTCTCGAAGACCCCGGGGTGGTGACGTACTTCGAGCAGTCCACGCCTGTAGGGGAGCTGGAGAACGCCAAGATCGGCTCGCGGCCGGCGCGCCGCAACGCTTCAACGAAGCTCTCTGATCTGCGCGCCATCCCCTGGGTCTTCGGCTGGACGCAATCGCGGCTGCTGGTCCCCGCGTGGTTTGGCGTAGGCTACGCGGTCGATCAATATCTTGCCCGCTCTGACGCTCTCGACCTGATGCAAACCATGGCCCGGGAGTTTCCGCTCTTCATCGATCTGGTGCGCAACGTGGAAATGGCCCTCGGCAAGGCCGACCTCGGCACCGCGCGGCTTTACTCCTCGCTGGTTGAGGATACAAAGCTCCGTGAGCGCGTGTACGACCTGCTCGAAGCCGAGTTCCATCGCACCGTCCGTGCTGTTCTGGCCATCACCGGCCAGAAAGAGCTGCTTGAAACCAGCCGGGTGCTGGCGCACTCCATCAAGCTGCGCAATCCCTACGTCGATCCCATGCACCTGATCCAGGTGGACATGTTGCGCCGCAAGCGCCGGGGCGAAGACACGCCGGAGGTCAACGGCGCCATCGCGGCGACGATCAACGGAATCGCGGCGGGACTGAGGAACACCGGGTGAGAAACGGAGCGCATCTGCATTTTAGCCTTGGCGCCAATTTGCCGATTCGCATATATCTCAACCCGCATAAAGGACACCGCAATCAAGCCTTGCAGCATTTGGCCGCCTGATACACTAGGCGTGGAGCTGCTCTGAGCATTCATGGTCGAACTGCTGCCATCCATACTGTCGGCGGATTTTGCGCATCTAGCCGATGAGATCGCCGCGGCCGAGCGGGGCGGAGGCACGGTGATCCACGTGGACGTGATGGACGGGCACTTTGTGCCCAACATGACCCTCGGCCCGCCGGTGGTGGCCAGCCTACGCAAAGCAACAAGAATGCCGCTTGACTGCCACCTGATGATCGACAACCCCAACGAGTACATCGCCGCCTTCGCTGAAGCCGGCGCCAATTGGCTGAGCGTACACTACGAAGCCTGCACCCATTTGCACCGCTCGCTGGAGATGATCCTCGACCACGGCATGAAGCCGGGGGTGGTCCTGAACCCCGCCACGCGCGTGGACCTGATCGAGGAAATTCTGCCCATGGTTCATCATGTGCTCATCATGAGCGTGAATCCGGGGTTCGGAGGGCAGGAGTTCATCCCATTTTCGCTGGATAAAATCCGCCGCCTTACCGAGTTGCGCCGGGAACTGGGGCTGAAGTTTAGAATTGAAGTGGACGGCGGGGTAGCTCACGATACGGTGGCCAAGATCGTCCAAGCAGGAGCAGACCTTCTGGTAGCGGGAAGTGCCGTCTTCGGCGCCGGCCGGCCGGAAGCGGATGCGCGCGCGCTTTTAGCGGCGGCTCGCGCTGCGGCTGGCGAGCGATAGCCAGGAAGAGTAAGATTCTCTCGAATAGGTGTGGCAGGCCGGTGGGACCGGAATGAGCAGCTCAGGCAGCGAGGTAGCGGATCGTATGAAGCAGTCTTCGAAGAAGTGGGGAGCGGTGGCGTTAGCCGTTCTGCTTTTGGCCAGCGTCTCCGCCCAGGCGCGCTCGAAGAAGGTAAAGGACTTCAACCTGAAGGCCAACCCGCTGGCCACTGTGAAATCTGAGCAGCCCGACAAGATCCTCTACGACAAGGCCATGAAGGAATTGAAAAAGGGCCAGTACACCGTGGCGCGGCTTGACCTGGAGACCCTTCTCAATACCTATCCGGATTCGGAATACCGGATGCGCGCCAAGCTCTCCGTGGGCGACACCTGGTACAAAGAGGGTGGCTCCGCGGCGCTCACTCAGGCCCAGGCCGAATACCAGGACTTCATCACCTTCTTCCCCAACACCCCCGAGGCGGCCGAGGCGAAGATGAAGATCGCCGACATCTATTACGAGCAGATTCAGAAGCCGGACCGCGACTACACCGACGCCCTGGAAGCCGAGCAGCAGTACCGGGAGATGATCCAAATGTTCCCGGATTCGCCCCTGATCCCGCGCGCCGAGCAGCAGTTGCGCAACGTGCAGGAGGTTCTGGCGCAGCGTGAATACCTGATCGGCCAATACTACGAGAGCGTTGAAAACTATTCCGCCGCCATCGCCCGGCTGGAAACCGTGGCTGAAAGATACCCGCTTTTCTCGCGCAGCGACGAGGTTTTGATTGACATCGGCGATTCCTACGAGGCCGAAGCGAGCGCCGTCGCCATGGCAACGCACCTGCCCGGCGCGGTCCGCGAGCGGCTGCGCACCTCCTACCTGAACAAGGCCGCCGCAGCTTACGATGAGGTCATCACCCGTTATCCTATGGATCCTCACGTGGAGGATGCCCGCGACCGCTTGGTAGAGTTGAACCGCCCCATCCCCAATCCTACCCAAGCGTCGATCGCCGAAAGCGACGCGGAGGAACGCAGCCGGCAGCCCTTGCACTTTGCCGACAAAACCCTGGGACTGTTCAAACGCGGGCCTACGGTAGTAGAGGCTGCGCACGTTGGACAGCCCACGCTGGTCGATCCCCCGCGGGTCATCGCGCCGGAGATCACCAAGCAGAATATAGCCCTTTACCAGGAAGCTTTTGGCGCCGGCAAACCGTCCGCGCCTGTGGCGGCAGAGACCCCCACTCCCATCAACCAGCCGCCGCAGACGGGCCGGCCATCCGCAGCGCCGTTGCAGGTTACGGTGCCTGGAAACGCTACCGGCGTCGGGGTCAAGATTGTGAGTGCGCCCTCTGGCCCCGTGGCCAGCAACCCCAACGCCGTTATCCAGCCGGTTGGACCCGCCAACACCGTGTTGCCTCCCGTTCAAAAACCCGCCGAGGCGCCTGTCCAGGTCAACGACATCAAGCCGGGCGAATCGCCTGTGCAGTCTGCCGCCACCGTGCAGACCAAGACAAAGAAGCCCAAGGTCAATTTGAGCGCGCAGTCATCCAGCGCCAAGAAGAAAAAGAAGGGCCTGGGCAAACTCAATCCCTTCTAAACTGGATTCTCATCCGCGTCGAGCTTCAGCTCCGGCACTACAGTGTGTTGCCTAATCCCGGTGTGGACCGTTTTGCCTCGTTCCGGGCCCGGCAACCAGCCGGGGTCCAGTATCTGCGCCTGCCACAACCGCCATTCTGTGAAACACGCTCTAGGCAATCCGGTCACAACTGGACTGGAAATGCACAGGAATTCACTTTCCGATGCAGAAGGTCGAAAATATAAGGTTGAGAATGTCATCGGGCGTGGTTTGCCCGGTGAGTGAGTCGAGCGCCCCAAGCGCGCGGTAAAGGTCGAGCAGGATCATCTCGTGAGGGATCGACTCGGCGTTGGCCCGCGCGGCGTCGGCCAGCGCCGTCAAAGCCGCGGAGACGGCCTGCTGCTGGCGGAGATTGGTCAACATGCCGGGCTCGGAGGCGGCGCCGCCGGTGGCCAAAGCTAGAATGCGCTGGCGCAGCTCCGGAATGCCCGCGCCGGTGAGTGCGGAGGTGGAGAGTGCGGCGGGGTTTGCAAGCAACATCTCGTTGGCGCCCGAGGTCTTCGTCCCGTTCTTCACCAAATCGCCCTTGTTGGCGACGACAATCGCCGGCCGGCCGGCAACCGCTTCCAGCAAGCGATGTTCCTCTTGGTTGAGCGGCTGCGTGGCGTCCAGAACCACGAGCACGATGGCTGCATCGGCCAGGGCCTCGCGGCTGCGGGCAATTCCGATCTGCTCGGCTTCTTCACGGCCTTCGCGCAAACCTGCCGTGTCCACCAGTTCGAGCGGGATGCCCTCCAGAGAGATGCGCTCACTGACCAGGTCGCGCGTGGTGCCGGGGGTCGCGGTCACGATGGCGCGGTCGCGCTCCACCAGGCGGTTGAAGAGTGAACTCTTGCCCGCGTTGGGCCGGCCCACAATGGCCAGCGACAACCCGTCGTGGACGACATGGCCGCGCGCAAACGAGGCTTCGAGCGCAGTCAGCGGCGGCGTCAACTCCCCGATGCGCCGCGCAATCTCCGCCTGCGGCGTCACGTCCACGTCGTCTTCGGCGAAGTCAATTCCGGCTTCGAGCAGCGCCACCAGTTCCACGAGCGACTGCTTGACGGGCGCCACGCGGCGGCTGAGCGCGCCTCCCATCTGGCTGGCGGCCTGGCGCGCCTGGGTGAGCGTTTGCGCTTCGATCAGGTCGCGGACCGCCTCAGCTTGAGTCAGATCGAGACGCCCAGCGAGAAACGCACGCTGAGTAAATTCGCCCGGCTCAGCCAGCCGCGCGCCCAGATCCAGCGCCCGGCGCAGCAGCAGCTCTAGCACTACCGGCGAGCCGTGCGCCGCTATCTCCACCACGTCCTCCGCTGTGTAGGAGTTGGGCGCGGCAAAGAAGGTCACCACCGCCTCGTCGATGCGCCCTATCTCGCCGCGCTCCGCCTCGCCGCCCTCCGCGTCCATCACATCGGCCAGCCGCGCCCGCGCGTGTTCGAGAGGCTGGCGCAAACGCACTAGTTTGGCGGCAATGGACGCAGCCTGCGGCCCGCTCAGGCGCACGATGCCAATGCCGCCGCGGCCGGGCGGCGTGGAGACGGCGGCGATGGTATCGGGATTTGTTTCCGTACCGGACATGCTCTGGGAACAGTGTAGAAGCTCGCCATCTGCCGCGCAGGCGCAGCGAGGTTTTGGGCGTTTTCTTGCCCGGAATTTGCTGCCCGCGCGCCACAGCATTTTCGGCAACACTGTAAACCGAAACGCCGGCGCCCCCCCATTGTCAATTCACTGCGTTCTATCTCCGCCTTCGATCCATTGCGCAAAAACGACAGCCGGCTTGGACAAGAAAAGGCGCTTGCTGCTCGCTTATAGCATTTTTTCGGAAAAGGTGTAGACCGAAACTTCTCCTTCAAAAAAGGTTTCGCAACCCGGTTCTTGCAGAACCGGGTCGAACTGCCGCTCAACTTTCAACTACGGGTGGGACATCCTCTCCGCAGCCGGAATGGCGATAGTTCAAGACGCCTGCAACGGATGGGTTTCTGGCAATTTTCACGCGGGCGCGGTGCATGGATCCGGTTGCCGGCGCTTCGAGCAACATGAAGCTGGAGACTTATCCCAGCAGCTTCGCTGCATCCTTGGCGAAGTAGGTGACGATGAAGCCGGCGCCGGCGCGGCGGATGCTGGTGAGGGATTCGAGCATGGCGCG
Organism: Acidobacteriota bacterium; assembly: GCA_021800255.1. Taxonomy (GTDB): domain Bacteria; phylum Acidobacteriota; class Terriglobia; order Terriglobales; family Acidobacteriaceae; genus Telmatobacter. The sequence goes on from JAJYZC010000009.1 coordinate 66,649, forward strand.
GGTGGGATCGAGCCAGCCCTTCTCAAAGGCTGCCTGGAGCATCGAATACTCGCCGGAGACCTGGTAGGCGCCCATGGGCACGCCGAAGCGCCGGTGAGCGGCGTGGATGACGTCAAGGTAGGGCATGGCAGGCTTCATCAGGATCATGTCTGCGCCCTCTTCGATGTCCAGATCAATCTCGCGCAGGGCCTCGCGCAGGTTGGCGCCGTCCATCTGGTAGGTTCGGCGGTCGCCGAACTGAGGGGCGGAATCGGCTGCCTCGCGGAAGGGGCCGTAAAAGGCCGAGGCGAACTTGGAGGCGTAGCTGAGGATGGGGGTCATGGCGAAGCCGGCTTCGTCGAGGGCACGGCGAATGGCTCGCACTCTTCCGTCCATCATGTCGCTGGGAGCGACCACGCCGGCGCCGGCGCGGGCCTGGCTGACGGCGGTGCGGGCCAGCAGCTCGAGGGTGGCGTCGTTGTCCACGTCGAAGCTCGCATTAGGGCCGTCGCCGGACTTGACCACAACGCCGCAGTGGCCGTGGCTGGTGTACTCGCAGAGGCAAACATCGGCGATGAGAACGAGGTTTTTAGCGGCCGCGGACTGCTTGAGGGCGCGCAGCGCCTGCTGGACAATGCCATTTTCCTCCCACGCGCCCGTGCCCTGCTCGTCTTTCGATTCCGGCAGGCCGAAGAGCAGCAAGCCGGCAATGCCCAGCCGCGCGGCCTCCTCAGCTTCGCGGACGGCCTCATCCACAGAGAGATTGAAGACGCCGGGCATGGAGGCAACCGGACGGCGCACGCCCTCACCCGGGCAGATGAAGAGCGGGTAGATCAAGTCGCCGGGATCGAGCGCGGTCTCGCGCACCAGGGCGCGCATCGGCTCGCCCCGCCGCAGGCGGCGCATACGGGTTACGGGAAAGCTCATGGCTCGATTGTAAGACAGTCAAAGACCGGCCATCATCTCTCAACTCTCAGCCATCTGCTGTTCTCAGCCATCTGCTGCCGGTTTTTCGCTCCAGCGCACCTCAGGGGAGCAAATTCGAGAGGGCGGCGAGCGGGGCATAAAACGGCTCCGTTTGGGAGTGTAGAAATGAAATTCCGGACGCAAGGCGCTGCTGTCGCGCTTCTTTCAAGCCCTCTCCTATTCCGTTCTGCACTAAACTGAGCCATAGCGGAGACACGATGAGATACAAAGTGCTTCTATTTCCCTTCTTGTACCTGGCGAGTATTGTCGCTCTCGCCCAAACCGTGCCCGGTACGGTGCATCAGTTTCTTCCCGCCCGGCTGCAGTCCGCCGATGTCGTCACCTACCAGATGCAGCAATTTCTGCTCGAGCGCACGGCTGCTCTTCCGCATCCCGCCAGCGCGGAGCAATGGACCGCCGAGGCGCAGAGAATCCGTGAGCAGGTTCTGAAGGGCGTGATCTATCACGGATGGCCCAAAGCTTGGATTGACTCTCCGCCGAAGTTTGAGGACATGGGCCCGGTTCCGGTTCCCGCTGGCGCTGGCTACCGCGCGGAAAAATTCCGCTACGAGGTTGTTCCCGGCTTTTACTCAACTGCGGTTCTCTATGAACCCGCGCATCTGGCAGGCGCGGTTCCTGCCGTGCTCGACGTGCTCGGCCACTATCCCACGGGAAAAGCTATGCCCTTCGAGCAGAAGCTCTGCATCAACGAGGCGCTGCGGGGCATGATCGCGCTCAGCCTGGCCTTCATTGACGAGGGCGAATTGC
>JAJYZC010000064.1 GCA_021800255.1 Acidobacteriota bacterium
CGGCGCACGCTGAAGACATTGAGCGGCCCATTGTGAGCCTGCTCGTCGCCGCGCCGGACGACGGCGAGCGGAACGGCTGGGTGATGCCCGGCATGACCGGCTGGCCGCTGCGCAGCGCCGAATCAGCCTTGACCAAAGTGGGCATCCGGTTTGCCCCGCCGCAGTTTGTGGCAGCCCCAGTGGGTCAGGTGGGCAGCGGCAGCGAGCCGCCCAAACTGCCTGTCATGCCGGACTCGGTGATCGCGCAATCGCCCGCAGCCGGCATGTTCGTGGACCAGAGCGTGGTGGTCAAGCTGACTGTGGCGAGGTGAGGAGAACAGGCAATAGGCATTAGGCATTAGGCATTAGGCATTAGGCAATAGGGAGTAGAGGGTGAAAATCAGGGGATGGAGGCTAAATGGATGGGGTTGACAGAAGATTTGGCGTGCGTTGCCCTGCAGGAGCGCGAACTGCGCTTCCCCCGCTTCGACGAGCAGGTAGCTTGGGATCTGGGCGCGCGGCTGCGCACCCTGGCCCAGGAGCGCGGCTTGGCTGTCGTCATTGATGTGCGCCGCTTTGGCCAGCCGCTGTTTTATGCGGCGCTCCAAGGCACCACGCCCGACAATCCCGAGTGGGTGCGCCGCAAGAGCAACGTCGTCGCCCGCTACCATCGCAGCTCCTACGGCATGGGTCTGAGCCTGCGGTCGAAAGGACAAACCCTGGAAGAACGCGGCCACGCCACCGCCGACTTCGCCGCCCACGGCGGCTCGTTCCCCCTTTACGTCGAAGGCGCGGGCGTCATCGGCAGCGTGACGGTGAGCGGCCTGCCGCAGCGCGACGATCACGAGCTGGTGGTGGAGGCCCTGTGCGGTTTGCTGGGCAAGAACTACGCAACGCTCAAGCTGGGGCCGGAAGGGCAGGGAGTGTGACACTTCCGCGCGGCCAGCGAAGTTGCACGCTGAAGTTGCACGCTGTAGAAAACGCCGTGCATTCGCGCATCGGCCTCAGATGCCTGGGTAAGATGGAATTTACTTCACCGATCTGTAGATCTCAGAGCCTGCCAGCAGATAGGCGCCTACGCCATACACGTAACTGGAGGTTTCTGTGAAAGCTGCCGGTGCTGAACCCACGGGCTGGATGCAGCCCAGCCGGCCGTCTGCATATACGTGCGTGAGCAGCCCGGCCCAGGCCTTGTGCACAGCGGGCCAATAGGTCTTGCGGTCCAGAATGCCGTGATTCACGCCATAAGCCAGCGCATAGGTAATGAAGGCGCTACCTGAAACCTCGGGCAAGGGGTAGGCTGCGGCGTCCAGCAGCCCCGGACGCCATAAACCATCTTTGCCCTGGATAGCGATCATCTCAGCGGCCATCTGCCTGAGCTGCCGTTCAAACTTCGGACGCAGCGGCGAGCCGGCTGGCAGCTCCGCAAGCACGCGGACAATGCCCGCCATCACCCAGCCGTTGCCGCGCGACCAGAATATCTTCTCGCCATTCTTCTCGTGTTTGTCCAGATAGCTGGCGTCGCGCGAGTAGAGATGCTGCGTTTTGTCGTAAAGGAGATTAGCCGTCAGATCCCACTGGCGGTTCATGAAATCCAGATACTTCTGATCGCCGGTGGCGGCAGCCATGTCTGCATAGACCGGAGGCGCCATGAAGAGGGCGTCGCACCACCACCAGAGCGGCGTCTGGGCGTAGTGGGAACCCTCCCACCACGCGCGCGGCGTCTTGGCCCAATCGGACTGAGGCGCAGCCATCTCTTCATCGAGGCGGGCGCGCACGGGCTCCATCATCTTCGCGTCTTTGTGGAGGAAGTATTGCTCCAGGTACATTTGGCCCACGGCCTGATCGTCGGCGGCCATGATGCGCGGACCCGGCTGCCAATGGAGCTCATCGCCGATCCGCAGCATGGCCTGCCTGTACTTATCCCCGGCCACACTCTCAGGGACGGCCATAAAGCCGGTATAAAGTGCGGCCCAGGTCCAGTCGTATTGCGCCTGCGCAGGCAGGCGGTTGAGTTGCCAGCCGGCCACCAGCTTGATCGCCCTGGCCAGGTCGCGGCGGTCAAACCGGGCAGACAGGTTGCGAGCCAGCGGCCCTGCCGCGGCCGGCGAATCTCCGGGAGGGGCCACATCGTTACCCTGCGCCGGCAGCGCGGGGAGAATTGTCATCCAGCCAGCCAAGGCCAGCACGGGGCCCCAGGCACTCAACGATCTACGCCGCAAAAAGATACGAGCCTGCATCTTAGTCTCCGGCACTCCAGGGTTTCCATTATGGCTTCCCGGACCACGATTGTACGCGCCGGAGCTGCTTTGCCAGGATCATTTTTAGAGAATGGGTCGCCAGCTTTTCCTAAATCGCATCGGCGCCGGCCGCCGAAGCATCAATAGACCTTCAGCGGCTTGGGAAGCACGAATGGATTCCAGTTGTCGCTCCCGCGCAACCATACAGCCGGCGCATACTTTTTGGCTTGTTGTGCATGGAGTTGATGAGCGTGCGGCTCGCGCTCGCCGGGATGCGCTCCGGGGCCGCTGGAATCGTATTCTGCGAAGTAAGCGGTGTCGAGAGCGTGCGTTTGTCCCGGATGCCATTCGCGCCAGCCGGCGGGGTTGATTTGATCGCCCATCTCCGTATGGAGATAAATCACCGTGGCGTAAGGCCGCCACGGACGCCCCAGGTACACCTTACCGGCAAGTCCAGGGGCAGCGGTGAGTTTGCAGTGGTCGAAGACGAAACCGGAATCCTCAGATGGGTAATGCTTGGCCTGCGCGGTGATGAAACTCTCACTGTGGAGCGTGCTGTAAATGGTGCAATGATCGAACGCCGCCTTGCCGTCGCCGAAGATGAAATCCACGTTGCCCGCAATGTAGCAATCAGAGAAGAACTGGCGCGCGACTTTGCAGTTCTGGCCGTCAGGATGACAGTTTCGGCTGCCCAGGTAGAGTGTGTCCTGGTTGCCGAGGATGCGCACATTGTGAAAGATGGCGCGATCTCCTGTGACCAGCAGCGCCAATGCCTGCGAACCTTCGTAACGCTGCGGATGAGTCCGGTTGAAGTCGTTCTCGATGGTGATGTTTTCCGCAAAGAAGTTGCCGGCGGTCACATTCACCGTGGCGGAGTGGAGCGTGCCGCCATTGGCTCCTGCGCTGCGGCCGTTCACGATCACGGTTTTGCTCGCATCGGGATTGGCGCTGCGCAGCTCGATGTCCGGCTTATTGATGGTAAGCACTTCACGGTAAGTGCCCGGGGCTACCGAGATCACCGCATGTCCTGAAGCGGGAATCGCATTGATGGCCTGCTGAATCGAGTAGTAATCGCCGGTGCCGTCCGCGGCTACATAATAGGTGTGATCTACCGGCGGCGCCTTGCCCGCCATGGCCGGAGCGGTCGTGTCTGCGGGGAAGGGAACGAAGCGCGCGGCGCAGGCCAGCGGCGCGCCGGCAGCCGGGCCGGGCGTCTGCATGAGCGTCACATCGCCGCCGCTTGGCTGCAAATTGCCCCGCTCTTTTCCGATCGTGATGACGGCGTCCTTGGCGATCATGCGGGAGCTTCCGATGCCGCCGGCAAAGACGTTGTTGAGGGTAATCTGCAGCTTGTGCTCCGCGTCCAGGCCCATGAATGTGTAAGTTCCGGGAGTCAGAATGTGCACGTTATCGAGTGTGATGCCGCGGTAAATCGGCAATGAGGTCCCGGTGAAGTCGGTGTAGTGCGGTGTGAACATCAGCGGGTTGGCGACGTTGCGGATACAGACGTTGCGGTAGGTGATGTCGTGGACGAAGCCGCCGCGGCTGGGATCGGACTTGATGCGGATGCCGTTCTGCGCGCCGTCAATCGTAAGGTCCTCCACAAGCATGTGATTGACGCCGCCGCTGGTGCCGCTGCCGATGGACATTCCGTGGCCGGTATAAAAATGGTTGTGGAGGATGGAAATGTTGGATGAGGGGACGCCACGGCCGGAGGACACAGCGACGTCGTCGTCTCCGGCATGGATGAAGCAGTGCGCGATGGTTACGTTGCGCGAAGAGCCGACGTCGATGCCGTCGGTATTACGGGCAGTTCCAGGAGTCATGATCTTCACGCCCCACGCGGTGACGCCGTCGCTCCGCCCGATGGCAATATGGTTGCGGGGAGAGTTGCGGAGCGTGATGCCGTACATGGTGAAGTTGTGAGCGCGCACGATGGCGATGAGCGGGAAAGTAGTCTGCGACTGGTCCAGAACCTTGGCCGCGTGCGCGAGTTGCCACCAGGTCCACTTTTCGCCCAGGATGGTGTCGCCGCCGCGGCCGTCGATGGAGCCGGCGCCCATGATGCCGCTATTGTCGGCGCCGATCGCCGCGATCAACGGCTTGCAGCCGTGGCCGCGCCGGGCAAGAATGCCGCAACTGCCGGGCGCGATGTCATAGAGCCGCGGATCGCGCGAGGCCACGAGCGCAGTGTGGGCGGCGACGACCAGAGTGACGTTGCTGCGCAGATGGATGGGTCCGATGAGGAAAACATTTTTGGCGCCATCGTTGCGCAGTACCACTGCCTTGCCTGCGGTGCAGCGATCGATGGCGTTCTGGATGCGCGCGGTGTCCAGCGAGCGTTCATCTTGGGATGGAATCACGCCGTGAACCGCGGTGATGCGCGCTGTGAGCGTGATGCAGGGTGCGGGAATGTGCGGCTCAGTCACAGTGCGAGTGTCCTGAGCGCGCAGTGTTAAGGCAAAAAACAGGAGCGAAGCGGCGGCTACAACGGTTCCAGAACTGCTGCACCCCAAAAGCCCACTGCCGAATGGCATTTTCCTTAAGAAAATGCCGCTTCTCATAAACCTGAAAATGCTACATAAATTCTGGAACCGCTCGAACAGGCGGCAGGCAAAACAACGCATAGGATTGTGACCCCGATTCTTCCGGCAGGCGGAATACTTTCCATGAGGACTGACCACCGGCAAACTTCAATGTACAAGATTCAATACTTGGCGCGTCAAGCATGGCTAAAATCCAGGCTCATTCCCTCCCCATCCGCGCATGGGAGGCAGGACGATAGCACCTTGCGCCGGCTGGATAAAATAGCCGGGCCGGCAATTTCTAACCTTCCCAGGCGATTGCTCCCGCCGGCAAAACTCGAAGAGCCCATTTTGAAAATGCGAGGGGAGCGAAAGTTTTCCCCCGTAAAATCGTGCCGGTTCAGGCCTTTCGCGCGGTGTTGGCGGGGAATGAGCGATCCAGTAATGCCTTATATTTGTGGTACTTGCGGTGTTTCATTCCTGGCGGCGCGCTGCCCTGTAGATTTTCTTGTTGACAAACCTTCGTTTATGCGCAAGACTGGTTCAGTTTGGAGTGTGGTCAGACCACAAACGCAGAAATGGCCGTCCCGCTCCGAACTAAGTCTTTCTAAATCTAGGCAGGAAGGATCTTGCCAGGGCGGCGCTACCTCAGTTGCGCCGTCATTATTCCTGAAAATGGGCGTGCGACTGCCTGAGAGCGAGGGGTCGCGTGAATCCAACATAGCGCGAAAATAGGCGAAGCCAATTTTTCGGAGGTAAATCATGAGGACGTTCCCAAAAGGACAAATGAGTGCACTCGGGTCACCGGTAATCAAGTGCGGGGCTGGCGATGTGCATGGGGTGAAACCGAGCCGTCTGAATTTGAGATGGCTGGTGGCGATTCTCGCTATCGCCACCCTGATGCCGTTGGCAGCCAAGGCGCAGATCGCTGCAACGGCCACGATTCAGGGAACCGTGACCGACCCCACGGGCGCGGTCATTCCGGGCGCAACGGTCACCGTGAAAAGCCTGGCCACCGGCGCCACGTTTGTGCAGAAAACAACCCATGCAGGCTTCTTCTCGATTGCCGCGCTCAATCCGGGAAACTACCGCGTAACCGCGGCGTCGCCCGGATTCAAAACGCTGGTGCACAGCCGCGTTCACGTGGACGGTATGCAGGTGCTGGGACTCAATATGATGTTGAGCGTAGGCGCGGCCACGCAAACCGTGACGGTGTCAACAGCGCCGCCGCCGCTGCAGACCGAGGACGCCACGCTGGGCGCGGCGCTGCAAGGTCAATTGTATGAGTCATTGCCTCTTGAGATGGGCGGCGTAGGCGGCGCCGATCAGCAGCGCGTGACCGACTTCGCCGACCTGATGCCCGGCGTCTCAGGGAACGAGACCAAGAACAACGAAACCGATGAGCCGATGGTGGTCAACGGGCAACAACAGGGCACGGCGATGTACTTCGAGGGCATCCCCTTCACAATGCCCGGCGGCGAGGGCGACCCGCGTCTTATCTGGCCGGCCTTTCCGGTTCAGAGCGTGAGCCAATTTCAGCTCATGACTTCGGCGTTCTCCGCGGAGTATAACGGCCTTGACGTCGAGAACTTCAGCATGAAGCAGGGCGGCAATCACATTCACGGCACGGTGTACGACTTGGCGCGCAACACCTCGTTCGACGCCGGCGGCTTCATCCTGCCCACAAACAAGGTTACCGGCAAAACCTACAAGACGCCGGAGCACATGAACGAGTACGGCATCAACGCCGGCTTTCCGTTGATCCACAATAAGCTGTTCTTCTTCGGGAACTTTGAAGGATACCGCTATTCCACGGTCAACCCTCCGAACTACAACACGGTTCCCACGCAGGCCATGTTCGGCACGGCAGGCGGCGGCGCCGACTTCTCTGCAACCGGCGTAAACATCTACGACCCGACCCAGGAGACCTGCGCCCCTGACCCGGCGACCGGAGGGACCGAGTGTTCTCGCCCGCAATTTGAGTACAACGGGAAGGCCAACGTCATTCCGCCGGACGAGATTTCGCCCATCGCCCAGAACCTTTCTCAGTTCTGGAAAGGCACTACCTATGCCAATGCGAACCTTACTGACAACTATATCGGCTCGTGGGGATACGGCCTGAGCAACTGGAGCGGGGTCGTGCGTATCGACTACCACCCCAGCGACAAGCAGACGATCAGCGGCATCCTGGCCACGGGCCGCCAGGGATTGATCGGCCCCTCGAGTCAGTCCACTGACGTGGGTCCCTTCCCGTACCGCGATTCCAAGTACTATCGCCCCATTACGCGCGTGGGCATCGTGGAAGACACTTATACCATCACTTCGAACCTCGTGAACCAGTTCCGGTACGGCGCGGCGCAGTATCACTCGCCCGATTTCAACCCCACCTACGGCTTGCCTGGAACGGCCCAGTGGCAGGCTTCGCTGTTGGGCATCAACGGCCTTCCCACCGGCCAGGCGGCGAATGGATTCCCCGAGGTAAAGTTCAGCGGCGCTTTCGCCCCGGCGCAGTGGGGGGTCGATAACGGAACCCAGTCAGACGAGAACAGTTTCAACCTCATCGACAACCTGCAATGGGTCCACGGCAAGCACTCGATCTCCTTCGGCGGAGATGTCCAGTGGCTCCAGGACAACACCATCTCCGCGTTTGGGGGCAGTACGCCGGCTACGCTCAACTTCAATGCCACAGAGACAGAGGCGTTCGAGCCGGGTTCGACGACCCTGAACACCAAGACAGGTTTGCCTTTTGCCAGCTTCATGATCGGGGCCGTCGATTCGGCAAACTATACGTTATACGCTCCCATCGCGCAGGATACGGGCGAGCGGTACCGTCCCCTGGCGATTTATGTCAATGACATCTACCATATGAGGCCCAAGCTGACCGTGGATATGGGCCTGCGCTGGGACTACATGCCGCCCTTCCATGAAGCTGAGAATCGCTGGTCGTTCCTCAATCCGGCACTCACCAATCCGATTACCGGCAACCACGGAGCTTTGGAGTTTGCCGGCAATGTGGCGCCCGGGGTAAGCTGCGACTGTTCAACTCCTGTGCGGCAATACTTTGAGAACCTCGGCCCACGGCTGGGAATTGCCTATCAGGCGGACAGCAAAACCGTGGTCCATGCCTCCTACGGCATCTACTACACCGGCGGCGGCGGCGTGAATGCCGGCAGCGCCGGCGAACTCGGCTACTCGTCTGCGCCGAGCGTCTCGAGCCCGGGGTTTGGGCTACCCGCCTTTTATCTGAATGGCAATACTGCATTCACTGCCCCTACTACCGTTGAGACCTTTCCCAACGACCCCACCAACACAACCTTTGGCGGCAGGGGATACTCTCCAGTCACGCCTCCCTTCTTCGATTCTGGGTACGGCACGTACTATGCGACGAATGTCCCGGCGTCTGATAAGCTGTCCACAACGCTCGACTATGTCGATCCCTGGTACGGCGGCCGCGCGCCCCAATTCGAGGGATGGACGTTTGGGGTCCAGCGGCTGATCACGCCCAATACCACGGCAACGATAAGTTACGTGGGCAACGAGGCGCACTTCATTCCCACTCCTGGGAACAATAACCTCAGTGGCGCGCGCGGACTTTGGAACAACCAGATGAATCCTAAGTATCTGACACTGGGATCCACCTTGGGCGATCTTGCTACATCGACCACGCCGGGCGGCCTGCCCTATCCAACTTTTAACAATACGGTAGAACGGGCGCTGCTGCCGTTTCCGCAGTATAACGGCGTTTCAGATGAGTTCGGCTCGGTCGGCAATACCGCCTACGACGCTCTGCAACTCACGATCACCCAGCGCACCGCGCACGGGCTGTCCTACATGCTCAACTACACCTACAGCAAGACCATCGACGACATCGGCACCTTCCGCACCGGCTATGCCATACCGGCTGGTCTGGTGGCCGGCAGCAGCAAGGCCTGGCCCATGGACCGCATCGACAGGGGGCTGAGCGCCATCGATATGCCTCAGAACCTGACCTTCACCAGCGCCTGGAACCTGCCCTTCGGCAAAGGGCACTGGGGCGGCGGCAATCCCATCGTGAGCCAGATTATCAGCGGATGGGCGTTGTCGGATATCTTTACGTACGATTCCGGCAACCCGCTCCAGATCACGGGCAGCAAGTGTAACGATCCCGGCCAGGGCCAGTGCATGCCTTCTTACGCACCGGGCTTTACAGGTTCGGCGCGCCAGAACGGCGGCTGGGGCCACGGCGCCACCGCGGCTACGCTGGCGCACATTCAGTACATCAATCCGGCGGCCTTTGAGGTGACCCCCGATTACGAAATCGGCAACCTGGCGCGCAGCGCAGCCTACGGCCTGCGCGGCCCCAGTAACTACGACATCGACGGCAGCTTGCGGCGAACCTTCAACATTCTGCCTAATGAGAGGGCGCAGTTCCAGTTTCAAGCCGACGTCTTCAACGCTGTAAACCACGTCTGGTTCGGCACCACGGCGAGCAATTCCGCGGGCGGCAAGATCAACCAGAGCTTTGCGACATCGACGACTTCACCCGACCTGGGCGTTGTAAGCGGCCAGGCAAACATTCCGCGCCAATGGCAGTTTGAAGGGCACATCATCTTCTAACTCGCTTCTGACGCGCAAAGACTGCATTGCAAAGCCCGGTCAAGCAATCTTTCCTAGGACCGATCCTAGGAAGCGATTCTTGGCCGGGTTTTTTCTCGTATCTGCTTGTACTTGAGTTTTGGTTATCTACCGCAGGCGCTCCACCGGCGCAGGGTCCATATCCGCGTAATCCTGGTTTTCACCGCCCATACCCCAGCAGAAGCTATAAGCTTCGGTCCCTACGCCGGCATGAATCGACCATCCGGGAGAGACGGCCACGTCTTTGTCAGCCATGACTATGTGGCGGGTTTCAGCGGGCGGACCCATGAAGTGCATGACACGCGCGTTCTTGGCGAGGTTGAAGTACATGTAAATCTCCGAGCGGCGCATGTGAGTGTGCGGCGGCATGGTGTTCCAGTTGCTGCCCGCCTCTAGGTGCGTCACGCCCATTACTAGCTGGCAACTGCGCGCGCCCTCAAGGTGAATGTATTTGCAAACAGTGCGCTTGTTGCAGGTTTCCAGGCTGCCGAGCGTGGTGGGCGCGGCTTCCTCTTTGCGCACCAGCGCGGCCGGATAACTGGCGTGCGCCGGATAACTCAGCAGATAGAAGACCGCAGGAGCATCCTTGCTCTTTGCGGCAAAGCTGACCTCCGGATGGCCGCGGCCGATGTAAAGCAGGTCCAGGTTTTCGAGATCGTAGCTCTCTTCGCCGACGCGAATCACGCCGCGGCCGCCGATATTCAGCGCCCCCAGCTCGCGGCGCTCGGTGAAGTAAGCCGCCCGCAACTCGGGGCTGGCAGCGAGTGCGATGGGAGCGTCCACCGGGGCGGCAAAGCCCACCACGGCGCGGTCGAGATCAACGTAACTCAGATGAATCTTGCCCGGCTCGCATAAGGAGCTGAGCAGAAACGTCTCGCGCAGCTCCTCAGTGGTCATGCGCTGATAGCGCGCCGGATCGGCCATCAAAACAGTTTTCATCATTCCTCCACTCGATTCACTTCGGCATCAATAGAACTTTCCGCACGAGCCGGTTTGGGATGCGCAAATTGCCTCGAATACGAGGTCATTTTACTGCCTCGCAGCCGCTTCCGCTGGCGGTCTTGGCGTTTGCTCCAGCAGCCAGCGAGCTAACTCCACGGCGGCAGCGTAGTTATCGTACGCGGCGGGCAGCTTGCGCCCGTCGGTGTACTCGTTGTAAAACCACGGGTCGACCATGGCATACACCGTTCCTTTCCCGTACCTAGACACAGCCATAAACACATCGCCATCGTGCGTGTATACGGAAACGGCCGGAGGAGTGACAGAGATGGTGCATACGTCTTTCACGTAGGCCGTGTGCGGATGATGAAAGATAGGGCCGGTTCCATTTAGGTAGAACCTGCCCATGGCCCAGTTCTTTCCAGTGACGTGCATACGCAAGACGCTGTTGAAGCGGATGCCGAACTTTTCTGCGACCAGGTTGAAGTGATCCAGATCGGCGAAGGAGGTGTCGTTCTCCATGATGGCGAGCACGCCGCCGGCCTTTACCCACGCGGCAATCTGCGCTGCGTCTTGGGCGTTGGCAAAATGGGCGTGCGGATTCTTGGCGAGATTGTCGGGAGAGGCGATGATGTAGACCTGCGCGGAATGCAGGTTTGCTAAAGTGGGTTCCGCGTAGAGAGTGGTTGTGCGCGCACCGAAGTTGCGGAAGATGTGGCCGAAGAGCGAGTAACCCGCCTCGCCCTGGAAGTTCCACTTGTAGTGAAAGTAAATCTCGTGGCCGAATGCGTCGGGCTGCTGCTGCGAATTGAACCAGCCGTCTAACATCACGGTGTCGCCGCGGCCGAGCCTGGCGTTGCGCGCGTTCTCCATCTCCGTGCTGGCCAACAGGAAAGCTCCCACTCCCTTGGGGTCGTTGGTTGCCGTCTTTTGGCTAACGTAATAGGAATAGCTGCCGTTGCGATAGGGAGTTCCGCCTAAACCCGCGCTTTTCACCGTGCTGGTGAGGGAAACCTCGCCGTCGGGGCCGGTGCTTACAAAGTGGGTGAGAATTCCTTGGTAGCCGCGCTCGGCATTGGCCAGGTAACGCTCCGGCAGGTAGCCGCGACGCACCCCTTTGGCGAAAGCGTAGACGAACATGCAGGAAGCGGAGGATTCCAGGTAGTTGCCCTTGGCTCCGCCCTTGTCGAGCACCTCGTACCAGAGGCCGGTCTTGGCATCCTGATAGCGCGCCACCGCGGCCGCCTCGCGCGCGAGGATGGCGAGTAACTGCTGGCGTCCAGGATTGTCTTCGGGATAGTAAGGGATGGTATCGACCAGCGCCATCATGTACCAGCCCATGCCGCGGGCCCAAATTTGGGAGGAATCGCCGGTTTGCTTGTTGGCCCAGCGCTGCTGCTTGCTTTCATCCCACCCATGGTAGAGAAGCCCGGTCTTGGGGTCGCGCGCGTGCTGCGCCATCAACACAAACTGGCGCGTAATGTCAGCAAACTTCTCGGGCTGATGCGCAATCGATGCGTACTCTGCGTAAAAGGGTTCGGCCATGTAGAGGCCGTCAAGCCACATTTGATTGGGATAGATTTCTTTATGCCAGAAGCCGCCGGAGGCGTTGCGCGGCTGATGAAGCAGTTGGCGGTAAAGCACGCCGGCGGCGGTAAGATACCGCTGGTTTTGCGTCACTCCATACAACAGAAGTAACTGGCGGCCCAGCAGAATGTTATCGAGCTCATACTCATCCACCTTCAAGGTAGGAATGGCGCCGCCGGGGAGTACAAGCTGATCGACAGAGTCTTCAATGTAGTTGAAGTAGCGGCCGTCGGCGGTGTTCAGCCACACTGCGTCCATGCCCTCGAGCAGCGTGCCCAGTTCGTAGTTCCAGCGCCAGGGCGCGCCGGGCGGAACGAAGCGCCCATCGGGCCAGCGCGCCATCGCCGCATTGGCCATACGCTCGGACCAGGGCAACTGAGCGGCCTGGGCGGCGGCCAGCGCGGCGCTGCACACGGAAAGCAGCAAAATGCCGGCAAAGAGGCGGGATGGTCTCATAGGAACTCCAGGGTGGTTGCAAGCCGCTGGTCTTCAAGCGGACCGGAAACGTTCGGGGGTGCGGAATCAGTTATATTCCCGCCACCGTTGCCAGGCAAGCCGCTGATTGCAAACGGCAGAGTCGCGGGAGGCCGATTCGGCTTGGCGCTAACCAGTCAAAGAGGCCACGCTTCCACCTCAGAACTCTCCGAAAATCAGACCAAAGCCGTCCTTGCAAGTCTCATTCCCTGCCGTCGCGCCTGTTACTGTCTCTGCGGATACGAGATTTCGAATTTGCTGATCACGTTGCTGTTGCCATACGGCACCGTCCCTGACCAGGCAATGCCAGCGCCGCCATAGGGGTTAGGAACGATAACCGCCTTCAGCGACAGCGTGTCTCGATCCACAGTATTCGACCCTGTTGCAGTAAAGGAGTCTCCGATGATCGTCAGCGTGACGGTGGTATTCGGCTTGAACACTCCGGTCAGCTCCTGCTGGTTGTTGATTGGATGCCCGATGCCGTTCACAATCTGGTAGAGCTGGAACATGCACTTGTTCGCCGAGCGTATCGTCCGCCAGAACCGCAGGGAATAGCCGTTCCGGGTGCGGGGATCGTACTTGATGAAGATGTCGGCCTTCTCATTCGCCGGTCCCGCATAGTCGCTGGGCGAGCCGGCGCTTCCGAAGCCTTGGCCGGCCTTCTTTTCCGGAGTCATCACCACTTGTACGCGCATGTTGGCGGTGGGTTTGTCCCACTGATAAAGGAGTTCCGCGCCTTGCGATGCAATGCGCAGGCCGTATCCGTTCACAAGGCTGCCGCCGGTCCATGAGATCCAGTTGCCCAGCAGCGTCCAGAATCCGTTTTCATAACTCGTATTCTCCGCCACCGGGAAGTTGCGGAAGTTCGGATCGATCGTCGCAGAGGTTACATCCGCAGCCGTAATCGGCCTCCGCGAAACGACCAGCGTCTCCGGCCCAGGGTTGCTGATATTTTGCTTCGGCCGAATGCCCGCCTCCACTCGTTTGCCCACGTCCCCAGGCGTAAGGGTAAGCTCCCGCAGCGGCTCATTCCCGCGGCTGACGGCTACCTCACGCCGCGTGGTGCACTTTGCGTCGCCGCAAGCATACCAGTCGATTATCGACTGATCCTCTCTTCCGTTCAGGTCGAGCGCATAGTTTAGCCGCACCTTGCCATCCGCCGGCGGCGCAATCGCCGGCTGCAGCGTAAACGCCGGCGGCGCAATATACCGCGGCTCCACGTAAATGTACGAGGTTACATAAAACCCATTCGCCGACGTTGCCCGCACCGTCACGTACCGGGCGTGATTCGTCCGGTTGTTTCCCGTTACCTCGATGCTGCTCCCCGTAGTTGTGCTCAGCCGCACCAGCTTCGACGGCGTTGACCATCTGATCTTTGTATCTGAGGCTCGAACCGGCAGTACGCTCGTTGTCAGCGTAGCCCCGTAGGCGCCGGTTCGGATCGATGCGTTCCCCGCCGCTTCGTCCATGAAGAAAGGCCCCAGAAACAAGGCTCTTTCCGGCCTCGCCGCCTCGCCTTGCCCGGTCGCCTTGAGCGTCATCCTGAACACTTCGCTCCCCTCATTCGCATACTTCTTCCGCACCTGCGCCGGGTCCCAGTTATCCACCACTCCAGTTGGCGTAGCCCGTAAAAGGTTCCACGGATTGAATGCCTTCGCCTGCTCTGCCGTCAGCTCCCGCGACAGCGTAAACCGGTGCGGCCCCACAATACTGTCATAGATCACCGCCGGCTTCCCGCTCGCGTCCGTGTCCTGATAAGTCAGCGAGTACACATTCTGCCGCACCGGCGCCTTCCACACCATCCACGCCACTGGCGATTGCGGCGTATTGTCCGGCAGGACGCAGTGAATCAGCGTCACCGGATTGCGAAACCCCTTGTAAAATTCCAAACCCCGCGATGCCTTGAAAACAGTGTGAATAAACGTGATCCCCGAAGCCGACATCACGCCATTTCCAGTCGGGAAATACACTTCGGAGTTCTCCCAAACTCCCACCCAGCCCCCGCCGATAAAATCGTCGGTTCCTTCCACAAATACGTTCGTGAAATAGGAGCGCGTCGTGCGGATAAACAGCGTATCCAGCCTGCTTAAGAACGCCACATGCGAATACACCTGCCTGTCGCCCTCGGCAAGCAGCGCCACCGCCTGCGTAATCACCGGCGACCGCATCTTCAGATCTTTGGCAGGGTCGCCCGGGTAGTCGTAATTCAGGTTGCAGTAATTTACCAGCGTCAGGTTCATCATCGTGAACCCGTCCGCGCGCACCACCAGGACGTACCCATTATTCGATGCGCCCTCCTCATTGCCGCGGTCATCGGCCAGCACCACGTTGCGCCGGTCGTTGGTTAGACCCAGCAGCGTAATGTAGTTCTTCGTGATGGTCATTCCCGGCGCTGTCTTGCCGCCGCGAATGAAGTACACCCCCGGCTTGATGCCGATCACGGTCGGCTTCTCCGGCGTACCCGCAGGCGCTGCCGCATAAGCCGCCTGCAGCGTCCTGAACTCCCGCTTGGCCGGCTTGTCTTTGGGCAGATTCGAATCCACGAGGTAGTCGTAGGCGTACGCTCTGGTATCGAACGGCTCGCCCGTATAGCCTTTGTAGGGAGCTCCGCGCATGTTGTCTTGCGCACGCGCAAACGGCGCTCCGGCAACCAAAGCCATCAGCAAAACCGGAAGCATATTCGGGAAGCAGCGGCCCATCTGCATAGACCCCCCTTACAAATAAACCGAATCTGTGGTCAGACCATTTCTGGGTCCACTATAAGGGCGCAGAATGGCCGGCGTCAATCTACAGCGCGCGCAGCACCCGGATCGCGCCGTGGTCAGACCAATCATTGACATTCCGGCTGCGGTCTTTGAGAATCGGTTCATGCGCCTCAGCCGGTGTACCCTCGGCCCTATCTTTCTGACGGCAATTGCCGTTCTGCTCTTTCTTCCTGCCGCGGCTTCGGCCAAGGTGATCGGCACGAACGTGGCCGCCAACTCGGTCACGCGCAAGCGGATTCTCGCCACGATTCCTCAAAAAGAGCAGAAGGCATGGCTTGCTTATCTCCAGCGTTCTCAAAAGCTGCAGGCTATCGACAAGCGGGCATTGAAGAACGAGCAAAAGGCCGCTGGCGTCACGCATCCCCAGTATGCCCCGCATGGCTTCGGGTTCCGGCTGCGCGGGAAGCACCCTGAAGCGTGGTACACGAGCGCCGGGGCGCTGCAGATTGCGCACGATATAGTCACCTACCAGGTGCCGGACGGCGGCTGGAGCAAGAACATCAATATGGCGGCCGGGCCGCGCGCGCCGGGCAACCGCTACGACACCAACAACCTCAACCGTTTTTCCGCGCCGGGAGATTTCGACGCGCCGCTCGATCCAAATTGGAATTACATTGCCACGCTCGACAATGACGCCACTTGGACGCAGATTCGTTTTTTGGCGCGCGTGACCACGGCGCTGCTGGCCGCGCACCGCGAGGCCGAAGCCGCTCCGTTTCGAGCTTCCGTGGAGCGCGGCGTCGAATATCTGCTGCACGCGCAGTATCCCAATGGCGGCTGGCCGCAGGTGTGGCCGCTGGAAGGCACGTATCACGACGCGATCACAATGAATGACGACGCCATGATTCATGCCGTCGAGATTCTGCACAAGGTCGCGGATGGAGCGCCCGATTACGCCTTCCTGCCGAAGCCGCTGGTGAAGCGCGCACAGCCGGCGGCGCAGCGCGGCATCGGCTGCCTGCTAAGGCTGCAAGTTGCAGAGAAGGGCGTGAAGACCGTCTGGGCGGATCAGTATGACGCGCTGACTCTGAAGCCAACTTCGGCGCGCAACTATGAGATGGCTGCGCTTACCAGCAGCGAGAGCGTGTCCATTGCCGATTTCTTCATGGGATTGAAAGATCCCACGCCCGCTGAGGCGGCCGCCGTGCGCGGCGCAGCGGCATGGTTCCAAAAGGTGGAGATTTACGGCTACAGGTGGGGCAGCGGGAATTACCTTGCCGACCGGCTCAGCCTGCAGGGCCGCATGTTGGAAAAGGATCCGGGCGCGGGACCGATCTGGTCGCGCTTTTATCAGATCGGCACCAACTTGCCGATCTTCGGCGACCGCAACCAAAAAATCTACGACCATGTGAACGAAATCAGCCGCGAGCGCCGCAACGGATATGACTGGTACAACAGCCAGGGCGTGGCGATGCTGGCTGAATATAAAGCCTGGGCCAAGAAGCACCCCCAGTAAAACCGGGGGCCATCGGAATTCCCTGGCCACTGCCGCCTATCTCTTATATGTGAACACCCCGCACCGCGCCTGCGACCCCTGCATCGCCTCGAAGGTGAACACCGGAATTTCGTCTCCGGAAAAGAGCGCCACCTCGAGCGTTTTCCCCGTAACATACGTCGCCATCCACTGCGTCTCTTCGCCGCCGCACAAGGTGTTCTTGTGGGCGAAGCGCTGTGCCGCCGGCACCTTCAGCCGGTACAACATCCCGCTGATCCCAGGGTCCGCAACTACGTCGAACGCCGCGCTCACCTCTGCCGGCTTCAGCGCGCGAATCGGAGCCAGCGAATAGGTTATGAAATAAATGGTCAACTCGGAAGGGCGAATCGTAATGTCGCCGGTGATCGCCGCAGCCATCGAATCCGCGGGGCGCCAATATCCCAGGTCCTGGGCCCGGGCCTGCGCCGCCTGTGCCAGAGTTCCCCCCAGCAATCCCGCCAGCGCCAACCCCATTGCCGCAATCAGCGTCCGCTTCTTCATCTCGATCTCCGTCCTCTCGTGTCTAATCGGCCGCGGAAACCAGCCCGTTCCCGAGCCAACAAGCTAACAACTAATGGCTGCCTGACTCACCACCCCAGCACATACGCAAACACCAGCGGCGCCACAATGCTCGCGTCACTCTCGATGATAAATTTCGGCGTACCAGCGCCCAGCTTGCCCCAGGTGATCTTTTCGTTGGGCACCGCGCCTGAGTAGGAGCCGTAGCTGGTCGTCGAGTCCGAAATCTGGCAGAAATAAGCCCACAGCGGCACATTCTCGCGCTGCAAGTCCTGGTGCAGCATCGGCACCACGCAAATGGGAAAGTCGCCTGCGATGCCGCCGCCGATTTGAAAGAAGCCCAGCGGCGTCTTCCGGGTGGTTTCCGTGTACCACTCGGCCAGCTCCATCATGTACTCGATGCCGGTGCGGACGGTATGCACCTTCTTCACGTCGCCTGATATGCAGTGGCCGGCGTACATATTGCCCAGCGTCGCGTCCTCCCATCCGGGCACGAACATGGGCAAATTCTTCTTCGCCGCCGCCAGCAGCCAGCTATCCTTGGGATCGATCTGGTAGCTCTTTTCGAGCGCGCCGGAGAGCAGAATCTTGTACATAAACTGATGCGGGAACCACCGCTCGCCGGCTTGGTCTGCGCGCACCCACTCCTCCAGCACCGCGCTCTCGATGCGCCGCATCGCCTCCTCTTCCGGGATGCAGGTATCGGTGACGCGGTTCATGTGACGCGCCAGCAGCGCCGCCTCATCGGCTGGCGTAAGGTCACGATAGTGCGGCACACGCTCGTAATAATCGTGCGCCACCAGGTTGAAGACGTCCTCTTCCAGGTTCGCGCCCGTGCAGCAGATGCCGTGAATCTTCTCCTGCCGGATCATCTCCGCCAGCGACAGCCCCAGCTCCGCCGTGCTCATCGCCCCGGCGATGGTCACAAACATCTGGCCGCCCTCGTCGAGCAGCTTCTTATATCCCTCCGCCGCATCCACCAGCGCGGCGGCATTGAAATGCCGGAAATGATGCTTGATGAATTCGGTAATGGGCGCCATAGGTACCTTTCTGTTCCAACTTTCCAACCTAACACACCCCCATACGTCTGCCTGCCCCAGCCGACGCGCAGCGGGAAAAGCCGGCCGGCCCGGCCTGGAAGGAACTGGCCGGGAAGATTACCGTCGGCAAGGGCAACCCATACCAGAAGCTGGGCCGCGACAGCGAGAGGCTGGCCGAATAGGATTCCCTAACCCTCCTGCCGGAAGCCGGTCATGACCAACATGCGCGGCTCGGTCATCTCTTCCATGGCCCAGCGGAGGCCCTCGCGGCCCAGACCGGAGTCCTTGACTCCGCCGTAGGGCATGGGGTCCAGACGCCAGGTGGGCGTGTCGCCGACGATCAGCGCGCCCACCTCGAGTTCGCGGAAGGCGGTGAGGATGCGGACGGCGTCGCGCGTGAGCAATCCGGCCTGCAAACCGTACTTGGAGTGATTGACCTCGGCAAGCGCCTGCTCGAAATCGTCGTAAGGCTCGATGGCCACCACCGGGCCGAAGACCTCTTCATCACGCACCTTCATGCCCGGCTGAGTGCCGGTGAGAATTGCGGGCGTGACGACCGCCTCCTTGCGCTCTCCGCCGGCGATCAGCTTCGCGCCGCCATCCACCGCTTCTTTGATCCACGCCTCCACGCGCTCCGCCTCGCTGCGGCGAATGAGCGGACCTACCTCGGTGGCTTCCTCAGAGGGATTGCCGGCGGGCAGCTTGGCAGTGTACTCGACCACCTTCCACAGGAAGCTTTGGAAGACGTTGCG
>JAJYZC010000065.1 GCA_021800255.1 Acidobacteriota bacterium
ACTCCACCTGCTTGGTGATATTCAGCAGGATACCAATGCTGGCCAGGGTGAAGAAGAGCGAGGTGCCGCCGGAGGAGATCAGGGGCAGAGTGATGCCTTTGGTGGGCACCAGAGAAAGCACCACGCTGATGTTGAAGAAGGCCTGCAAGAGAATGGCGGTGGTGATGCCAAAGGCCACCAGCCGTTCAAAGGGCTTTTGAGAGCGGAAGGCGGCGCGCAGGCCGCGCACGCCGAGGATGACGAAGAGCAGAACGATGGCCATGGAGCCGATGAAGCCCAGCTCCTCGGCGATGTTGGCGAAGATAAAGTCCGTGGAGGCTTCGGGCAGAAAGAAGAGCTTCTGAATGCCCTCCATGTAGCCGCGGCCGGTGAGGCCGCCTGTGCCCACGGCGATGAGGGATTGATTGATGTGGAAGCCGGCGCCCAGAGGGTCGGCGCCGGGGTTGAGAAAGACAATGATGCGCTGCCAGCGCCACGGGACCCAAAAAACGAGGGCGGCGACGATAGGCAGCACGGCGCAGGCGGCGCCGAAGAGATACTTCCACTCCATGCCGGCCAGCACCAGCATCATGGCCGTGACTCCGCCGAGAACCAGCGTGGTGCCCAGGTCGGGCTGGCGCACGATGA
Organism: Acidobacteriota bacterium; assembly: GCA_021800255.1. Lineage (GTDB taxonomy): Bacteria > Acidobacteriota > Terriglobia > Terriglobales > Acidobacteriaceae > Telmatobacter. The sequence goes on from JAJYZC010000065.1 coordinate 628, forward strand.
GAAACATAAACACCGCGGGAATGGCGGCGGCGCGCAGGAGGGTGCCTTTGGAATTGGGAATCTCGCCGAGGCGGTTGTGGAGAAACCAGGCCAGAAACAGGATGAGCACCGGCATGGCGATCTGAGACGGCTCAAAGCTGAAGAGGGCGCCGAAGCGAATCCAGCGGTGGGTGTTGTGGGAGCCGGGAAAAAAGAAGACCGCGACCAGCAGGAGCGTAGTGACGCAGATGGTGGGGTAAATGAAACGCGGCGAGTTGTAGACGCTGGAATCTACGTGCATGAGGACCAGCATGGCGAAAACGCCGGCCAGCGCCCAGACGGCCTGACGGCCGACGAACGCATACGGGGAGTGGTAGCGCGCCTCGTCGACCACAGCGGAGGCCGAAAAGACCATGGCCAGCCCGATCACCACCAGCAAGAGAGTGGTGAAGAACAGCCACTTGTCCACTCCGACACGTTTTGCCATTCTTTTCAGCCCTTGCGTTGAGCGACCAGTTGCTTGAAGACGCGGCCGCGGTGCTCGTAGTTTTCAAACTGGTCAAAGCTGGAGCAGGCCGGCGCCAGGAGCACGACCTCGCCGGCGCCGGCAGCGCCGGCAGCCGCATTCACCGCGCGTTCGAGGGTCTGGCAGGAGAGGATGGAGACCACCCCGCGCAGTTGCGACTCAATCTTGGCTGCGGCCGAGCCGATGGTGTAAACAGCGCGCACGCGCTGGCGCAGCAGCGGCGCCAACTGGGTATAGTTGGAACCTTTATCCTTGCCGCCGAGGATGAGATGAATCCCGGAGGAGAACGCGGCCACGGCTTTGGCGGTCGCGTCCACGTTGGTGGCCTTGGAGTCGTTGTAAAACTCGACGCCGTTGATGGTGGCTACGTGCTCCAGGCGATGCTCGACCGCCTTGAAGGCTTCCACGGCGCGGCGAATCGCCTCCACGGGCGCTCCCGCCAGGCGGGCGGCGCAGACGGCGGCCAGCACGTTCTCAGCGTTGTGTGCGCCCTTGAGCGGAATTGCGCTCAGAGGCAGCACGGTTTCGACCGGCGCGCCCGGTGCCGTGCGGTAGACGACCGAGCCGTCTTCGAGCCAGGCGCCCTGCTCGACCGGATGCTCGAGTGAGAACCAGAAGACGCGGGCAGCCGAGCGGGATGCGGCTTCAGCGGTGCGCTCATTGTCGGCGTTCAGCACCAGACTGTCGTCTTTGTTCTGCTCGGCAAAGATGCGCTCCTTGGCCAGGGCATAGCTTTCGAAGGTTCCGTGCCGGTCCAGATGGTCGGGGGTTATGTTGAGAATCACCGCGATGTGGGGATGAAACCGCTCCGTGGTTTCAAGCTGGAAGCTGGAGACTTCGAGTACCGGCCAGGTATCGTCTGTGCTTTGTTCGATCAAGCCTGCCACTGGCACGCCGATATTGCCGGCCACCAGGGTCCGGAAACCGGCTTCTTTCAGAATCTCGCCCGTCAGGGCGGTGGTGGTGGTTTTACCGTTGGAGCCGGTAATGGCCAGAATTCTGCCCTTCAAAAAGCGCGCCGCCAGTTCCAGTTCGCCTATCACCGGCACGCCGAAGCTGCGTACCTGAACGAGGGCCGGAGTATCGAGGGAAACGCCGGGGCTGACGACAATCAGGTCCTGACGGCGGAAGGTGAGCAGCCCGTGGCCGCCCGCCTCCACCATGATCCCCTCCTCCAGGAGCGTAGGGATCTCCTTGGCCAGTGATTCGGCCGAGCGCACATCCGAGACGGTGACCTGCGCGCCCTGGCGGCGCAAAAACAGCGCCGCCGCGAGGCCCGATTTCCCCAGCCCCACAACCAGAACCTTCTTGCCTTTAAGCTCCATCGTATGCGGCTATCCCCCAGCTTCAGATGACATCCTTATTGTCTATCGTAACGGGCGCCGCGCGGGACTCAATTAGCGCAATTTGAGGGTGGTGAGTGCAAGCAATGCAAACACCAGGGCGCCGATCCAGAAGCGGGCAATGACCTTGGACTCGTGCCAGCCCAACTGCTCAAAGTGGTGGTGCAGGGGCGCCATCTTGAAAATGCGCTTCTTGCGCAGCTTGTAGCTGCCCACTTGCAGCATCACGGAGACTGCCTCAAGGATGAAGATGCCTCCGATAAAGGGCAGCAGCAGCTCCTGCCCGATGATGACAGCCACCGTGCCGATGGCCCCGCCCAGCGCCAGCGAACCCACATCGCCCATGAAAATCTCAGCCGGGTGGGCGTTGTACCAGAGGAACCCGATGGATGCGCCCACCATCGAGCCGCAGAAAATGGTCAGCTCGCCCGCCAGCGGGTTCCAGCGCATATCGAGATAGCCAGCGAAGACGGCGTGGCCGCTGAGATAGGTAAGCACGGTCAGGGCGCAGGCGGCGATGATGGTGCAGCCGATGGCCAGGCCGTCGAGTCCGTCGGTGAGATTCACCGCATTGGACGAGCCCACCAGAACAAAGAGGACGAAAATGAAGAAAGGCGTGAAGGCCAGCAGTCCCAAGTGAGGCACGGTGCTGGGCCATGCGCGCCACAGCAGATCCCAATGCAGCGACTTGGCAAAGGGAACCGTCAACTGCGTCGAATACATCTTGATCCGGTCGAGAACCACCAGCGCCGCGGCCACGATCGCGCCGGCCAGCGCCTGCCAGAACAGCTTGGTCCGTACCGTGAGACCCAGGCTGCGCCTCTGAACCACCTTGATGTAATCATCGGCAAAGCCGATGGCGCCGAAGGCGCAGGTGGCAAAGGCCACGACCCACACAAAGGGATTGGCCGGATCGGACCACAGCGCCGTAGGCAGCAGGATGGCGATCACGATGAGCACGCCGCCCATGGTGGGCGTGCCTGATTTTTTGAGGTGCGACTGCGGCCCGTCCTCGCGGACAAATTGGCCGATCTGGAACTCGCGCAGCTTTTGGATGACATAGGGGCCGATGAACAAGGCGATCAGCAGCGCCGTGAGGGAGGCAAAGGCAGTACGAAAAGTAAGGTAGCGGAAGATACGGAAGGGGTGAACGAGCGGGAACAGCTTTTCGTAGAGCAGCCAGTAGAGCAAGGAGCCTCCAGGACCGAATGCGCCGGATTTCAGCTTGATTTTACAAGGCCGGCGCTCGATGGAGCGCAAGGATTCGTGCGTAGATCAGAATCATCTCGCGTCTCCGCCAACTTTCGCAAAATCCAGAGAAGTCCTGCGCCAGGGGGCGACGATGTGGGTGCCGCCATTGCCGGTTACCGCCTCCGCTACGCCTTCCACGGAAGTGATAATGCACTCCTCGCCCCGGTGTTCGAGAAAATCGATTGCCGCCTCGATTTTCGGCCCCATCGACCCCGGCGGAAATTGGCCTGCGGCTAAATACTCGCGCGCCTGGTCCATGCTGATGGTGTCGAGCCACTGCTGGCTGGGCCGTCCATAGTCGAGGGCTACGCGGTCAACCGAAGTAACAATGATGAGCTTGTGAGCGCGCACCTCGGTCGCCAGCAGGCTTGAAGCGAGGTCCTTGTCGACCACGGCCTCCACTCCCGCCAAACGGCCGTCTTCCCAGGCCACCGGAATGCCCCCGCCTCCGCAGGCGATGACGATGACGCCAGCGTCGAGCAATGCTGAGATCGCTTCGACCTCCAGAATTCGCAATGGGCGGGGCGAAGGCACCACGCGGCGGTAGGCTCCCGCCGAGACTTCGCGTAGGATCCAGTCTGGCCGGCTGCTGCGGATTTGAGCCAGCTCGTTCGCGTCATAAAAAGACCCGATGGGTTTCGTGGGATGCTGGAAGTCCGGGTCGTCACGGTCCACGAGCACCTGGGTAATCAGCGTAGCCGCTTCGCGCTTGATTCCCTCGCGGCGGAACAGCTCGCAGATCAGCCGCTGGATCATGTAGCCCATGCCGCCCTGGCAATCGGCGTCGCAGGTGTCGAGCGGCAAGCGCGGAACGCGCCGCTCGCCTTCCTCAACGCGAATCAGGATGTTGCCGATCTGCGGTCCGCTGCCGTGGGTTATGGCGATGCGCGCGCCGGAGCGGAACAGGGGCTTGAGATGTTCCAGCGTCTCCGCGGTGTGGGCAAACTGCGAGGCGATGGCGCCGGATTCGCCGGGCCTGGTAATGGCGTTGCCGCCCAGAGCGATCACCAGGGTTTCGGTCATAGTCTTAAGAACCTGTCATCTCGTAAACAACTTCCTGCTCCGCCATGGTCAGCGCCATGATAGCCTTGGCCGTGTGCAGGCGGTTTTCCGCTTCCTGGTATACCACCGAATGCGGGCCGTCGATGACCTCATCCGTCACTTCATTGCCCCGGTCGGCGGGCAGCGGATGCATATACAGCGCATCTTCCGTTGCCAACTTCATGCGCTCGCCATTGCAGATCCAGTCTCGGTACCCCTCAGCGATGCGCAGGGACTCTTTAGGGTTGGTTCCCATGGTGTCCAGGCAGCCCCAACTCTTGGGAATGACGATGCCGGCGCCGCGAAAGGCATCGTCCATGTTGTCCACGATCTCGAACTTGGTTCCGGCGCGCCGCGCGTTCTCTCTTGCCGCCGCGACCGTCTGCGGCATCAGCGCGTACTCGGGTGGTGCGGCGAGCACCACGTCCAGTCCGAAGCGCGGCATCAACATAATCAATCCCTGCGGCACGCTGAGCGGCTTGGCGTAGCTCGGCGCGTAGGCCCACGAAACCGCCAGCTTGCGCCCGCGCAGGTTGCGTCCCAGTTTCTCGCGGATGGTCATCAGGTCGGCCAGCGTCTGGCAGGGATGGTCGATGTCGCACTGCATATTGATCACCGGCGCATCGGCCCAGCGCGCCACTTCGCGCATGTAGGCGTTGCCCTCGCCCGGAATCAGGTCGTGGCGGATGGCGATGGCGTGGCCGTAGCTGGAAAGAATGATGCCGGTGTCCTTGGCGCTTTCTCCATGCGAGATCTGCATCGCATCGGCGGTCAAAAAATGGGCGTGGCCGCCGAGCTGCGTGATGCCCGCTTCGAACGAATTGCGCGTGCGCGTGGATTTGTCAAAGAACATCAGGAAGATGGTCTGATCGGGCAGATAGCGATGCGGAACGCGCCCCTTGAACTTGCGCTTCAAATCGCCGGCAACGTCGAGCAGAATTTCGATCTCCGCTTCGGAGTATTCCTGCGTAGTGATGTAGTCTCTGCCTTTGAACAGCGCCTTTTTCGTTTCCAAATCACACCTCTTTCTCGAAACCTGTTGAGCTTCAGCCATTCTCCCCCTCCCGCGCGGCGGCGTAGGCCAGCGGGAAGGCGGCATAGAACCCGGCCGCTTCCACCAGATGGCGGATGGGGACGCGCTCGATGACGCTATGCGCGACCTCTTCCTCGCCGGGGCCGAAGCCGATGGTCGGCACGCCCATAATTCCCATGGAGCCGACGCCGTTGGTGCTGAAGGTCCACTTGTCCACAACCGGATCGGCGTTGTGCAGCGTGTGATACGCCGCCACCGCCGCGCGCACCAGCACATGGTCTTCTTCGAGCACCCAGGTGGGATAGTACTTCTGCATCGGATAGGTGAGTCCGGTATAGCTGGGCTGCGCATATTGCAACACCTCGATCTCCGCGCCTTGCGCAGCCGGCAGCGCTTCCACCTCGGCCACCGCGCTCTCCAGCGTCTCCCCGGCTGTCAGCCGGCGGTCGAGATGGATGGAGCATGCGCCCGGCACCGCGCACAGCGACGGACTCATGGAGCGAATCCCGGTGACGGCGATGGTTCCCTTGCCGAGAAACGCATCGTTGCGCAAGCGCGTGTTCAACTCCTCGATCTCGGCGACGAGCGGCGCCATCTTGTAAATGGGATTGTCGCCGCGCTCCGGCGCGCTGGCATGACACGAACGGCCGCGCAGGTGAACCTCGATCTCCATGCGCCCGCGATGTCCGCGGTACACGCGCAGATTGGTGGGCTCGGTGAGCACCACGCACTCCGGCCGGATGCCGTCTTCTTTGAGAATGTAGACCCAGGCCAGGCCGTCGCAGTCTTCTTCCTGCACCGATCCCACAATCCACAGCGTGTAATAGCCTTCTAGGTGCAAATCCTTGATCATTTTGCCCGCGTAAACCATGCTGGCCATGCCCGCGCGCTGATCGCTCGACCCGCGGCCGTAGAGGAAACCATCCTCCACTTTGCCCTGGTACGGGTCCCAGGACCATTCCTTGGGATCGCCAACCCCGACGGTGTCGGTGTGCGCGTCCATCATAATCACGTGTTTGCCTGAGCCGATGCGTCCCAGCACGTTGCCCATGGCGTCGATGCGAACCTCGTCGAAGCCCACGCCCTCCATCTCCTGCTGGATGCGCTGAACAACAGGGCCTTCGTGAGAGCTTTCGCCGGGAATGGCGACCAGGTCGCGCAGAAAGCGGACCATGTCCGCTTCCAGCGCGTTGGCGGCGGCGAGTAAACGGGCGGGGTCAATCGTAATTTTTGCAGTCATCTTGATCCTCAGCCGGCAGCCCTTGAGGCTGCTCGTTGGTGAAAGCTTGGGTTAGGTCTTCGGGCGCACCGGGAGTTCCCGGCGCCGTTCCCGTTCTTCGGTCAGCACGTTTCCTCTTTTCCTCTCTTCAAGCCGTCGCGGCTGTAGGGAGTCTCTTTCAAGGGCAAACTGGAGCGCAGCTTGCCGTCGCGGAGAAAGTAGGCGCAGGCAATGGCGGGCGCGGTGGGAATGCTCACAATCTCGCCTACGCCCTTGGCTCCGTAAGCCAGCTCGGCCGGGTTTTTCTCGATGATGCGGCCCTCGATCTCGGGCGTTTGCGTGGCGCGCAGCAGGCCGAGCGTACCCAGCGTAACGGCGGGCGCGCCATCGCGCACCACAAAATTCTCCGTCAGCGCGTAGCCCATGCCCATCACCACGCCGCCTTCGATCTGCCCCTCGACGCCATCGGGATTGATGGCCCGGCCCACGTCGTGTGCGGCAACGACTTTTTGCACCTGACCAGCCTGGTCGAGGATGACCACCTGCGTGGCGTAACCATAGGCGACATGACTGACCGGGTGCGGTTTGCCGCTGCTCATGGGGTCGGTGAGGGCTTCGTACTCGCCGTAGAATGTGCGGCCTTCGAGTCCGGCGAGCGTGTGGCGCTGCAATTCCCGGCTGAGCGCGAGGGCGGCCCGGCGCGCTGCCTCGCCGGTAATCAGCGTTTGCCGCGAAGCCGTGCTGGTGCCGCTGTCGGGGGTCACCGCCGTATCGGGCGCGTGCACCGTAAGCAGCGCCGCGTTCAGGCCGGCTGTTTCGGCCACGATCTGCCGCAACACGGTCGCAATCCCCTGTCCCATGCACGCGGCGCTGGTGCAGATGATGACCCGGCCGCTTTCCACCTTCAAGTTCACGCGGCCAATGTCGATCACACCCACGCCCTTGCCCGTATTTTTGAAGGCGCAGGCAATGCCGGCCTGGGGATGCGCATCGATCACGTCCTTGACGGCCAGCAGCGTCTCTTTGAGCGCCGTACCCGCATCGGCGATCTGCCCGTTGGAAAGCACGCCGCCCGGCTCAATGGCGTTGCGGAAGCGAATCTCCCACGGCGAAATGCCTGCCTTGCGCGCCAGCAGGTTCAGAATGCTTTCCATGGCGAAGGACGTCTGCGTGACGCCAAAGCCGCGCATGGCGCCGGAAGGAATGTTGTTGGTGTAGACGGCGCGGCCCTCAATATCGACGTTTTCTACCTGGTACGGACCGGCCGCGTGGGTGCAGGCTCTTTGCAGCACCGGTCCGCCCAGCGAGGCATAGGCTCCGGTATCGGCCACAATGCGCGCGCGCACCGCGACGAGTTTGCCGTCTTCATCGCAGGCGGCGGTGTACTCCATCTCCATGGGATGACGCTTGGGATGCACGCGCAAACTCTCGGCGCGGCTGAGCGTGAGCTTGACCGGCCGCCGGCTGCGCCAGGCCAGCAGCGCCGCGTGGTGCTGCACGCTCATGTCTTCTTTGCCGCCAAACCCGCCGCCAACGAATTTGCTGATGATGCGCACCCTGTCATCGGCAACGCCTAACATGCGCACGATCTCGCGATGGTCGTCGTAAACGCCCTGCCCGCCGGTGTACACCGTCAACGAGCCGCCGTCGCGCGGCACGGCCAGCGCGCTCTCCGGCTCCAGGAAGGCGTGCTCCTGGCGCGGCGTCGAGTAGTGCTGCGTAATCACATGCCTGGCCCCGCGGAGGGCGCGGTCCACATCGCCGCGCCTCACCACCGCCGTCGCCAGCACGTTCCCATCCGGATGCAGGCGCGGAGCGCCTTCAGCCAGTGCAGCTTCAGGCCAGAGCAGCGGCTCGCGCTCTTCGTAGTCCACTTGAATCAGGTCGAGCGCCTGGCGCGCTGCTTCCTTTGTCACCGCCGCCGCCAGCGCCAGCGCGTCGCCCACGTAGCGCGTCTCTTCGCCCTCGGCGATCATCACCGGCCAGTCGTGCACCACGTGGCCCAGCAGGCGCTCGCCAGGCACATCGCCGGCCGTGAGCACAACTTCCACGCCGGGGAATGCGCGCGCGGCGGCGGCATCGATCTTGCGCACCAGCGCGCGCGGATATTTTGCGCGCAGCACCGCGCCGTAGAGCATTCCGGGAACCTGCATGTCCTCAACAAACTCTCCTGTCCCCAGCAGTTTTTCCTTCGCCTCGGCGCGCACGCTGCGCTCGCCCACGCGGCCGCGAGCCGGCTCCGCTGCGCACCCCCCGCCGCCGCGCAACGCCTGCGCGGCCAAGTGAATGGCGCGCTCCACCTTCACGTAGCCGGTGCAGCGGCAGAGGTTGTAGCGGATCGCGGACTTGATCTGCGCTAACGTGGGCTCCGGGTTGGCATCCAGCAGCGCCTTCGCGCTCATCAGCATCCCCGGCATGCAAAAGCCGCACTGCACGGCGCCTGTTTCGCCGAAGGCCCATGCATAGACTTCGCGCTCGCGCGCTGGCAGCCCTTCGGCGGTCAGCACGCTTTTGCCGTTCACCTTGGCGACGGTCAGCGTGCAGGCGCGCACGGCTTTGCCGTTTACCAGCACCGAACAGGCCCCGCAAACGCCCTTGGCGCAGCCGCTCTTCACAGAAGTCAAGCGCGCGTCTTCGCGCAGATAGTCGAGCAGACTCTTATCTGCGGCGGCGGCGGCGTTTTTCCCGTTGAGCGTGAACTGAAACATGGCCGTTATCCCTGCGGCGCGTTCGGACGCATGGCGGCAATCTTGCGGTCGTATTCGCGCACCTTGGCGTACTGCGCCTCCCAAAAATCCTGGTAGCGCATGGAGTCGAGAAACTCTCTGCTATAGCCGAACTTCAGCCAGTCGCTTTCCTTCTGCTTGAACAGCCGTTGCTTCATGGCGGGCGGGCGAAAGTCGAAGACGTAATCTTCCGAGGCGCCCAGGAAGATGTCGTGCGCCCAACGGTCGAGCACCGCCGGAGTGAGTTCGAGATAGCGGGCCTCCAAATCCTTGAGCACGGAGTGATAGCGGTCAAATCCGTCTGTAGCCACGGTGACCACGTTGTCTCCCGGCCCCAGGCGAAGATATTTGGCGAGCTTGATAGCGCCGAGCACGTTGCAGATGCCGGAGGGGCCGAACAGCTCGCGCAGACCCAGCGCAAAGCCGCGCTCCACGCCCATTTTGACGAGCGCGTCCGCGCCGTCGCGAAAGATTTTGACGCCGCGCACGGTCTCTTCGTCCTTGATGAGGATCACGAAATCGGTGTTGAGCACGTTGTGAATCAGGGTGCACATCTTGTCACCGATGCCTTCGATGCGATGCTGGCCGCGCCCGCCGTTCGACAGCGTGGAGCACTCGTAGGGCTCCAGAGCGGCCACCTTGGCCTCGGGAAACGCCAGCTTGATCTGGTCGGCTGCGGCGATGGTGCCCGCCGAACCCGGCGCCGCGGCGAAGGCTGCAATGCGCCCGTTGCCCACGCCCTTCACCGCTTCAATGGCGCTGCCGCCGGTCACGTGGCGATGGAAGCGGTAGTTGGGAAGAAGTTCGAACTGCGCCAGGGCTTTGTATCTGGGGTTCTTCATCATCTCGTGCGTCTTTTCGAGGGTAAGAATCACGTCCGACTCCGTGCCCGGCGTCAATTCCAACTCGCCGCCGTACTTGCGGATGCGGTCGTAGCGTTCCTTGCTCATGTTGTCGGGCATGATGACGATGGCGCGAAAGCCCAGCAGACGGGAGATGTAGGCGGTTCCTATGCCGAAGTTGCCGGTCGAGGGGCCGAGAATCGTGTGCACCGCGGGATCGATCTCGCCGTCCACCAGGCCTTCGATCAGCGTGCAGTAGGCCGGACCCACCTTGTGCGAGCCGGAGGGAAATTCATTGCCCAGCATCACCACCACGTTGGCGTCGATCCCGGTCAGCGCGGCAGGCAAGACCAGCTTGCGGACCTGGTTTGCGGCATCCTTCCAGGTAATGTTGAACAGGTTGATGGGGTCAAGCTCGTGCTCGTGCAACGCGGCCAAAGCTTTGGCGCGCACGTTCTTGCCGATCAAACCGGGGTCGAGCATCTCATCATAGGTCGGACCAAGCGGAAGGAATGCCATCGTATTTTTCCTGCCTTTCGCGGCGATTGCGCCGTCAAGCTGCTGCGCCCGCGCTCACTGCTCTTTGAACCTCTTCGATCTCCGGCCGGATGCAGACAGGCCGGCCGGCCGCGCGAATTGCGCTTTGAGTGTCTTTCAGGCCGTTGCCGGTGACGATAAGGGCCACGGTCTCCGCGCGGCCGATGATGCCCGACGCCGCGGCCTGCCTGATGCCCGCCGCGCCAGCCACGCCCGCCGGCTCGCCAAACACGCCCCCCTTGCGCGCCAGCAGGGGGATCGATTCGAGAATCTCCTCGTCCGGCACGCTGATAAATGCGCCGCCTGACTCTGTAACCGCGCGCATTCCCTTGGCGAAGTTGCGCGGATGGCCTACGGCGATGGAATCGGCGAGCGTGTTGGCTGCGCAAGGCGTGAGACCGGCGCGATTGCGCCACGCGGCGACGAACGGCTGGCAGCCTTCAGCCTGCACGCCCAGAATGCGCGGCAACCGGGGCAGAAGGCCCAGCCGGTGCATCTCTTTGATCCCTTTCCACACGCCGCCGATGGTGCAGCCGTCGCCAACCGCAACCACCACCCAATCCGGAACGGTGTCCTGCCCCAGGGCCATGAACTGCTCGGCCAGCTCCAGCGAAACCGTCTTTTTGCCTTCGATCAGGTAGGGATTGATGGCGCAGTTGCGGTTGTACCAGCCGAACTGCGCGGCCGCCTTCATACACAGCTCCCAGGCCTGGTCGTAAGTACCCTCGACGGAGAAGACCTGAGCTCCGTAGACGAGCAACTGCGCCACTTTGGCCTGGGGCGCGCGCACGGGAACGAAAATGGCGGCTGGCAGGCCCGCGGCCGCGGCGAATCCGGCCAAAGACGACGCCGCGTTGCCGGTGGAGGCGCAGGTGATGCGCGACGCCTTCATTTCGAGCGCCTTCACCACGCCCACCGAGCTGGCGCGATCCTTAAAGGACGCGGTGGGATTACGGCCCTCATCTTTGATCCAGCAGCGCGCCACACCCAGTTCGGCGGCCAGCCGCGGCGCTTCGTAGAGCGGCGTCCACCCTGCCTGCAAGCGCGGAATCAGCTCCGGCGCGGAGATGGGCAGAAGGGGAAGATAGCGCCACATCGACAGATTGCGGTTGCCGGCGAGGGCTGCGGCGTTCAATTCCTTGCCCACCGCGTCGTAGTCATAGAGCACATTGAGAATGCCTTCGTGATAACCGCAGGCAGGGCAGTAGTAATCGGCTTCCGCCGTCGAGTACGTGCGCCCGCAATGAACGCATTCGAGTCCGGTGACGTGCATCTTTTTCCCCGGCCGGGCAATCATTTGGCTCGCCGCGAGCCGGCCCTACAACGCCATGCTCATGGCCCGCAGCTTGCAGCGCGTGACACACAGCCCGCAATAAAAGCACCTTTCTTCGTCGATCTCCAGGATTTTCGCTTCCTTGTTCTGGTGGATCGCGCCATAGGGGCAGCTCTTCTCGCAGAGGCCGCACAGAGTGCAACGCTCCGCATTCACCTTGGGAGCCCGCTCGGCATGCGGCGCGCCGCGCTGCCGCATCCGCCGCACCGTCAGGCCGCTAATCTCGTTCACCGACGCATATCCATGCTCGTCGAGAAACGTGTCGAGTTCGCGCGCGATTCTGGCATAGACCGTGGGCCCGCGCAGAATCGCCTCCGTGCAAACCTGCACCGCTGACGCGCCCGCCATCAGCATCTCCGCCGCGTCGCGGCCGCTCGTCACGCCGCCCACGCCAATGATGGGAATCTTGACCACGCGCGCCGCGTCGTAAACGCAGCGCAGAGCCAGCGGCTTGATGGCCGCGCCGGAGAGCCAGCCGAAACCGTCCTTGCCGCCCATCAACGGCAGCCCGGATTCGAGATCGATGGCCAGGCACGGCCCGAAGGAGTTAATCATCACCAGGGCGTCGGCGCCGGCATCCTCGAGCGCCAGTGCGATCTCTTGAATGTTGGGGTGCGGGCTCAGCTTCATGAAGACGGGCACATCTACAGCCTCTTTAGCCGCGCGCAGCGCCTCCACAATCGGCGCCACGCTGCTGCCCACGTAGTGCGTGGAAAGCTCCAGCGCATCGGCAAAGGGCCTGACCATAGGTGCGAGTTCTCGAATCTGCTCGGCGGTATAGCCGAGGCCGGCAATCACCGGCAAGCCCGTCTCCCGCGCCATCTTGTATTCGGTCTCAATCCACTGCTCCTTGGGCAGCTCCGACCACAGCTCGGCGTTCAACATTCCGCCACGGATTTCGGCCATGCAGGGGCGCGGAACCTGCGCCGGATGAACGGAGATCGTCTTTGTGACCAGGCCGCCTGCGCCGCCCCTGGCCGCCGCTTGCAGCGCAGAGCCGTCCTTTGACGGGGGACCGGCAGCCGGGAGAATGGGGTTCCTGAACTCCAACCCGCAGACGTTCACTTGGGGATTGGCCATCGCGCTTTCCGTTCAACCGAGGTTCCGAATGCCAGTCGATGGTGCCCGGCATCCCGCCATCAAAGTTGACTGCGCCCAGAGCAGGGCGCCCCGGCGGCGGATTCCAAAAGCCTCGCGCTGAGCCGCCAGTGCGTTGATTGTCGTGCAAAGTGCGTCAGAGCCAATGTGATTTCAATCACAACAGTTGGCCAGCGGAGCTGGCTAGAATCCATCGCACCATGCATGCGCTCCCCACTCTGCTGGCCGGCAACGGCCGCGTCATCACGCACGATGATCGCGCGCCATACCTTGAGGACGGCTGCGTGGCAGTGCGCGATGGACTGATTGCCGCCGTGGGTCTGACCGCCGATCTGCGGCGCGCCTATCCTGGCGCCCGCTTCCTCGACGCGCAAGGCCGCATCATCCTGCCCGGCCTCATCAACACGCACACGCATCTTTACAGCGCCTTGGCGCGCGGCATGGCGTTGAAGGACAGCGTCCCCGGCAGCTTTCTCCAGATTTTGGAGCGGCTCTGGTGGAAGCTGGATAAGGCGCTCTCGCTCGAGGATGTGTATTGGAGCGCCATGGTGGGCATGGCCGATTGCATCCGCAATGGCGTGACGACGATCTTCGATCATCACGCAAGCTCCAACGCCGTTGCCGGCAGTCTGTTCCGCATTGCCGGCGCCGCGCGGCTCGCCGGCGTGCGCAGTTGCCTGTGCTACGAAGTCTCTGACCGCGACGGCGCCCAGATCGCTGCGCAAGGCATTGAGGAAAACCGCGCGTTCCTAGAGCATTGCAAGCAATCTCCAGACAGCCGGCTGCGCGGCCTCTTCGGACTTCATGCCTCCTTTACTTTGAGCCGCAAGACGCTGGCGCGATGCCGCGAGGCTGCGGCTGAGTTTGACGCTGGCTTCCACGTGCACACCGCCGAGGCCGCATACGACGTAGATCAATGCCTGCGCCAACATCGGCTGCGCGTTGTGGAGCGATGGCGTGATGCCGGCATCCTGGGCGGCAAGACCCTGGCCGCGCATTGTGTACACGTCGATGACCGCGAGATCGATCTGTTGCGCGAGAGCCGGACCAGCGTGGTTCACAACCCGCAATCCAACATGGGCAATGCGGTCGGCTGCGCGCCGGTGCTGGAGATGCTGCGCCGCGGCGTGCGCGTGGGCCTGGGCACTGACGGCTATACCGCCGGTATGTTCGCGTCGATGCAGGCCGCTCATCTGCTCCACAAGCACCAATCCGGCGACCCGTCGGCGGCCTGGGCCGAGCCGCCGCGGATGCTCTTCCGCGAAAACGCGGCCATCGCCACGGAATGCTTTGGCGGTACCGTGGGCAAACTGGTTCCCGGCGCGTATGCCGACATCATCGTTGTGGACTACGATCCGCCCACTCCGATGAACGCTGCGAATCTTAGCAGTCACGTGCTCTTTGGTCTCTCCGGGCGCTCTCCGGTAATTGTCATCATCGCGGGCTGCGTGGTGATGGAGGACGGCAAACTTCTGACCATCGACGAAGAAGAGGTGATGGCCAAAGCCAGAGCCGCCGCCGGGGAGGTGTGGAAGCGATTCTGACCGGAAGACCGGCTGCGTTGGCCGCGCTGGCGCGCTGCGGTTCCGTTCGAGGCGCGTGAGCGGTACGGCATTTCTGGAGCCGCTCTAAGCCGGCGTGCGGGCGGATCGCTTTCTGCGTGAAGATGCAGGCCCGGGCGCGGACTTCTCCGTCTGGGGAACAAAGAGGCGCGCGCGTTCCGGATCGCTTTCGCCCAATACGTGAAGGCGCATGAAGTTGGTGGCGCCGGATTTGGTGGTGGTGCCGGCCACGATGGCGATCACCTCGCGGGGGCGGACGTAGCCGTCTTTTTCAAGCAGGGTTTCGGCGCAGTCGATCAAAGCATCCGTGGTGTGGATCTTGCGGCAGTGGATGGGAGTGGCGCCCCAGAGCAGGTTCAGGCGGTTGACGGTGTCTGCGCTGGGGCAGAACGCGAAGATGGGCACAGGAGGGTGGTATTTGGCGACGTGGCGGGCGGTGTAGCCGGATTCGGTGAACACTGCAATGCCGCGCAGGTCGAGATCGTCGGCGGCGTGAGCCGTGGCCTCGCAGATAGTTTCGGCAATGGACAGATGGGTGTGCTGCTTTTGGGGCTCGAAGCGCTCGACCAGCTTGGCGTGTCTCTCGGCTTCGCCCACGATGCGCGCCATCATGGCTACGGCCTCCACCGGATACTTGCCAATGGCCGATTCTCCCGAGAGCATCACGGCATCCGTTCCGTCGAAGACGGCGTTGGCCACGTCGGAGACCTCGGCGCGGGTGGGGCGCGGGTTCTCGATCATCGATTCCAGCATCTGCGTAGCGGTGATCACCGGCTTGGAGTACTCGGCGGCGCGGCGGATGACGAGCTTCTGAATGGCAGGAACCTTTTCCAGCGGCACTTCCACACCCAGATCGCCGCGCGCCACCATAACGCCGTCAGAAGCTTCGAGGATGCTGTCCAGATGCTCGACCGCCTGCGGCTTTTCGAGCTTGGCGATAATCCAGGTTTCGCCGCCGTAGGCGGCCACGCGGTTGCGCACCAGGGTTACGTCTTCCGCGGTGCGGACAAAAGAGACAGCGATGGCGTCCAGTCCGCTCTTCAATGCAAATTCCAGGTCCACGGAATCCTTTTCCGTGAGCGAGGGAGTGCGCACCAGGACGCCGGGAAGATTGATGCCCTTGTTTTCGCCCAGCAGGCCGCCGTTGACGATCTCGCAGACCACGTCGGCCCCGTTCACCTGCTCGACGCGCAACTCGATGAGGCCGTCGGAGAGCAGGATGCGTGAGCCTTGCTCCACGTTTTCAGCCAGCGTCTGAAAGGTGGTGCCGATGAGCGCAGCCGTTCCCTGCACCTCACGCGGCGTGATGATGAGCTGATGGCCGGCCTTGAGCAACACCGGCTGATGATCTTTCAAAAGCGCAGTGCGGATTTTAGGCCCCTGCAGATCGCCAAGAATGCACAGCGGCTTGCCTTCTTCCCGGCTCACCTTGCGAATCTTCTCGATCACTGACCGCTTGCTCTCGTGGGAACCGTGGGAAAAATTCAGGCGGATGACATCGACGCCGGCGCGCACCATGTCACGAATGACAGGCTCGGTGTTGGAGGCCGGGCCGAGCGTGGCAACGATCTTCGCCCGGCGTTGGGATGGGGACACGTTCAGAGCGGCAAACGGCATGAGAAATTGCTCCCTAAAAAATTTAGAGCACGGCTTCGGAATTGCGATCCCTGGGTTGAGCGCGCGTCCGCCGCGGCGGATCGCTGCCTGCTCCAGCGGGCGGCGCATGAACTGTTACGGCAAAACCAGAGAGGTGCGCCTGGTTCAACTTTCTGCAACGCCGCCGCTCCTGGAGGCCGCGGCGGCTTGAGTACGGTCACTGCGGGATGCAGCATCTCAGGCTTGGCTATGGCTTGCACTCCCGAGCTGCGCCCCGGCGGCAAAAGAAAACCCGGGCTGATCCCAAGGCCGAGGGCGCTGGTTTCAAGACGCAATCTCCTGGATTCACGAAGGTGAATGAAAGACCTTTCCGCTGCGCGAATCGTATGCAATCGGCCGGCTCAGTTCTATTGTAAACAACAGCGCCGGAGATTTCGAGGTGATGGTGGGGTCCTAATTGTGCGTTGCTGGTCAGGTAGTCGCGATGGTAAATTTATTCTGCTGCTGATAGAACGAAACGGTATAGTAGTCGAAGAACCCAGATTGTCCCAATAGTCCAATGCCTTGGGCATCCATAGCAGGAGTGAACCCAACTAGGGACTTGAATTGAATGCCTGAGCCCAGCGAAACCTCGATTTCTGTGTAATATGTGGGGTTCGCAGAACTCCCTACCCCTCCCGTCATGTTCTTTTTGAGCTGCAAAAGGTCAATCCCAAGAAACGGTGCAAAGGATGCCGGAAATACGCAATGATCTGCCCCAGTATCCAAGCACACAATGCACCTCATCATTTTTCCGTTTGTTGGGCATCTCAATCCAGCTATAGCTAACGGCCGTCGCACTATGTGACCCGACGGGAAGGGATCAGAGGGAGCTATTTGAATCGCGACATATGGGAACTCAACGATAGACAATCCGGAAGCTCCCTAGCGCGTAATCAGAGAAAAAGAACACTAGATTGCTCAGGCACACGGACGATAAGCGGCTCGTTCTCGCCTTCTTCATGCGCGATCTTCATGACTGTGGCGATCTCTGCTGCGTAGGCAATGACTCTGTGCTCATGTTCAGAAATTGCTACCCAAGCACCTTCCGGAATGCCTTTCAACAGCCCTGAAAGGTCCATTGCGGATGTAGCCATAACGCACCTCTGTCCATCCGATGCAAACTGGGCGCGGGGAGATTCCCCGCAATGATGATGTGTAGGATACTCTACAGGGCTTCCCCACTCTAGTGCAACGAAAATCTTCTTAACGTAAGACTGCCGGGAATGAGTTTGGTAATAAGGCAATTCTAACAATCTGCGGCATTTAATCTGCAAACACCAAATCTTTCAGCATCCAAGGGCGATAAGCTCAACCACTCTCCATCGCGGGCGTGACGCGCAGTTGCGGCGCGGTAATCGGTCCACTACACAACGAGAGATGCAGTTCCTATCTCCGAAAATAGCGGAAAACGCGCGGTCCGCGCGCGGAGGGAGCGGAAGCGGCCAAATCGGGTGGAGCGGCGCTGGAGTTGCCGGCGGCGGAACGGCGCTTCTGGCGGTCCGCATAGAGCAGGCCGTTCAGTTCCGCTCCCAGCAGCACGCTGAAAGAGGTGATGTAGAGCCAGACCAGCGTGGCGATTCCGGCGGCAAAGGAGCCGTAGAAGCGGGAGTAGTTCACATCGCG
>JAJYZC010000099.1 GCA_021800255.1 Acidobacteriota bacterium
TGGGCGATTGACAATCTGCCCATTACCCGGCCCTGGCAGTTGCATTTGGACGCTGACGAATGGATGAACGATGAGCTGGTAGAAGCCATGCTGGCATTGCCGGATGAGCCGCGCCATTGCGGTTATTTTCTGCCCCGCTATTTGCGCTTCCTGGGCCGCGTGCTGCGCCATGGGGGCATGAGTCCCACCTGGCATCTGCGTCTGTTCCGCACCGGCATGGGCCGCTGTGAGGACCGCAAATACGATCAGCATTTTCTGCTCACCGGGGGCATTACCGGGCAGTTGCCGGGCATGATGATCGACGATATTCGCATGTCGCTCAGTGAGTGGACCGCGCGGCACAACCGCTGGGCCGATGGGGAAGTGGCGGAGCTGGGGAGCGCAGAGATTGCCGGGCGGGTTCTGCCCAATGCTCGCGGCAATCCGGCCCAGCGCAAGCGATTCCTGCGCCAGAAATACAACCGAATGCCGCTCTTTATACGGCCGTTGGCTTTGTTCGTCTACCGCTACGTTTTCCGTCTTGGCTTCCTGGACGGAACCGAAGGGCTCATCTTCTGGGTGCTGCAAACCTTCTGGTTCCGCTTCCTGGTGGACGCCAAAATCTGGGAGCGGCGTCACCGCACGGCGGCTAAGCCCTGATTGATTGCCATCAGCGGGGAGTTGCCTTGGCCGGTTGTGCATGCCAGGCCCATGCGGAGGCGACGATGGATTCCAGCGTGGACCGCTGCGGCCGCCAACTGAGGATTCGTTCCGCGCGCCCTGGGTCGGCGATCAAGACATCCGGGTCGCCAAGCCGGCGCTCTACGATGCGATATGGCGCCTCGCGGCCAGTGACCGCCTGCGCGGTCTGAATGACCTCAAGAACCGTGTAGCCGCGCCCAGCGCCCAGGTTGAGGGCCACTGAGGCGCCTCCGTTCAACAAATACTCAAGAGCCGCGACATGAGCATCCGCCAGATCGGTTACATGGATGTAGTCGCGCACGCAGGTTCCGTCGCGGGTTGGATAATCGCTGCCGTACACATCCACAGCTTTGCCAGTGAGCACGGCCTGCATCACAAGTGGGATCAGGTGGGCTTCCGGGAGGTGGTCTTCGCCGAGCTGGCCGCCGGGGTCAGCGCCGGCGGCATTGAAGTAACGCAAAGCCGTCCAGGTGATGCCATGCGCGGCGCCGTACCAGTGCAAAGCCCGTTCGACGATCAACTTGGTCTCGCCGTAGGGATTGATCGGCGATTGCGGCGCCTCTTCGCTGATGGGCGCCCTGTCAGGAATGCCATAGATGGCGGCGCTCGAAGAAAAAACTACGTGGCGCACGCCGGTCTCGATGGCGGCATCGAATAGAGCCAGCGAGCCGATGACATTGTTGTTGAAATAACGCTCCGGGCGGGCCACCGATTCGCCGACATAGGTAAAGGCGGCGAAGTGCATGATGGCCTCTATCTCGTGGTCGCGTACGGTGGAGATCAGTTTGGCGCGATCACGAATATCGCCTTCAACAAACGGCCCCCATTGCACGGCCCAGCGGTGGCCGTAGATCAAGTTGTCATAGACGACTGGTACAAAGCCCTTGGCGGCCAATGCCTTTGCGGCATGGCTGCCGATATATCCGGCGCCTCCGGTTACAAGGACGTGCTTACTCCGTTGACTCATAGACTGTGCCGTTCACTCAACCTTCCCGCACCCGATGGACGCGAAACCCAGCATCTTGCAACCGAGCTGGGCCGGCCGGTTCAGGTGGGGCAGGGCTATCTGCTATCGCCGTTTCCGGTTTTGTTGTTCAAACTTCCACCGAGGCCGGCATTGGAGCTTCCCGTCCCGAAACTGCCCAACGGTGAACTATTGCCTAAGCCGCCTCCCAAGGGGCTGCTTCCCAGTCCTCCGCCCAGACCGCTGCCTAATCCGCGTGGTCTCGTTCCGGCAGATGGAGCGCCGAATCCAAATGCTGCGCGCCGCCCGCTCCGCGCCGCTCCGAAGCCCCGGTAGCCTTGTAGCGTGCTCCCGAACTGCGGATATGAAGATAGGCCGCGCGACATCGGTCCTCCGAAGCTCCCACTCGGACTGACGCCATGTGGCTGCCGGCCGAAATGAAGGCTGGAAAACCCGCCCAGCGCAGCGTGCCCTATCGCTGGCTCGCTCCCAGCGGCCGTGAAGGATGGAATCGATGCCCCAGCCGCAGGCAGAAGACCGAAGATAGGCTGACCGATGCTGCTTAGGGGATTCGAGATTGTCAATCCCACCGCCCCAGCCGAGCTCCCAATTGCAGTTGAGGAGGAACCCTCGCTGCTCCAGATTCCCCCTGGCTGGGCCTCGGATCTAAAGCTTCGAGCGCCTGCGATCCAGGAGGCGGCTGCTCCCGGCGAAGACGAAGGTCCAGAGACACGCGGGCTAATGCCGCCCAGGGGGTTCGAGGGCGTTATTCCGGCAACTCCAGCCAAGCTCCCCGTTCCCGTCATGGAGCCTATCTGGCTGCTCCCGGCCCCCGCCGGCTGGGCTCCGCCAAAGCTTCCGGCGCCAGCGGTCCAGGCCGAGGAATTCGCTTCAAAGCTTTGCCTGTCGCCTCCCCACTGGCCGCTCGCGGCGGACGAGCCGCCTCCAAATCCAACCCAGCTTGAGGCTGCGTTCGCCGAGGAAGCGGAGGCGCTGCTGGGGGCGGAGTTACTTGCGCCGGCAGCGGCTGCGCCGCGCTCAGGCGCAGCCGGCATACTTTGCGGCCATCCCTGGCGCGCAGCGAAAATCCAGATTGCCGCCGCCAAAAGCGCCGCCAGAAAGCATCCCTTGCGCAGTCTACCCATCCCTGCCTCTTTAGAAGAAACGAACCCCATCGGGGTTGTCCCCTGCATCCGCAGCCGGCCCTCTTCAGACACGCACTCAGGATAGTATCTGCTATGAAGTCAACTTGAGACCGAGGGATACCCGTTCCCTACAAAAACCGGCTACCTCTGAAAATTCGGTGGAAGTGCGAAAAAGTTTGTTCCATCATGCGCTTCGCTTAGATTGACATCCTGATCAAAAATGTAACCACGTCCTCGCAAAAATGCTATGGATCTTTCTGAAGAATTCAAATACTCCGAACAGAGCTCAATATAGACAACGGGCATAAACCGTTCCAAGGTACGTTCTGCGCCGAGCAAAACCTCATCCTCGAAACCTTCAGTATCAATCTTAAGAAAGTCCAGTCGTTCCAGTTTCGGCCCCAAGAAGTCATCTAACCTGACCACTTGCACGGTTTGAACCCCGTGAGCCGGATTTTCGGACCTCGGGTTGGGTCTCAACGACGCGCCTCCTGACGAACTAGACCCGTGAAGTACCAGGGATTGATCCTTACTTCCGCAACCCAAGTTATACGCTGAGACATTATCATACCGGTTAGATGTGATTACCTGCAAAAGTTTGGAATAGACAAGCGGCGATGGTTCAAAGCTGTAAACCCGTCCCTTCGCTCCGATCAATGTGCTAAATATTCCAGACATGAAGCCAAGGTTTGCGCCCACATCGACCACAACGTCTCCTTGTGTTAGATAGGGAGAGATCAGACGCATTTCTTTATCCCACCACACCTTTCCATCCAGGTGATAGTAGAGTTCCTGGCGATCGCCATCGCCATGAAACGGCAATCTGATGCGGCCGTTGTCTATCCACAGGGGTTTACCATTCAACCTGCGTCGAGCAGACAAGTACGCAAGCATCGCGGCACTACGACCCCTATTCTTGAGTCTCTGCGCGATCCCACTTGCATTCAGTTGAAAGTCTATCTTCATAACATACCGGAATATGATTCCAACCTCAGTAACTCCTCATGCAGATCATGTTACGGGCAGACGCTTTGATCGTATGGATAACAAAAGCGTTACTGTTCCCAGTTGAGCGTCACCCAGTCTCTTCCCGGTTGCGCGCCAAAGTTGCCGTTGTGGCCGGGCATTCGCTGCGGTGGCGCAAGATAAGCGGCAGGAGTTTGCGGGCAGCCCAATAGCGGGGCACGTAGCGCAGCGGAGAGGCAATGCACCGGAACAGCCAGCCTAGATACAGGCGGTCAGCCCACATCG
>JAJYZC010000100.1 GCA_021800255.1 Acidobacteriota bacterium
TGCTGGATGATCTTTTTAGTTTTGGAGGAGAGCAGTTTCTCGATCAGATCGTTGCGGCCCGAAACGCCAAGTTCTTCGGCCAGTACGCGCAGCGAGTTCTCGCTGGCGACGAAATGGACGCGGGAGACGCGCTCGTCGGCTTCGAGCGCGCGAAGGGCTTCGCGGGCGAGAACCGCGCCGGAGGCGCCGGTGATGGCGAGGGTCAAATGAACATCTTCCATTGAGTAGATTCCATCAGGAGGCATTAACCACAGCGCCGCAGAGATCACACTGGAGAACGCGCTTCTTCATTACAAGGAGCCATCCCAACAATCCGCTGACGAAGAATAAAACGCCCCAAAAGATTGCAAATGCGCTACTAACGCCACGAAACAGGTATAGACCCTCGACTTCCCGGTCTTCACGCGTGGCTTGGCTGGAATAAAGCGCATCCAGATCCTGGCTAGGCGCCTCAAGCGTGCCGTCGCCGATCCGCTCGTTGCACGACGCTGCTGCTTGCGTCATAGAGCCCGTTTCCTTGAACTGAGTGAGCGCGCATTCGCAATACTGCTCGATCAGCTGCTGCGACACATATTGACCCTGCCCTTGAATACGCTGTCGAGCGCTCTGCGCACAGCTGCGGCGGAAGCTCGAGTCGAAAGCACTTTGAAAGGACCGGCTCGAGTCGCGTGGGACAACACCGAGGTTTATGGCAATCAGCAAAACGCCACAGAAAATCATCCCCAAAACCGACGGAATTAGGAGAATATAGCCGATTACGACAGCCGGTCCGCTCAGTCGGAATTTCTTCTTTGAGATCAACGTTCCGCTGTCGCATACCTTGCACCGAAGGTACGAGGTTGCGTACGAATGGCCAGTTCGGGTCAAGGATGCATTTGGAACTCGCTCTGGCGCATCCGTTTTTTCGCGGGGAGTAAGGTCTCCCCAACCGCCTTCGGGCATGATCGACATCGCGGATCCCCCGATGAGTGGATTTCGGATTGCTTCAATTCTACGCGGCTTCTAGGCGTATCAATTGGCAACCTTAACACTTAAGACGGCCCTATCAGCCCAGCACCCGTTTGAAGATCGCATCCACATTCCCCAACTGCCGCGTGTAATCGAATGTTCTATCGAGCTTCTCGGGGCTGAGCAGCTTCGTAATCGCCGGGTCGCGGGCGACTTCTTCGCGGAAGTTCAAATCTTCCTTCCAGGCGCGCATGGCGTGGGACTGGACGAGGCGATAGGCGTCTTCGCGCAACATGCCGGCTTCGGCTAGGTCGAGCAGTAACTGGCCGGAAAAGATCAGGCCGCCGGTGGATTCGAGGTTCTTCTTCATCCGCTGGGGATAGACGAGCAGGCGGTCGATGAGGTCCGTCGTCTTGGCCAGCAGGTAGTCGATGAGGATGGTCGAGTCGGGAAAAATCACCCGCTCGACCGAAGAGTGGGAGATGTCGCGCTCGTGCCACAGGGCCACGTTCTCAAAGGCCGCCTGCGCGTTCGCGCGCAGCACACGGGCCAGGCCGCTGATTTGCTCCGAAGTAATCGGGTTCTTTTTGTGCGGCATGGCCGACGAGCCTTTTTGCTTCTCGCTGAAGTACTCCTGCGCTTCGCGCACTTCGGTGCGCTGCAAGTGGCGCACCTCGACGGCCATCTTGTCGAGCGTGCTGCCGATGATGGCCAGCGTAGCGATGTAGGCTGCGTGGCGGTCGCGCTGGATGACCTGCGTGGTGACGGGCGCGGGCTTGAGGCCGAGGCGCGCGCAGATGCGCTCCTCGTGCTCCGGCTTCAAGTGCCCGAATGTGCCTACCGCGCCCGACAGCTTGCCCACGCGCATGTCCTCGGCCGCTGCGTTGAAGCGCGCCAGGTTCCGTTCCATCTCCGCGTACCAGTTGAGCAGCTTGAGGCCGAAGGTGGTCGGCTCGGCGTGGATGCCGTGCGTGCGGCCGATGGTGGGCGTGTGCTTGAACTCCAGCGCGCGGCGCTTGAGCACGGCCAGCAACGCCGTGAGTTCTTCACGGATCAGCGTGGAAGCTTCTTTTATTTGCAGGGCCTGCGCCGTGTCCACAATGTCATTCGAGGTCAGCCCGTAGTGCAGCCACCTGGACTCTGCGTCCAGCCCTTGCGCCTTCAGGCTTTCGGCCACGGCCGTCGTGAAGGCGATCACGTCGTGCTTCACCTCCGCCTCGATCTCGGCCACGCGCGCGGCGGAGACGCTCGCCTTGGCCGAGATGGCTTCCGCCGCAGCCGCCGGAATCACGCCGTCCTCGGCCAGCACAAGGCTCGCCGCCGCTTCCACCTGGAGCCAGCAGCGGTACTTGTTTTCGTCGGTCCAGA
The DNA here is from genome assembly GCA_021800255.1 of Acidobacteriota bacterium. Classification (GTDB taxonomy): domain Bacteria; phylum Acidobacteriota; class Terriglobia; order Terriglobales; family Acidobacteriaceae; genus Telmatobacter. The sequence continues at coordinate 2,317 of JAJYZC010000100.1, forward strand.
TGGCGCCCATCGCCGGTCGCGTGTAGCGTTCGATCAAAGCAATCTCCTCAAATCAGCTTGTAGCCCGTAGCCGCCAACGAGCCGCTCACGCCAGCAGCCGGCAGCGAATGGCTGCTGGCTGCAAGCTGCAGGCTTATCCACTCTAAATTGTATGTGGAAAACGGGCTTATCCGCGAGCGATTCCCAGCCGCCGGCGGAGATCGTCCAGCAGCAGGCCGCGCCCGGGCGCGTAGGGCTGAAACCACTCGCCGTCGATCACCAGTTGCGGAATGGCGCGCTTGCCCACGTGCCGAATGACCTCGGCGGAGGCCGCCGCATCGGCTTCCACGTCGATCACGCTGTATACGATGCCCTGGGAGTCAAGAAACTGCTTGAGCGCGTGCCAGTCGTGGCACCACGTTGCCGTGTAAACCATCACGTTCATGAGCCTATTGTAGAGCGTTCCCGCTGCTATGATCCCTGATGATGACCGCCGAAGAGATCAAGTCGCTGCTGAAGCTCGAACCGCACCCCATGGAGGGCGGATGGTATCGCCAGACCTACGCCTCCGCGGTCAGCGTCGCTCTGCTCGGCGGCGTGCGGCCCTACGGCACGGCTATCTATTACTTGCTCGAAGCCGGGACCTTCAGCGAGATGCACATGCTGGCCGCAGACGAGATCTTCCACTTTTATCTTGGCGATCCCGTCGAGATGCTCCAGCTTGCACCGGACGGAGGCTCCGCTCTTTTCACTCTCGGGCCGGATTTGGCTGCGGGCCAGCACGTCCAGCTCGTGGTTCCCGCAGGAGTCTGGCAGGGCGCGCGGCTTGTGGAGGGCGGTAAAGTGGCGTTGCTGGGCTGCACGGTGACTCCGGGCTTCGACTACGCAGACTACCGCAGCGGGAGTTATGCGGAGTTAGCGGCAAAATTTCCTGCTGAGGCCAAGAGGATCAAGCTGCTGACGCGGAGATAGCGGGGCTAACGCCGTTCGCGAAAGAAATTGCGCAACAATTCAGCGGATTCTTCCGCCAGAATTCCTTGCTCGACCTGTATCTCGTGGTTCAGTTGGGGGTGGTTGAGCACAGAGAGCGCCGAGCCGCAAGCGCCGGCCTTGGGATCGGCGGCGGCATAGACCAGCCGGTCCAGCCGCGCATGAACCATGGCCCCGGCGCACATGGCGCAAGGCTCGAGCGTGACGTAGAGCGTGCAGCCGTTGAGGCGGTAGTTACCCAGGGCCGTTGCCGCGGCGCGCAGGACGACGATCTCGGCGTGGGCGGTAGGGTCGTTCGAGCACAGGACGCGGTTCTGCCCGCGCGCCAGGATTTCGCCATCGCGCATCACCACCGCGCCGATGGGCACTTCGCCGGCCTCGGCGGCGGCGCGCGCTTCGGCGAGAGCGGCTTCCATGGCTTCGCGGTCGTCAATCATGCGTTTGATGGTAGCGCGGCTGGCTGCTGCTGGGTCATGCAGTGCAGCGCGCCCAGCCCCCAGATCAGGTCCACGCTATCGATGCCGATGACTTCGCGGCCCGGAAATACTTCGGCCAGAAGGTTCAGCGCCACGCGGTCGTTGGGATCGTGAAAAGTGGGAACGAGCACCAGGCCGTTGGCGATGTAGAAGTTCGCGTAGCTGGCCGGCAGACGCTGGCCGCGGAAGACGACCGCGCGCGGCATCGGCAGCTCGATAACCGTGAACTGCTTGCCCTCCGGCG
>JAJYZC010000066.1 GCA_021800255.1 Acidobacteriota bacterium
CCCCAGAACTTGAGGATCGAGCACTCGACTGCGAACTCCTCAATCGCCTTCTGGATCTGCTGCGCCGGCTTTTCCCCCTCCGGCATGGCGGCATCGATTGCTCCTACGGTGCGATAAACCGCGGCTTCGGCGGCATAGACATCCGCAGCCGTGTCGGCGATCTTTTCCTGGATCAGGCCAAACGAGGTCACGGGTTTGCCAAAGGCGATCCGCTCTCTGCCATAACGAATTCCATCGCGCAGCACAGTGCGCGCTCCGCCCACGGCCGCGGCGCCCAGCTTGTAGCGGCCGACATCGAGCACGTTGAAGGCGATGTGATGGCCCTTGCCGATCTCGCCAAGCACGTTCTCCACCGGCACGTGGCAATCGGCCAGCGCCAGCGGACAAGTCGAGGAACCGCGGATGCCGAGTTTATGCTCCTCGGGGCCCACCTTCAATCCCGGCGTTTCTGCTTCGACCAGGAACGCTGTGAACTTTTCCCCGTCGACTTTGGCGAAGATCGTGAACAGGCCAGCCATGCCGGCATTCGATATCCACATCTTTTCGCCGTTCAGCACATAGTGCTTCCCACCGGGCGACAGCGTCGCGCGCGTGTGGATGTTCATTGCGTCCGATCCTGCCGATGCCTCAGAGAGCGCGTATGCGGCAATCCACTCCCCGCTAATCAGCTTAGGCAGGTACTTTTGTTTCTGCTCCGGAGTTCCGTACCAAACCAGAGGCAACATGCCGATGCCTACATGCGCGCTAAAGGTCACCGAAAAGCTACCGGAGACTGCGATCTTATCGGTTAGCAAAGCGGAGGTCACGTGGCCGAGTCCCATCCCGCCGTAGGCCTCCGGCGCATCCACGCCCAACAGGCCGAGCTCACCCAGATCGCGCATCAGCTTGCGCGACAAGACGTAGTTCTTGGCCTCAATCTCCTGGATGTTGCCGAGAACCTGCTTATCGGCGAAGCCGGCCGCGATCTCCGCCATCTGTTTCTGCTCGCCGCTCAGGTCTTCCAGCGTAAAAATCTCCTCTGGCTGCAAGTCCTCGACCAGGAAAGCGCCGCCGCTCACCTTGCGAGTGGAATGCGAAACTGCTGCTGTGCTCATCGGTTCTCCTTTAGTTTTGCAGGTTCTCGAAGATGCCGGCCGCACCCATGCCGCCGCCGACACACATAGTGACCATGCCGTAGCGGGCATGGCTTCGTTGCATCTCGTTCAGCAGAGTCGCCGTCAGCTTAGCGCCGGTGCATCCCAGCGGATGACCGAGAGCGATTGCGCCGCCGCTCTTGTTGACTCGCGCCGGATCGATTCCCAGCGTGCGGATCACGGCCAGCGATTGGGTGGCGAAGGCCTCGTTCAGCTCGACAACTTCAATCTGATCCAGCGTCATCCCCGCCATCTTCAATGCCTTTGGAATTGCGTAGATCGGCCCTGTGCCCATCAGCTCCGGTTCGCAGCCAGCATAGGCGTAGGCCACCAGCCGCGCCAGCGGCCGCGCGCCAATCGCCTGCATGCGCGCCTCCGACATCACCACCACGGCCGCAGCGCCATCCGACATCTGCGAACTGTTGCCAGCCGTCACCACGCCTTTGGCATGAAAGGCCGGTTTGAGTTTGGCCAGCGCCTCCAGCGAGGTATCGGCGCGCGGCCCTTCGTCGATGGCGAACTGAACTTCCGTCACCACCGGCTTGCCGTTCCCCGGCGAGACGACGCGGACCGGAACGGAAACCATCTCGCGCTGGAAATGCCCTGCTGCGATTGCTTGCACAGCTTTGCGGTGGCTGTCGAAGGCAAACTGGTCTGCATCTTCCCGGCTCACGCCGTACTGCGCGGCAACGCGCTCCGCGGTCAGACCCATGGTCAGATACGAACCGGGAAAGTTCTCTGCCAGCCAGGGATTCATGGCGATCTTGTTGCCGCCCATCGGCACCTGCGACATCGACTCCGTGCCGCCGGCCACGATGATCTCAGCGCCGCCGCAACGAATTCGCTCCGATGCCAGCGCAATCGACTGTAGACCCGAGGCGCAGTACCGATTGATCGTCATGGCCGGAACCGTGACCGGCAGTCCCGCGCGCAGGGCGAGCACGCGAGCGACATTCATGCCCTGTTCCGCTTCCGGCATGGCGCAGCCCATGATTACATCGTCGATTTCTTTCGTATCGAGGTTTGCGGCCCGCTCGACGGCGGCGCGAACCGCTACTGCACCCAGTTCGTCCGGGCGCGTATTCTTCAACATGCCTCGCGGAGCTTTGCCTACCGGCGTGCGTACCGCGCTCACAATCACTGCATCCCGCATTCTTTCGCCTCCTCGCCTTCCCCGATCGCTTCCTCCGTTCGTCTGTGGATTGTCCGGAGTCAGTTCCTCAATGGCTTGCCGGTTTTGAGAGTGTGCGCAATTCTCTCGGCTGTCTTCGACTCTCCGCAGAGTGAAACAAAGGCCTCGCGCTCCAGTTCGAGCAGGTACTCCTCGCTGACCAGTGTTCCCGCCGGCAGCTTTCCGCCGGTGAGGATATGCGCCACATGATTGGCGATCTTCACATCGTGATCGCTGATGTACTCGCCCTGACGCAGGAAATAGGCGCCCATCTGGAGCGTGGCGCGCACATTCTCGCCGGGCGCGGGAATGGCCGTCTGCGGCAGCGGCGGACGGTAGCCCGCCTGCGCCAGGCGCAGGGCTTGCGCCTTGGCATCAGCCACCAGACGCTCGCGATTCATTGTCACCGTATCGCCGGCATCCAAGATGCGCATGGCCCGGGCCTCGAGCGCCGAGGTGGAAACCTTCGCCATGGCGATGGTCTCAAAGATGCTGCGGAAGACATCGTAAATCTCCACCGATTCTCCTCGGCTGTCGGCCTTCGCCGCATGGGCGGCGGCAATGGCGCGCAGCACCATCTCCTTGCAGCCGCCGCCGGCGGGAACCAGGCCCACGCCGGTTTCCACCAGCCCGGTATACAGTTCCAGATGCGGCTGCCGGAACGCCGAGTGCAGGCATATCTCCGTGCCGCCGCCCAGACACAGGCCGAAGGGCGCCGCAACCACCGGCCGCGGACAGAACTTGATGGCCTGCGTCATGGTCTGGAAGGCGCGGGTGAAAAGATCGATCTCGTCCCATTCCTGATCCTGAATCGCCATCAGCAGTTGCATCAGGTTGGCGCCCGCCGAAAAGTTGGCCGCGTCGCTGGTGACGACAAAGCCTTCGAAGTTGCGCACATGCTCACTGGCGGGGTGGAGCGCCTGCTGGATGAACTGCACGATGTCCTGCCCGATGCTGTTCATCTTGGAGTGGAACTCGAAGCAGGCGATTCCGTCGCCCAGATCGACCAGCGAAACTCCGGAATTGCCAGCCACCTCGCCCCGGCTCTTCTTGTAGAAGCTCACCGGCGCCAGTCCGGCGTCCATCCCCCGCTTCTTGTAACCACCGCTTGCGGGATTGAAGTACTGCTCGCCACCCTCGCGATACCAGGCGCCGCCGGCAGCCAGCACCACCTCCACGGCCGGGGGAACCGGCGTTCCCGCCGCGCGCATGAGAGCCGCAGTCTCGGCCACTCCGGCTGCATCCCACATCTCAAAGGGGCCAAGCTCCCAGTTGAAACCAGTCTTCATCGCGCGGTCGATCTCGACAATCGATTCGGCTACTTCGCCGATGCGGTTGGCGGCATAGCTCCAAAGCTCCGGCAGAGCCTGCCGGTAGAAACGCGCCGCTTTGCCGCGCGGATCGCCTCTCAGCAGCGTGCGAATCCTCCCCGGCAGCGACTCGCTGGTCTTCGCCATCTCCACTTCCGGCAGAGAGGCACGCGCGGCGGGACGGTATTCGAGACTCTCGAAGTCCAGCACTTCGAGCTGGTCGCGTCCCGCGCCACGCTGCTTCTTATAAAAGCCCTGGCCGGTCTTGTCGCCCAGCCAGCCGCGCTCCATCAGCTTCTCGATCACTGCGGGCAGCTTCACGTCCCGGCGCTCATCGCTGGCATTGGCGGCAAAGTTGCGCGCCACGTGTCCCAGCACGTCGATCCCAACCATGTCCGCAAGCCGGAAGGTTCCGGTCTTCGGCCAACCAACGATCTGGCCGGTCAGCAGATCGATCTCTTCCACCGTCAGTCCCTGCTGCTGCATGATGCGGACGGTGTTGAGCATGGCGAAGGTGCCGATGCGATTGGCAATGAAGTTGGGCGTGTCGTGCGCGGGAACCACTGCCTTGCCCAACTTGCGGTCGGAGAAGTCGGCAATCGCCGCCAGCGCGTCGCGGTCGCTCTCCGGAGTAGCGATCAGTTCCATGAGCCGCATGTAGCGCGGCGGATTGAAAAAGTGCGCGCCAAACCAGCGTGGCCGCACCGAGGCCGGGAAATCGGCAGCGATTCGAGCCACGGGCAGTCCGCTCGTGTTAGTGGTCAGAATCGCCGAAGCATGCAGGTGAGGGATCGCACGAGTCAGGAGGCTGCGCTTGATTTCGAGGTTTTCCGCCACCGCTTCAATGATCCAGTCGCAGTCGCGCAGACGCGGCAGGTCGTCCTCAAAGTTGCCAACCGAAATCATGGTTGCCAGAGAAGGAAGAGCCAGAGCCGCGGGTCTGGAGTTCTTCAAGGCTTCCAGGGCGCGCGCCGCCACGGCATTGCGATCCTCCCCGTTAGCCACCACATCCAGCAGCAACACCGGGACTCCGGAATGCACCACGTGCGCGGCAATGCGTGCGCCCATGGTTCCAGCTCCCAGCACGGCCACTCGCCGGATGGGATACTTGCTCGCTCCCGGCCCGGAAGCGGCGCCTGTACTGGAGTGAAGGTCCATCGAGAGATCTCCTTTTCAAGCCAGGGAACGAGCAAGGCTTCTCTCATTTTTGCCCAAATATGAGCGCAAATAAATTTGACCTCAAGGTCAAATAAAGCCTCCTCTACTCTGGCGAACGAATATTACTGAACGTAAGGTCAAATGTCAACAAGCCAGCGGCCGGGATAAGAGGGATAGCGAATAAGCGAAAGACAATATTGAACTTATTCTTCCCCAAAAAGCCGCCCAACAGGACTCTGAATCCAGCTTCTTCTCCATTCCGGGGCTAGGATCCGGAAGCCAGTCCTGAGATCAGGAGGCGCGAAAATTCCGAGACGATCTCCTCTGCGCCCAAGCCTCCGCCGGGCTGGTACCAAGTTCCGATCCAGTTGATGGCGCCAGCGATGGCGAATGCAGCCAGCTTGGCGTTGCAAGGAACGATAGAACCGTCCTCGATTCCCTGTTCGATGTTGGCCCGGATGGCTGCATCGATGCGCCGTTTGAGGTCGCGCACCTGACGGCGCGCGGGGCTGGAGAGTTCGGCATCGTCCAGCGTGGGTACGCAGCGGCCAAAGTCGGTGGTCACGATGGCGGTGGTATAGGATTCGATGTACGCGCGCAGCCGTTCGAGACCCGTTCCCTCGCAATCCCCGGCTTCGCGGAGCGAGGCCTCGATGGCATCGATCCCCGCCCGATAGCACTCTACCAGCAGCTCTTCCTTGTTGCGGAAGTAGTAATAAAGCGCGGGTTTGGTGATGTTCAGCCGCGAGGCAAGCTCGCTCAGCGAGGTTTTGTGGTAGCCCTTCTCCAGATAGAGTTTCGCGGCGGTCTGCAGGACCGCATCGCGCTTGGTGTCCATGCGGTGCTGCGCGCGCACATAAAAGGCCTTCCAGGGCTCGTGAGCCGGCACGGCCGATTCGGAATCCTTACTTTCAGCGGGCAATTCCAGTCTCCCTTCTAAACCGATCGACATGGGGTGGATGAAGCAAAGGCGCCGTCAGGCCCATGTCATTTCGCCGCTGCGTGTCCGTCCCTCGCCGAGTGAAGCACATGGGCGGCGCCAGGAGCGATGCGGCGCCGCAGGTTCTCAATCCAAAAACAGGTCGGTCCGCATGGGCCGCCCCGGATGAGTCTCATAGATGCTGAAGTCGGTAACCCCGGCGGCGCGCAGCACATCCTCGTCGATGAAGAATTTGCCGGTGGCCGAACCCGCCGCCTGTTTCAGGATAACCGCAGCCGCGTCGGCCACGATCTCCGGTTTTCTTGCCGGTGCGCCGGCCATTCCGGGAATCGCCTGCAGAGCCGCGGTAGCGATTACCGTCCGCGGCCATAGCGCGTTGACCGCAATCCCCAGTGGGCGAAACTCCTCCGCCATGCCCAGCACGCACATGCTCATCCCGTACTTGGAGATGGTGTAAGCCGGATGCCGGGCAAACCACTTCGGGCGCAGATCGATCGGGGGCGACAGCATGAGCACATGCGGGTTTGCCGCGTTCTTCAGGAACGGAAGGCAAGCCTGGGCGCAGGCGAAGGTTCCGCGCACATTCACGCTCATCATCAGATCGAATCGCTTCATACTGGTCTCAGCGGCGCTGGTCAGGCTGATGGCGCTGGCGTTGTTCACCAGGATGTCGATGCCGCCGAAGTGCTCCGCGCCACGCTCGACCGCCTGTTGAATCTGATCCTCGAAGCGGATGTCCACAGCCAGCGGAAGCGCCTTGCCGCCGGCCTTTTCAATCTCCGCGGCAGCCGTAAAAATGGTGCCGGGCAGGCGAGGATGCGGCTCAGTGGTCTTGGCCGCCAGGATGATGCTAGCTCCCTCCCGAGCGGCGCGCAGCGCGATGGCTAAGCCGATCCCTCGACTGGCCCCGGTAATCATCAATGTCTTTCCATGGAGGTTCGACAGAGCAATCATCCCCTTTCTTTTCTGCGTAATACAGACTTCCAGCCGGCGCTTTCGGAAGACTGGTAACCCTAACCGGCATAAGGCTCCCGCAAAAAATTCTGTCCTGATGGTAAAAAACTTCGTGACAAACGTCCAGAAAAATGGTTATTTTACCCAACGGTTAGAAATTTAGCCTTGAGGCGCGTTATGGAATTGACCGTTGGGGAGAGTCTCTGCTCCAACCCTGCCGCAACTTCAATACTCAACCCGCAGGAACTTCCCCTCCAGAGGCTCTACACATTTGAGCGGGAGCGCGCCTCCATGCGCTTTCTTGTTCAGCCCCTCCAAGGCGTGGTGCGCGAGTGGACCTGGGGCGAGACGATGCTGGAGGTTCGGCGGATGGCGGCATGGCTGAAGGCGCAAAACTGGCCTCCCGGCTCGCGCATCATGATTTTGGGCAAGAACAGCGCCTGGTGGCTGATGGCCGATTTCGCCATCTGGATGGCGGGATACGTGAGCGTTCCGCTGTTTCCCGCAGCCAGTTCGCAGGCGAGGGCTGGCCTCTGCGATCACTGTGGGCCGGTGGCCTGCTTCCTAGGGCGCTTTGACAATGCCATTCCAGCCGCGCGCAGCGCCACGGATTCGTTTGTCTCAATCGCCTGGCCCGACGCGGATCCCACATCGCTTCCGGCACACTGCCTGTACTGGAATGATCTGCTGGCAGCCCAGCCGCCCATGGAGCAGAGTCCCCGGCGCGATGGAATGGATGTGGCCACCATTATTTACTCATCCGGAAGCACCGGCCAGCCCAAAGGCGCAATGCACTCTTTTCAAGGGCTGAGCATGATGGGGCTGTCGATGAAGCCGCAATTTCCGGCCGGCCTGCCGGAGACCGACCGTGTGCTTTCCTACCTGCCCCTGGCCCATATCGCCGAGCGCGCACTGATCGAGATGAATGCGCTGTTTTCGCCGCTGGAAATCTACTTTGTCGAGAACCTGGAGAAATTCCCAGAGGACCTTGCCCGCGCCCGGTCCACCCTCTTTTTCTCAGTGCCTCGTCTTTATGCGCGTTTTCAGCAAAAGGTCTTCGAGCGCGTACCGGAGAAGCGGCTCCGGCTGCTTTTGGCGCTGCCTCTGGTGGGCGCGCTGACGCGCAGCAAGATTCGGCGCGCCCTCAGTCTTGACCGCACCCGCATTGTTGCCGGCGGCGGTGCGGCTACGCCGGTAGATCTGATTCGTTGGTACCGCAGGCTGAGATTCAATTTCATCGAAGGCTACGGTATGACAGAAACCGGCATCACGCACGTTCCCCTGCCGGGCACGGAACGCGTGGGCTTTGTCGGCCAGGCCAGTCCGTATGCCGAAACGCGCATCTCTCCCGAAGGAGAGATACAGATACGCGGGGCCATGAACATGATGGGGTACTTCCGCGACCCGGGAAAAAGCCGCACCGCATTTACCCCGGATGGATTCCTGCGCACGGGCGACCGCGGCGAGATCGATGCCGAAGGCCGTCTGCGCCTGATCGGCAGGCTCAAGGAAGAGTTCAAAACCTCCAAGGGAAAGTACGTTTATCCGGCACGCATTGAAGAACAATTGACCGTCACCGGCGTGTTTGAGAGCGTGGCTGTTTTTGGCGCCGGCTTCAATCAGCCGTTTGCCCTCGCCGTCCTTTTACCGGAACGGCAGGACGCCTGCTCGAACCCGAATGGCCGCGCCGCCGTCGAAGCCGAGATCGTGGCCTGCCTGGAGCGCGTTAACGCGAACCTGGAATTAACCGAGCGTCTCAGTTTCCTTGCCGTTTCGCAGGAGCCTTGGACGATAGACAACGGCTGCCTGACGCCGACCCTGAAGGTACGGCGCTTTGCACTGGAGCAACGCTACTCTTCTCAGTTCCAACAGTGGGAACATGCGGGCAGAAAAATTCTCTGGCTGGAGGCGCAATGACGGCAGCCGCAGCAGTCTCGCCGAAATTTCATTCCATCCTGGGGAAGCAGATCGAGGTGGCCTTTCAAACCGCGCCCGCAGGCCGTGGCGTCATCCTCCTGCTGCACGAAGCTCTGGGTTCGGTGAGTTATTGGAAAGATTTTCCCGAGCAGCTATGCCGGGCGACGGGTTACCATGTCCTCAGCTACTCACGTCCGGGACATGGTAACTCCGAGGGACCGCTCGAAGAACGCGGTCCCGCGCACTACGCACGCCAGGTGGAGGAGGTGATTCCGGCATTGCTCGCAATCTACGGAATTTCCGGCGTGATCCTATATGGCCACAGCGAAGGCGCAGCTATCGCTATGCTGTATGCCGCATCCGGCCGTCCCGCCCGCGCTCTGATTCTCGAAAGCCCACACCTCAATCCGGATGAAGAGGTGCACAAATATGTCCAGCATCTGGTGAAGGGCTACCCCGGCAGCAGACTGCAATCCGGTTTAGCCAAGTATCATCGCAATCCCGACGGAGTCTTCAGCCAGTGGGCGCAGTGGGTTCTCCGGATGAAGCTGGAAGATTACTTTCCCCGCGAGTTGCTGAGCCGGATAGAATGCCCCGTCCTGGTTCTGCAAGGTGAGCGCGACGAGTTTGGAACCGGCTCACACCTTGATGTACTCCGGCAGCACCTGCCGGATCTCGAATCGCACGTCTTTGCCGGGGCGGGCCATCTTCCGCACCGTGAGCAGACCGGCGCGCTCATCGCGCGGGTGGCTCAGTTCCTCTCTGAAAGGGACTTCAGCACTCGGCTATCACAACCCATCCAATCATACGAACACAGCAAGGAGATACCATGACGCGGAACAATCGCTTTCGAGCAGTGGGAACGTTCATGCTATTGGCAGGCCTGTCTTTGGTGACCGGGAACAGTGTCCGGGCACAACAGGTAACACAGAAGAGTGCTTATGTCGGCCGTTTCGACGCCTATGTCGGTTTCTCAGGCATTTACGCTCCGTTTGTGAATGACCTGAATCAGAACGGAGTGGGCACGCAGTTCGGCATCAACAACACACGCTGGATGGCAACTGGCTTCGATTACAGCGCCCAGACGGGCACCACACAACTGACGCCTTCTCTGCTGCCCACGAGCCTGCAGATGGAGCTAGGCGCGCTGCTGCCGGCCGGATATACCCTGAGTGTTCCCACAGACGTGAACATTCAGACCTTCAGCGCCGGCCCACAGCTCGTCTACCGGCATTACTCTCAGGCCTCGTTCTTTGTGCACCCGGTGTTGAGCGCCTTTCGCGTCTATGCGACGCCGCATCCCACCGACCTGGTTTCCACGGCGGTGATTAGCGCGCTGGAGCTGCAGGGTATGCTCTCCTCTTCAGGCACCAAGCTGGACTGGACCGGAGGCTACGGAATCGGCGGCGGCTCGGACGTGAATTTCAGCAAGCATTTCAGCGCCCGGTTCATCTTCGATGCCGCATATACGCATCCTATGAACGACCTGCTCGCCAACGGAGGCTGGGTCTATCGTTTCTCTGCCGGGCCTGCCTTCCACTTTGGGCGCAATGTTCACTGAGTAGATAGATGGCAGGCGGAGGCCGTTGTCTCCGCCTTGCCGCACCGCGAGGGCCTATGCTGCTGAAAACCTTCTTCACCCTCCTTGCCGCCGCCGCTCTTGCGGCGATGCCCCCAGGGGCCGCAGCGCAGAGCGCGACCTGCGCACTGACCATCCACGTAGACGGCTTCCGCAATCTGAAGGGGGATCTGGGCATCACGTTGTTCACCTCTCCAGATGGCTGGCCGGAGAACAATAGCAAAGCCTACTTCCATCACGGCTATCCGATCACAGGGAAGGCGACGAGCGTTACGCTGCACATCCCGGCCGGCCGCTACTCCATCGCCGTTTTGCACGACGAGAACCGGAACAAGAAGCTCGATCGCAATTTTCTGGGCATTCCCAAGGAGGGTTTCGGCTTCGCCAATAACCCCCGGGTCTTTCTCACCGCGCCGCGTTTCGATGTTGCGGCCGTGCAGGTGAACTGCCCATCGACTGAGATTACGATCCATCTGATTTACAAATGAGCGCGGTGTTTTGCGCGGCTTGCTCCGAAGCACCTCTTCCGGCATCGTGCCCGGCAATTTGGACAGCATCGCAACAGCAACGACAACTTGTTTTTACGCCGCCACAGAATATGCAATGGAATAAATAACATAACCAATCCAAAACCGGCTGCCTCCGGCTAACTTGGGCAGCAGTGCGCTCTCCCTGCTACCGGGCGGAAAGGACGGGGAGGCCGGCACGTTTGGAAGGGAACCCAACGCCCCAGAGAAAATTTGCCGTTTTCTGAGATAACCGGCGGTTCCGAACCGGCATCGAAGTTTTCGTCGTGGGGTCCCCGGAGCCGTACGGTTTCATCCGCCCCGGACAACCTCCTGTACCGGACAACCCTCCTGTAAGTGATGAGTGTTTGCCTGTGGCAGTGCAAACTGCGCGAACATTTGGAAGAAACAGCCATTCCGTCAGGAGACACGTCATGAAAAGCACGCCTCTAGCCCTGCTTACCCTGGTTCTCGTCGCACCGTCGTATGCACATGCCAACCAGATTATTCCCGCAGGTTCGTTGATCCAGTGCACGATCTCGGACCCTATACTTTCCTCAAAAACAACGGATGTCGGAGATCCGGTTCTTTGCGCGGTGGGCTACGCGGGGTACATGGCGCAGCGCGAGCCGGTCCAGCTCCCCTTTAACAGTTACCTCGTGGGAGAATTCGCGGAGTATAAGGACCCCGGCCATTTTATCGGTAAAGGCTGGATGGAACTGAAGTTTGGACGCATGGTGATCGAGCCCCACACGGTGATCCCGCTTCGTGCGAGGGTGGTTGGCGTCTCTGGATACAAAGTGGACCGCTATGGCCGCATCTTGGGCCGGGGGCATCCAGTTCGAGATACCGTGGAATGGTCCATTCCGATCCTGTGGCCCATCGACCTGATCAATCTTCCCCGGCGCGGTCCCCGGCCGACGCTCAGGACCGAGACCCGTTTGACGCTCAAAGTAATGGACGATTTCGACGTGCCGGAGACGGCGCCCCCCGAGGAATCTTCGCCGGGGCTATATCGCCGCACTCCTAGTTCCTACACGGTTCCGCCCCCGCCGGCAGAGACGACGCCTCCTCCCGAAGTGGCTGCATACGCACCCACGATGCCGCCGCCGCCTCCGATGATGGGATACGCACCGATGATGATGCCGCCGCCCCCGATGATGGGATATGCACCCATGGTGATGTTGCCCCCAACCCCGATGGATGGTTACGGGCCCATGCCCGGTTACGAGCCCATGGCGGCGCCTCCTTCTGGGTACGGGATGGCGCCCCGGTCTCAATATGCCCCCTCTTCTGGAGTAAGCGGTCCAGAGGCAAGCAGTCCCCAAACTTGGCACGGACGGCCAGCCTATGTCAGTCCTGACAGCCAGGAGTTGGTCACGCTCGTTTTTGACGATGGGCGGCCACCGGAGCAGATCCGCAATTACCTCCTCACGCCGGATGCGATCTACATTCAGGGGGATGGTTATCGCCAGGTGATTCCCGTCTCTGATCTCGATGTTGCGGCGACCGTCGATGCCAACCGCAGGATGGGTGTCAATTTCAGATTGCCAAATCCTAACCCAGCCTTCCCGCCGAACTTGATGGAGCGGGAATATCAGTGAGGAACCGGAAAAAAGAAGGACGCCTGAGAGATGGAAAGCCGTTGCACTGCCGGGATTCGATGAGCGAGGGCGCCGGCGCCAGGGGCGACGCATCTAAGTGCCTGTTTACGACCCCTGAAAGTGTGGCGAGGGTATACGGGCAGCTATATGCGTCTGCTGCTCAGGAGATTGTAAACAGGCTCTGAGAGCGCGGCCGCGCCGGCCGGCGTTCAGCCCGCGCGGCATCCGGCAAGCGTGCCTTGCTTTCCACACCCGCCGTACCGCCCGTCTGTTCATCCCATGCGACAATGGGATTATCGGCGATGACCCAGACTCCCACCGCAGTTGCACCCGAGCCGGCAACCGTCACCCCGGAGGTTCTGGCGCGGCACGGCATTACGGCAGAGGAATATGAGCGTATTCTCACCGCTTTGGGCCGCACGCCATCCCTCACCGAGCTGGGCATCTATAGTGTGATGTGGAGCGAACATTGCTCCTATAAATCCAGCCGCGTTCACCTGAAGCGGCTGCCCACCAAGAGCGAGCGCGTGGTGCAGGGACCGGGCGAGAACGCCGGCATCATCGACGTAGGCGACGGCTGGGCTTGCGCCTTCAAAATTGAGAGCCATAACCACCCCAGCTACATCGAGCCTTATCAGGGCGCGGCTACGGGCGTGGGCGGCATTCTGCGTGACATCTTCACGATGGGCGCGCGCCCTTTGGCGGTGATGGACTCGCTGCGCTTTGGTCCGATTGCGGATGAGCCAGGCCAAAACGCAGAAGAGCATGCGCGCACCCACAAAAATCACTCCATCCTCGAAGGCGTCGTCAGCGGCATCGCCGGCTACGGCAACTGCTTCGGCGTGCCCAACCTGGGCGGCGAAACCAAGTTCGAGACCTGCTACAGCGGCAATCCGCTGGTGAACGCCTTCGCGCTGGGCCTGGTGCGCAAGGATGAAATCTTCTACGCCAAAGCCAGCGGTGCGGGCAACCCCGTAATTTATGTAGGCGCGAAGACTGGCCGTGACGGCATCCACGGCGCCACGATGGCCAGCGAAGAGTTCAAAGAAGGCTCGGAGCAGAAGCGGCCCAATGTGCAGGTCGGCGACCCGTTCATGGAAAAGCTCCTCCTCGAAGCCTGCCTTGAGGCCATGAAAACCGGCGCTATCGTCGGCATTCAGGATATGGGTGCGGCCGGGCTGACCTGCTCGACCTGCGAGATGGGCGCACGCGGCTGCGTGGGCCTGGAGGTGGAGCTCGACCTGGTACCGCAGCGCGAGACCGGGATGAGCGCCTACGAGATCATGCTCTCCGAGAGCCAGGAACGCATGTTGCTGGTGGCCGAAAAAGGCCGCGAGGACGAGGTGCTGCGCGTCTTTGCCAAGTGGGGGCTGGATGCCGTGATCGTGGGCACGGTCGTGCCATCGCCGCGCCTGCGCATTCGCCATCACGGCGAGCTCGTCGCCGACATTCCCAATCGATCACTCACCGACGATGCTCCGCTTTACCATCGGCCGGTCGGCGTGTGGAAGCCTCCGGCGCCGCTCGAGCCGCCGGGCGGAGTGCTGGCCGAGTTGGAAAAGGATCGCGATTACACCGTTGACTTGAAGAAACTGCTTTCGAGCGCCAACGTCTGCTCCAAACGCTGGATTCACGAGCAGTACGACTCCATGGTGCAGACCAATACCGTCATCGGCCCCGGTGGAGAGGCCGGCGTGATGCGCATCAAAGGGACGGGCGAGCCCGGCCACGAGCGCGGTCTCGCCATGGCCCTGGACGGCAACGGCCGCTGGTGTTATCTCGATCCCAAGTTGGGCGCGATGCACGCCGTGGCCGAGTGTGCGCGCAAAGTAGCCATGACGGGCGCAACGCCTGTAGCCGCCACCAACTGCCTCAACTTCGGCAATCCTGAAAAGCCGGAGATCATGGCTCAGCTTACGGCGGCCATCGATGGCATTGCCGAAGCCTGCACCGCTCTCGGCACGCCCATCACCGGCGGCAACGTGTCCTTATACAACGAGACCAAGGGCGAAGGCATCTATCCTACGCCGGTGCTCGGCATTGTGGGCATTCTTGAAGACGTGACCAAGGCCGTGCCTGCGCACTTCCAGCGCGAAAGAGACGCCATCGTATTGCTCTGGCCGATTCCGCGCGGCGAGGAGCCTGACCCTGATTTGGATGTGCCGCTGAATCCGCCGCCCATCAGCCAGTACCCGCTGCCCATCCTGGAGGGCGAACCCTGGCCGCGCAAGGAGGCGGATGCATCGGAGGCTGAAGCCGGCGAGAACCTGGCGGCATTCGGCTCCTCAGAGTTCGCCAAGGTTGTGCTCGGCAGTCTCTGGGGCCGTCCGCCGGCGCTCGATCTGGAGGCCGAGGCCAGTTTGCACGAACTGCTGGCCGTGCTCGCCTGGCGCAAGCTGATCCGCGCGGCGCGCGACCTCTCCGACGGCGGGCTGGCTGTGGCCCTGGCGCAGGCCGCGTTTGCGAAGGGCATTGGCGCTACGGTCGAGCAGGATCCGTCGCTGCTGGCGCATCCGCTCTTCGGCCTCTTCGCCGAGCCCACTTCCACGGTCCTCATCACATGCGACCCCGGCCAGGTCGCGGAGATCAACACCATGGCCGGTGAGCACAACCTTCTATGCGCCCGCATCGGAACCACCGGCGGCAAAAGGCTGGAGATTCTGGTGGACGGCGAACCCTTTATCTCCGCGCCGCTGTCTGAGCTGCGGGCGCCTTGGGCCGACGCCCTGGAAGCGAATCTGCACGGCGAGGCTCGCGCATGAAACGGCTGCTCTTTCAGGGTATCCCCGGCGTAGACGGCCGTTCCGCCGAACTCCGTGCGCATAAGCACTTCGCCCCTAGTCCCTCAGTCCCTTCGTCCCTGCAGTTGGGCGCCAACCATGACGAACTGCACGAAGAGTGCGGCGTGATGGCCATCTACGGCCATCCCGAAGCCGCTCGCCAAGCCTACCTCGGTCTCTATGCTCTACAGCATCGCGGCCAGGAATCGGCGGGCATCGCCACTGCCGACGGGCAGCACCTGGCCAACATCAAGGGCATGGGTCTGGTAAGCGAGATCTTCACTGACAGCGTTCTGGCCAAGCTCCCCGGCACGATGGCCATCGGTCACACCCGCTACTCGACCACCGGCGACTCGGCGATCCTCAACGCGCAGCCCATCCGCGTCGATTCCACCAAGGGCCTCATCGCCATCGCACACAACGGCAACCTGGTGAACCTGGGCAGCGTGCGCGCGCGTCTGGAACTCGAGGGGGCATACTTCCAAACCACCTCCGACTCTGAAGTCATTGTGCAGCTCATCGCCCATTCTCAAGCCGGCACGCTGGTGGACGCCATCGCCGACTCGCTCAGCCAAATCGACGGCGCGTTTTCCATCGTGATGATGACCCGCGACCGCATCTTCGCCGCCCGTGATCCGCGCGGCTTCCGGCCGCTCTCCATGGGGCGCTTGAAGAATCCCGGCGGTCTCGACACCGTCGTGTTTGCGTCGGAGACCTGCGCCTTGGACCTGCTGCGCGCCGAGTTCGTGCGCGACGTTCTTCCCGGCGAGCTGGTAATGGTCAGCGAAGACGGCGTCACCAGTCACCGCTACGCCTCCGGCGTGCCGCAAGCGAGCTGCATCTTCGAACAGGTCTACTTCGCCCGGCCTGACTCGCGCGTCTTCGGCCGCTGGGTGCAGGAGAGCCGCGACCAGATGGGCCGCCGCCTGGCGCGCGAATCCGGCGTGCCTGCCGACGTTGTGGTTCCTGTGCCCGATTCCGGCGTGACCGCAGCCCTTGGGTACGCAGAAGAGGCGGGCCTTCCCTTCCGCTTCGGCCTCATCCGCAACCACTATGTCGGCCGCACCTTTATTGAGCCTGAGCAGCGCGTGCGCGACTTCGGCGTACGCCTCAAGCTCAATCCCGTCCACAATCTGCTGGCCGGCAAGCGCGTGGTCCTCATCGACGACTCCATCATCCGCGGAACCACCTGCCGGAAGATTGTGCGCATGGTGCGCGGCGCGGGCGCCACTGAAGTTCATCTCCGCATCAGTTGCCCGCCCACCATCTCACCCTGCTTCTACGGCGTGGATACGCCCTCCAAGCGCGAGCTGATCGCCGCCAACAACTCCATTGAGGAGATTCGCCGCTTCATCGAGGCCGATTCGCTCGCTTATCTTTCGTTAGAGGGGCTAATGGCCAGCGTCCGGGACGAGCATCAAACGGGCTATTGCACGGCCTGCTACACCGGCAACTACCCCACCCAGTGGGTCGACGTGACGAAAATTCTGCCGGTTGCGGCGGCACTTTAACTTGCAGATCAGACAATTCATAGCCCTTGTTGAACAATGAACTGCTTCGCTCCGGAAATGCTGTAACATCGCTTGTTCCGGTGACTGCGGGGCGGATAGGCTGAGACCGCCGGAAATCCGCACGAGAATCCGTGCAGCCGTCAGGGAATTTGACTACTGGTCCTTGTTCACTGATCCGTGGTTTTGCTGTAGCGCCCCGAGCTGCCGAACCCTTTTTCCGCCCGCGCTGAACCTGGCAGGCTGTCAACTGCTTGGACTGGACCGGTCAGGACGGGCACAGGAATCATCTGCGCGATCTTTTCGCCAGCCTTCAGCTCCACAGCCGCGTCGCTCAGGTTGGTCATCACCACCAGAATTTCGCCCCGGTAGCCGGCGTCGATCACGCCGCCCGTGGTGGCAATCCCGCGCGCCGCCAGCGACGAGCGGTCGCGCACCAGCAGCCCGAGTGGCGCGCCTGTCCCTGGTTCCCGCGCCTCGACGGCAATTCCAGTCCGCACCTTTACGGTGGCGCGGGGAACGAGCCGCACACCCTCCAGCGCTAACAGGTCATAGCCCAGATCCTCGCCCGGGTGCGCCACCTCCGGCAGACGCGCATCGGCCTCCAGTTTTTTTACTCGCAACATGTACCTGATAGTAAAGCAGGACGGCAAATGAGCAATCTACACCATCTCCGAAGATGCCGTAAAACTGGTCAACCCCGGCCGGGAGCTCACCCAACCGGGGCTGTCTTCAATCCGGCAAAAGGACTCGTAAGCCGAATTCTGTTTATGCGGTCATTCCTCTAGGCGCCGCGTTGCCGCGGGCGCTCGTCAGCGACCTACCCGGAGGTTTCGGCGCTTGCTCGGAGCCGCCTTGGCGCGCCGGGCCGATGCGCCACGCGAGCCTGGCTCCCGGCCCGCGTTTCCCTCCCTATTTGGTCTTGCTCCGTGTGGGGTTTACCCTGCCACTGGCATTACTGCCAGCGCGGTGCGCTCTTACCGCACCTTTTCACCCTTACTACTGCGCGGATCAACTCCAAAGGGCTGCCCCACGCAGTAGCGGTATCTTTTCTGTGGCACTGGCCGTCCACGGGCCTTTACGCCCGCGTCCCGGACGTTATCCGGCACACTGCCCTATGGAGTTCGGACTTTCCTCTCCCGGCCGCTCCAGGGTCGCCCCCGAAGTTGCCGGCAGCGACCGCCCGGTCCTCCTGCCAGGGTCTAGTTTACCTCGAAACGGGTTTGCCAGTTGCGGAAGGGACCGCCGCCTCAGGGCAAACGCATCTTAAACGCTATATGCAGAGCGGGATAGAGAGGTTGAGATGGGGACATGGAGAGTCCCCTGAAGTACTTTGCCGAGATGAAAGACCCGCGTGTGGAGCGAACGCGGGAGCAT
>JAJYZC010000067.1 GCA_021800255.1 Acidobacteriota bacterium
GAAACCAGACGCAGATTGACGGAATAGTTGATGGTCACCGTGTCGGTGAGCACCGGAGGGTCGAGCGTGATGTCGTCAAAGCCATACTGCTTCGGATGGTTGGCGATGATGATCGCCGCCAGAATCTCCGGCACGTAGTTTTGGGTTTCGGCGGGCAGTTCGTGGCGCTGATAAAGCTGCCAGAAATCGGCGTAGCCGGTCTTGGCCACCGCACGCTGCACGTTGCCCGCTCCCCAGTCGTAGGCCGCCATGGCCAGGTACCAGTCCCCTAACTGGTCGTAGAGAAACTTCATGTAGCGCGCGTAGGCCAGCGTTGACTCCTCGGGATCGAAGCGCTCGTCCACGTAGCGGTTGCGCGTCAGGCCGTAGGGGCCATGGGGCATGAACTGCCACATTCCCCCCGCGCCGGAGCGCCAGTCCACGGCCCGCGGCTGAAAGCCGGATTCCGCCACGGCCAGATAGATCAGGTCGCGCGGCAGGCCTTCCTCGGCCAAAATGCTTTCGATCATCCCCTTGTACCGGCCCGCGCGCTCGAAGGCGTGGAGCAGGGTGTTGTGGCCTTTTTGCGTGTAGGCGAAGAAGTTGATGAAGGCGGCCACGTATTGGTTTACCACTAATGGCAGGTCGGACTTGGTGGTGGCTAGTTCAGCCTGGGCCTGGGCCATCAGATTGGGATTGACTTTGAAGGTGACATCGTTGGCTACTTCGCCGGGCGAGGGCTCCACGTTGCCGGTGAAGCCATTGCCTTGTTTCAGCGCCTCCATCTCCAGGTTGCTCACCTCGTCCACGATGCGCTGGAACTCCGCGTTCAGCGCAGGCGTGCCCTTGATGTCGATGCCGGAGGTGAGCATCATGTCCACGGCGCGGTCAAACTGGGTTTTGGCCTCCGGCAACATGCCCTGGCGATAGTCGGCGTCTCCGGCCGCGTAGGCCGCGTTTACCTTCGCAATCAACTGTTGGACGCGCTGTTGTCCGGCGGCGGAGATCTCCGGCTGAGGCGCCACGGAGGTTTGCGGAGCCGGCTGGCTTTCAATGGGCGGCGCCATGGCCTGGGGCTTTCGATTGGCCGCCGCGCTCTTCGGGCGCGAAGGCCCGCAGCCCGTCAGCGCCAGCAGCAGGCAGCCGGACATCAGAAGCGATTTGCAATGCATAGGACGAATCCACGCCGCGCAGGCAAGAGCGCAAAACTCCACGCCCCCTCCTCCGCGTTCTTGCGCTGCATCAAGACGGAACCTGGTTCGTCATCGCCTCAAAACCGCGCTCCTACCTTCCGCTCGCGCTCTGAGCGGCTGCGCCACGGAAGGCGCTCTTTCGATGATAAGCCAAGCCACGGAGGCTCGCCAGCGCGCGGCGGGCAGCAGAAATCACGCCTCACATTCCTTCGCCCAGCACGTGCTGCCTGCTGAAGCAACTCAGCAGGGTCTTGCCTCTACGCTTCCACCAGCGGTCCATACAACTCCGGCCGCCGGTCGCGGTAGAACTGCCACGTGCGCCGCACCTCGGCGATCTGGTCCAGATTCAGGTCCGCAGTCAGCACCTCGTCCTTATCCCGCGAGGCCTGCGCAATGATCTGTCCTCTGGGGTTTGCGAAGTAACTCGACCCATAAAACTCCCCGATGTTCCACGGCGCTTCCGTCCCCACGCGGTTGATGGCCGCGATGAAGTATCCATTGGCTGCCGCGTGCGCCGGCTGTTCCAGCTTCCACAGGTACTCGCTCAGCCCGGCCACTGTCGCCGACGGGTTGAAGACGATCTCCGCGCCTGCCAATCCCAGGCAACGCGCGCCCTCCGGAAAGTGCCGGTCATAGCAGATGTACACTCCAATCTTGGCGAACCCCATGTCGAATACCGGGTAGCCCAAATTCCCCGGCCGGAAGTAAAACTTTTCCCAGAATCCGGGCGCCACGTGGGGGATGTGCGTCTTCCGGTACTTGCCCACATACGCGCC
The DNA here is from genome assembly GCA_021800255.1 of Acidobacteriota bacterium. Lineage (GTDB taxonomy): Bacteria > Acidobacteriota > Terriglobia > Terriglobales > Acidobacteriaceae > Telmatobacter. The sequence goes on from JAJYZC010000067.1 coordinate 1,949, forward strand.
GTCGCCGGCGATCACCGCCGCGGTGTTATAGAAGATCCCCTCCTGCTCCACCTCGTACACGGGCACGATCAGGGCCATCTTCAGCTCTTTGGCCAGCGCCCGCATCCGGGTTACCGTAGGCCCGTCCGGCACCGGCTCGGTGGCCGCATACCACTTCGTATCCTGCTCTGCGCAGAAGTACGGCCCATTGAATACCTCCTGCAAACACGCTATCTGCGCGCCCGCCCGCGCCGCTTCTTTCACCAGTCCCACGTGCTTTTCCACCATGGCCTGTTTCTGCACATCCAGCGGCTCCGTCGCCGGCACGGCATTCGACGCCTGAATAATTGCGCACCGCACCACTCTCGCCATCTTGCGCTTCCTCCCCCGAAAATTATAGGACCTCGCTGCCCGTCCCAAAGCGAATGCCGGGCAGTTGAGTCTCGTCTGCGTTGCAGTGGACAAACCCTGCTGAGGCTTGCTACCGCCAGTCGTCGCGGGCGCCGGCCAGGCCCTGGTTCATCAGCGCATCGAAGCCGGTGCTCTTCTTGATGAAGATCTCGCTGAAGTGAAGGTCCTGGCGGAGGAGGATGGCCTGGAGGCGAACTAATTCGAGCAGGGCCAGGAACAGGGCGATCAACGCCTGCTCGGAACGGGTGTGGCTGAGCAGGCGGCGGAGGGCCACCGGCTTGTCCTCCATGGTGAGGCGGCGGACGAGAAACTGGATCATCTGAGCCACGGTCACCGAATCCTCCGCGACATTGAGGATGGGCCGGTTGCGGGTGCGTTCGAGAATCTGGTGGAAGACGCGCACCAGGTCCCCGGTGTCGGCGGCGATCTCCGGCTCAGCGGCGGAGTCATCCTGAAACTCGCGCACGCCGGGGTTGGTCCAGGTGGCGGCTTCGAGCAACTGCTTCTGCTGGAGCATCTGGGCGGCGTTTTTGAATCGCTCGTGCTCGAGGAGGCGCTCGACCAGCTCGCGGCGCGGGTCTTCGGCTTCTTCGCCGGGCGTGGCGGGAGTGCGCGGCAGCAGCATTCGGCTCTTGATGTGGATGAGCAGCGAGGCGGTGTAGATGAACTCGCCGGCTACGTCCATGTCGCTGGAGCGGAGCCGGTTGACGTAGGCGAGGAACTGGGCCGTGATCTTGGCGATGGGAATGTCGTAGATGTCGATGTCCTGCTTGCGGATCAGGTCGAGGAGCAGATCGAGAGGGCCCTCGTAGACCTGGCCGACGATGACCGAGAAGGGAGACTGTTCATCGTCTTCGCGGCGGGCTTTGAGGGCTGCGGCGACCTTCTCGGCGGTGGTGCGTTCCGGCGCGGGTTCGGCGGCAAAAGGCAGAAGCGGCGTCTGCGGCGGCGGGACCGGCTCGGCTGCGGGCGCCGATGCAGGCTCAGCCTCCGCAATGGGAGCTGCGGCCGGCTCGTGCGGGACCGGCGGCGCGAGCTGTTCCGGCTCAGCGGGGATTTTCGGAACCGGCTCCTCTGCGGGTGGTTCCGCAACCGGCTCCGCTGCGGGCGGTTCAGGAGCCGGCGCACGCTCTTCCGCGGCGGGCTTTGTTTCGGCCGCTGCCGGTTCGGATTGTTGAGAGGGATGCTTCAATGGTTCCTCTTCTGCGGAATCTTCGGGTTCTTCCCGATCACTTGGTTCTTCCCGGATGCTAAGTTCATCCGAGTCACTGCGTTCGTCTGAATCATCCGCTTTTTCCAGATGATCGGGGCCGAGCGGATCGCCTGCCGCGATCTTCAGCTCAGCGGCGGCCGGCGCGGCGGCCTCAATGAACGCGCCCTCCGGGCCGGCGCTCAAGGCCGCGCCGGTTTCAATCCGCTGCTGCTGGAGCGGGTTGTTATTCAGCTCGCCCGCGGCCATCCGTTCTTTTTCGGGCCATTCCTTCTCAGCCGCGGCCTCGCCGTTCTCAGGCGCCGGCTCATCTTTCTCAGGTTCCGTTCTGCCGTTCTCAGGGTCAGCCTTGCGCGGAGCGATGGTTTCAATCTCCTTTTTCTCTTGCGTCTTATCCTCTTGCACTTTATTCTCTGGCAAATCGTCTTCCGGCAACTCGTTTTCCGGCATCTCGTTTTCCGGCATCTCGTTTTCTGGTTCGCCGCCGGTCTGTGGTTCAGGATCGGCCAGACCGTTGCGCCGGAACCAGCCGAATCCCGAGCGCAATCCATTCCATGCGAATTCGAGCGCCCTGCGCCACCACGGGACTGTTCTATCGGCCATCTGCGTTCTCCCGAGGCGCTCAGGCCACGCTCAGCGTCTTGCTCGCGCAGCCAAGGGCATACGCATGGCCGCGCGGACTTCGCTCATGGTTTGTTCCGCGCGAGCGCGGGCGCGGCGCGAGCCGTCTTCAAGAATCTCCACCGCCTGCGCCTCAGTGAACTGCGCGCGGCGGCCCTGGATGGGCTGGAGAACCAGGACCAGCGCGTCAGCGGCCCAGCCTTTGCACTCGATGCACCCGATGCCCGCCGAGCGGCAGCCGTCATAGACCTTCGCCAGGGTCTCCGGCGTGGAAAAGACCTTGTGCAGATCGCCCACCGGGCACTTGTCGGGGTCGCCCTTGTCCGTTCGGCGGATGCGCGCCGGATCGGTGACCATGGTCTTCAGCTTCTGCCGCACCACCGGCTCGGGGTCGCTCATCAGGATCGTATTGCCGTAGCTCTTCGACATCTTGCGGCCGTCGGTGCCGGGCAGCTTGGGCGAGGGGGTGAGCAGGACCTTCGGCTCAGGGAGCACCTCGCGTCCGTTGAGCAAGTAATACTGGTTGAACCGCCGCGCAATCTCGCGGGTCAGCTCGACGTGGGCCTGCTGGTCCTGGCCGACGGGCACAAAATCCGGCTGATAGAGGAGAATGTCGGCGGCCATCAGCACCGGGTAGCCGAGAAAGCCGTAGGTGGTCAGGTCTTTGTTGGCGAGGTTCTCCTGCATCTCTTTGTAGCTGGGGACACGCTCCAGCCAGCCGAGCGGCGTGCTCATGCCCAAAAGCAAAGCCAGTTCAGCGTGCTCCAAGACCTTGCTCTGCAAAAACAATACGCTTTTCGCCGGATCGAGGCCGGCGGCGAGGTAGTCGAGGATCACCTCAATCGTGTTGGGCGCGATCTCAGAGGTGCCGGCGTAGTCGGTGGTCAGCGCGTGCCAGTCGGCGATGAAGAAGTAGCACTCGTACTCATCTTGCAGCTTGACCCAGTTGGCCAGAGCACCCATGTAGTTGCCCAGGTGGAGCTTGCCGGTGGGTCTCATGCCGCTGAGAACACGCGCGCGGGAGGATGGAATGACTGGTTCTGTCATGGTATTCGTTGATCCTGGCCTTCAAAAAAAGAGGATGAAGCCGTGTTCAGAGAGCGCGGTACAGGCTCATTTCATTGTACCGAGAGGCAAGGGCTTAGATGGCCGCCAGAGCCGAATACACCAGGCTTACCGTCGGCCACAGCAGCAGGCTCAGGATGTATCCGCCTACCAGAAACATTAACAGGTAAGCGACCCAGATGTTGATGCGGTCGAAGAACTGCACGGCATTGTAGGGAAGCAGGTTGCGCAGCAGGTGGCTGCCGTCGAGGGGCGGAATGGGCAGCAGGTTGAAGTAAAAGAGCGAGAGGTTGATGAGAATAGCCAGCGAGCACAGCAGCGCCGCCGGATGCGCAAAGGCTAACGCCGCGGGATTGAACGTGGCCACCAGCGAGGCTTGCACCGTCTGTCTGCCGCCAGGCGTAGCCACTGCGATGATCGCCAGAACGGCGAACGCAATGGCGGCGAGAATCAGGTTGGAGACTGGGCCGGCCAGGGTGACCAGGTTGTCGTCACGCAGGATCTTGCGGAAGTTGCGCGTGATGACCGGAGTGGGTTTAGCCCAGCCGATCAAAAAGCCGCTGAAAAACGTGAAACCGATCAACGGGCCGAAGATGATGAGCGCCGGAATCAGCAGCGTGCCGACCGGATCGACATGATACGCCGGGTTGAGCGTGATGCGGCCTTGCAGGCGCGCCGTCTGGTCGCCCAGCCGCGAGGCCATCCAGGCGTGGGCGCACTCGTGAAAGCTGAGCGAAAACAGGAGGATGACGAACTCGAAGACGGCGATGAGGAAGCGGCTGGATAGCAAGAGGTCTCTCCACGGAGTGGAAATCACAGGGTAGCATGGCGGAGGGAAGGGGTTCGATGCGCGGCATGGGCTGGAAGACGGAGCGGCCTGGCTGCCCGAAGACGATACCGCCCGTAACGGCGTGGATTCCCCCCTCAACGCGGTGGAAAACGCGCTGCGAAGCGGGGCTATAGTGAAAGCTGGCGACTCTCACGACCTAGCTCAGGCGTGGCGAAACAGGGCAACGGCACAACCCGTCTTCCGTTGTGGGAAGATGAAGCGCCGGCGGAGTTCCGCTTGCGGCGCAGAGAGCAGAGTGTGCCCGGCGCAGGACGGCTGCGGCGCGGCGCTCCGGGGATGACTCTGGAGTTCGATGATCCGGATGAGGACGGCGAACTGCGGCCGGCGCGGCGCGGTTACGGCGGGTCAGGCGGGCGCTGGTGGCGGCCGGCAACGAGGGCAGGGCGCATCTTTCTCGCGGCAGGCGCGCTGCTGGCGCTGAGCGGATTCACGGCCGCCGGCCTCATGCTCAAAACCTATCTGGAGCGGGACGCGCGCTTCCGCATCGCCGGAACCGGCGACATTCAGGCCACGGGGCTCAGCGAGGTGAGCCGCGCCCAATTGCTGTCGGTCTTCGGGGCCGACATCGGGCGCAATGTATTCTTTGTACCTCTGGAAGAACGGCGCAAGGACCTGGAGGCGATTCCGTGGGTGCAGCAGGCCACGGTGATGCGGCTGCTGCCCAACCGGATTCGCGTAGCGGTGGTAGAGCGCCAGCCGGTGGCGTTTGTGCGGCTTGGCGGGCAGATCGGCCTCGTGGACGCGAATGGGGTTCTGCTGTCGATGTCGCCGAAGGCGATGGTCCGGCGCCACTATTCGTTTCCGGTGCTGACAGGGATCGATCCCGGCGACCCGGCGGCCTCGCGCCAGGCGCGGATGGCGGTTTACCTGCGGCTGATGGCCGCACTCGACTCGACGGGCCAGCACTTCTCCGAGCAAATCTCCGAGATCGACCTCACCGATCCCGAGGATGCGCGTGTTCTCATGCCCGAGCAAGGCCGCGACATTATAGCGGATTTTGGCGACAGCCACTTTTTAGAGCGTTACCTGCGCTACCAGAAGTACATCGCGCAGTGGCGCCAGCAGTATCCGAACCTGGCCTCCGTAGACCTGCGCTTCGGCCGGCAGGTGGTGCTGGGGATGGCCTCGGGCAAGCAGGCTTCAGAGGTAGACGCAGATCAAGCCAAGCCCCAAGCCGGAGAGCCCGAAGGCGGGAATGCGCAAGGGCGATCCTCTGCGCGGCGGTCGGTCCAATCCGGAGGCAAATCCAGGATCGGAGCGAAGAGCAGCAGCGCGGAACGGAGCCGCAAGCGCACCGGGCAACGGGCGCGGCGGGCTGCGCTGGGCGCGGAGCATGGCGGCAGCGAATGGGGATTCAGTGAAGGCGTTGGCGCAGGCTCGCGGCCGGCTACGGAGCAGGATGGGTAAAGCCCGATGACGCAGAAACCAGACAACCTGATTGTGGCGCTGGATATAGGAAGCGCGTGGACGCGGGTGGTGGCGGCCGACCTGCACGAGGATTCGCTGCGTTATCGCGGTCACGGCATAGTGGCGTCCGCGGGGATGCGCAAGGGAATGATTGCCGATCTGGGACCGGCGGCGCGGGCGGTAAGAGCAGCCAGCGAGCAGGCCGAGCGTGTGGCGCGCGCCAACATTGACGAGTGCGCGGTGGGGGTGGGCGGGCCGCATATCCGGGGGCTGAACACCAACGGAGGGTTGGACCTGGGCCGCCGCATGCGCGAGATCGGTCCCGAGGATGTGCGCGCGGCGGTAGAGCGGGCGCGGGCCGTGGAAAGGCCGCCGGATCGCGAGATTCTGCACCTGCTGCCGCGGCAGTTCATTTTGGACGGACAAGAAGGGATCTTCGATCCGGTGGGCATGGTGGGCGCGCGGCTGGAGGTGGACCTGCACATCGCCACCTGCTCGGGGAGCGCGCTGCAAAGCACCGTAACCTGCGCCAACCGCGCCGGGCTGGAGGTGACCGAAGCGGTGCTGGAGCCGATTGCCGCGGCGGAGAGCACGCTCTCAGGCGACGAGCGCGAGTTGGGCGTCTGCCTGCTGGATATTGGCGCGCACTCGAGCGATCTGGCGGTATTCTTTGAGGGTGCTGTGGCATACACTGCGTCAGTGCCCATCGGCGGGGCGCACTTTACTAACGATCTGGCGGTGGGGCTGGAGGTTCCGGTGGCCCAGGCCGAGGAGTTGAAACGGGAGTTTGGCAACGCCGTGGTGACGGCGGTGCCGCAAGAGGCGGAGATCGAAATTGCCGTGCCGCGGCCGCGCCGCCTGCCCGTGCGCGCTCTAGCGGAGATACTGGAGCCGCGCGCCAGCGAACTGCTCTATTACGTGAAGGAAAGTCTGCGTCATGGCGGAGTGGTGGAGGCGCTGGGCGCGGGATGCGTGATGACCGGCGGCGGGGCGATGCTGCCGGGAATGCTGGACGTGGCTGAAAGCCAGTTGCGGGTTCCGGCGCGGATCGGAATGCCGGTGCGCCTGCCGCATATGCCAGGCGAACTGGTTCACCCCAGCTTTGCGGCCGCCATCGGCTTGCTTCTATATATCCAACGGACGCGCCTGACGCGGGCTGCGGAGGGCACGAGCCTGCGCGCCAAGTTGCGTGCGATCTTTGCATCCGGAGTTTAAAAGCAGGGAATAGGGATTGAGGAACACGGCAGATGAGGGGAGTGGAGATGGAGCAGGAGAAAAACGAAGCCGGAGAGATGCGCATTCAATATCACGAGGCGCCCGTGCGCGGGGCCCGGATCAAGGTGATCGGCGTAGGCGGCGGCGGAGGCAACGCCGTCAACCGCATGATCCAGGCGCGCATGGAGGGAGTGGAGTTCATCGCCGCCAACACCGACGTGCAGGCGCTCAAGCTGTCGCAGGCGCCGGTCAAGCTGCAACTGGGCGTGCGTTTGACCTCCGGCTTGGGCGCGGGTTCGAACCCTGACACTGGCCGCCGCGCCGCGCTCGAAGACTCGGAAAAGATCATCGAGGCGCTGGAAGGAGCGGACATGGTCTTCGTCACCGCCGGGCTCGGCGGCGGCACGGGCACCGGCGCGGCGCCGGTGATCGCTTCGCTGGCCAGCGAGATGGGCATTCTGACCGTGGCCGTAATCACGCGGCCCTTCAACTTCGAGGGCAAGCGCCGCCTGATGCAGGCCGAGCGCGGGCTGAAGGAGCTGGTGGAAAGCGTGGACACGATGATCGTGATTCCCAACGAGAAGCTGCTGGCGGTGGCCAAGGACGCGGGATTCTTCGAGAGCTTTCGCATCGCCGACGACGTGCTGCGGCAGGGCGTGCAGGGCATCAGCGACATCATCACCATCCCCGGCATCATCAACCGCGACTTTGCCGACGTGAAGACGACCATGGCGGGGATGGGCTACGCGGTGATGGGTACGGCGGTGCGTGCGGGCGCCAACCGCGCCGTAGAAGCGGCGCAGGCGGCCATGGCTTCTCCGCTGCTCGAATCCGGCGCCATTGACGGCGCGCGCGGTATTCTCATCAACATTACGGGATCGAGTTCGCTCAAGCTCTCCGAGGTCAATGAGGCCTCGTCGCTCATCCAGTCCGCGGCGCACGAGGACGCCAACATCATCTTCGGCGCGGTGCAGAACGAAAAGATGGGCGAAGAGGTGAAGATCACCGTCATCGCTACCGGGTTCCGCGACCAGATGCCGGAGCGGCGCGCGCGCATGTTGAGCGTGGAGGAGACGCCGGTGGTTTCTGAGCCGGTGGTCTCAGTGCCCGTAGTGGCGCCCAATAGCTGGATGCGCGAGCCGGAAGCAGCGCCTGCGCCTGAGCCTGCGCCTGAGCCTGTGCCTGAGCCGGGTCCGCCGCGCTTTATGAGCCAGGATGAGGATGAGCAAGACGAAGCCGGGAGAGACGGCGAAGCGCTCGTCTTCGCCTCCGCGGCGTCCACGGCGGCCGCCAAGGTAACGGCTGCTCAGCCGGATGCGGACGCCGCAGCGGTCCCCGAACCTGAGGAGACCATTCAGACCGCAACTTCCACTCCGCAGATTGCCGAGTTGGCCGAGGAGTCGTTGTATACGCCGCTGCCGGTGGACTATGCAGGAGAGCCTCAGGGCCGAGTGCGCAGCCAAGACGAGCCGGAAGAACCCGGCGCCGCACCCTCGCCATCCCTGTTTCCGGAGAACAGTGAGGAATCGCAGCGCGACCTGGACGTTCCCGCCTTCCTGCGCCGGGTGCGATTTTGAGGTTTTCCGGCGAAGGGGATGGGCGGCGCCAAAACGTGCATGAGACCTGTATAGTAAAACGAAAGGCCCTGAAAGTTACATGCCATGCGGCCGGAAAACCGTGCCGGCGAGGACCGTTTCGGTTATCTTTGAAAGAAGCGATCACGCGAGTTGAGAGGATATTGGCTGGATGAGGGCCCCTTGTGTTTGGACGATGGCCTTGATTTTTACCGGCGCCGGTTTATGCGCCGCTGGCGCGACTACGCCGGACACTACGAATACTGCCGCTGCGGCCGCGACTGCCGGTAAGAAGACGAATCACGCCGGAGGAACCTCAACTCACGCACGCGAGGCGCATCGCGCTACCGCATGCCGCACCACCGCGCGCCGCACCAGCGTGCATCATGCTCCGGTTCACAGGAGCACAGCAAGAACCAGGCACGGAACGGCGCATGCCGGGACAAGGCGCGCGTCCGCACGGCGGGCTGCGGTGTCCCATAGAGCAACCGCTCATTTAGCGCCCCGCGCAGCAACCCGTCATGGGGCCTCCCACACGGCACGGATGGATTCCGCTCGAGCGCGCGCGGCGACGGCTCACGCTGCGGTGAGGCGCACTTCCAGGGTCGAAAACGCCCGAACCCGCGCCGCCAGAGATCATGTCCCGGCGATTCATGCCAGCCAGCGAGCAGAGGCCAGAAGGGCCGCGCTGCGCAGGACGGCTGAACTGCGCAAAAGGGAGTACGCGCGCCGCGTCGATCTTCGCTCCCAGCGTCACCGCTTCTACCAAAGCGACAGAGCGAGTTCCATGGCGAGAGGGAATCCTTATGCCGGCGACATCACCGGCGGCGAGGACCCGGTAGTCCGGCAGGCCGCGCTCGGCGCGCTCGATGGAAGAGACGGGACGGTGGTGGTCATCAACCCCTCGAACGGGCGCATCCTGGCCATGGTGAATCAGGCGATGGCGCTTGCACCTGGAGTCGAGCCGTGCTCGACGATCAAACTGACAGTAGCCTTTGCCGCCCTTACAGAGGGCCTGATTACCCGCGACACCATGGTGCAACTGCCAGGGTTCCGCATGAATTTGACCCAGGCGCTGGCCCACAGCAACAACCTCTTTTTTGAGAAGATGGGCCGCGAACTGGGCTTCGCGCGGGTGCATCAATTCGCCACCGAATTCGGCCTGGGCGAACTGGCCGGCTGGCACATCCAGGGCGAACAACTGGGCGAGTATCCCAGCCAGCCCATTCCGGAAGCCGAGGGCGGCGTGGGGCGGATGTGCAGCTTTGGCCAGGGAGTCTCGCTGACGCCGCTGCAACTGGGCGCAGTGGTGGCCACCATCGCCAACGGCGGAACGCTTTACTATTTGCAGCATCCCACCACACCGCAGCAGGTAGCCGGCTTTGTGCCCCGGATCAAGCGGAGACTGAACATCGCCCAGTACGTCCCTTCAGTGGAAGACGGGATGGCGGGTGCGGTGGAGTTCGGCACCGCGCGCAGCTTGCGCGTCAACTTCAAGGAGTATCCAGTCTTCGGCAAGACCGGGAGCTGCTCCAACGGCGGCAAACACCTGGGCTGGTTCGCGTCGTTTGTCAATGCGCCCCAGGGCAAGCTGGTGGCGGTGTTTCTGCTGGAGGGCGGATGGCCGACCTTCGGTCCGTATGCGGCGCACCTGGCCGGCGAGTTCTACAAAAACCTGTGGGATCACGATTACTTTGCGCTCCGGAGCCAGGAGGCGCGCATCGAACCGGGCCATCCCGGCATATTGTTCTCCGGCCCAGCCGGCGAGGCGCAGTAAGCGCGCAATGTGCCTGACGCAGCGGTGAAGCGCCGGCTGCGGGCGGTTGTTTGGGCCGCGATCTTGCGCAAGTTCCCGGTGAATGAACCCAATTGCCGTCCTGCATCATCCGATGAGGTGATACTCCCATCGTGGTCTTTTGATCGGCGTTTGCGCCGATGCATGGGATGAGCTGACTTTACGGGATTGAGAGCGAGCCTTTCCCATGGCGCTACCGACGCACATCTTGCTTTTGTACGGGTACATGCTCCTCTTTGCCTGGGTGCTGGTGGAGCAGTTGGGGATTCCGCTGCCGGCAGCGCCGGTGCTGCTGGCGGCGGGGGCACTGACGGCCGAGCGGCAACTGAGTTTTCCCCTGGCGTTCGGAGCCGGCCTGATGGCCGCACTGGCCGCCGATACGGCGTGGTTCTTCTTCGGCCGCCGCTACGGGCACAAGGTGCTGCGGCGCCTTTGCAAATTATCGCTAGAGCCCACTACCTGTGTCCGCCGCACGCAGAAGTCCTTTGCCCGCCGGCACGGGGCGATGCTGGTGTTCGCCAAATTCGTGCCGGGGCTGGCCACAGTGGCCCCGCCGGTCGCCGGCCAGAATGGAATGAGCACCGGGCCGTTTCTGCTCCTGGATGGCGCCGGATCGGCGCTTTGGGTAGGCGCGCTGCTGGCCGGCGGGCGCTTCTTCGGGGTGGCTCTCAACCACAACGCCGAGCTGCTCCACTGGGCCGGCCGCTTCTCAGGCGCGCTGCTGGTGCTGGGCATTGCGGGTTTCTTCGTGGCGCGCGTCTACCGGCGCCGTATGGCGCTGAGGAAACTGGTGACCGCGCGCCTTGAGCCCCAGGAGCTGAAACGGCGGCTCGACGCCGGCGAGAAGGTGTACATCGTCGATCTGCGCCACCCGCTGGAGCTGATTCCCGATCCTTTCACCCTGCCCGGGGCGCTGCATATCTCACCCGAGGCGCTGGCCGCGCGCCATGAGGAGATTCCGCGCGACCGCGACGTGGTGCTCTTCTGTACCTGCCCCAGCGAGGCCACTGCGGCCAAAACCGCCATGGCTCTCTACAAGCTGGGCATCGAGCGCGTGCGCCCCTTGCGCGGCGGCTACGACGAGTGGAAACGGCTGGGCTATCCGCTGGACGCGATTCCGCCGCCAGGAGCGGAGCATATCGAACTCCCAGTAATTTCAGCAGGGAAAGGGTGATCCCAACCGGCTTTGAGGCGTTCTGCTGTGATGCCGCGTTGGAGCCATTGCCTCCGCGTCCCTTCCGTAGGGGAGAGCTGGAAAATAGCCCAGGACAAGCGCCGCGCAGGAACGTGCCCCCATCCAGGAGCTCAGCCTCGTAGGAGCGGCGCGACCCTCAAGCCAAGCCCTCATTCGCCGTTCCTGCGATTCCCCTGGGATTTCGTCTTCCCTCCCGTCCCGAAAATTCTATATACATAAATGTGTGAACTGGCTTCTATAGTGGAAGCAGGAGCTTATGGCCGATTTTGAAGGTCTCGATTTGAACGATCCTGTCTCAACGCCGCAAGCAGTCGAGCCGCCGCATCCTCGCGCCGTCGGTTCTCCGCTGCCCATGGGAGCCAGCCCCGCGCATGCATCGCAGGCGCGCCGTGAGAGTTCCGCCAGGCACGCCGCCGCGGCTGCGCCTCCGCCCGGCCGCGCACTGCCCAATCCACCGCCGCAGTCCGCGCCGGAACAGCCTTTCTCCAGTCTTCAGCGCGCCGTGAACGCTCTGCGCCTTGCGTTGCCTTTCGTGCAGCGGCTTCTGCCCATCCTCGACGGTCACATCCCCTCTACGGCATCCGCCATCCTCACGCCGCACCCGCCGGCTCCTCCCGTCAACGTCAACCTGGGCCCCATCGAGGACAGCCTGGCCGATCTGCAAACCCAGCAGAAAGAACTGCGCGATCAGGTCGCCGAGCAGAATTCTTCGCTCAAGCGCGTTGAGGACCACTTGGAAATGGTCCGCGAGGCCACCGACCGCAACACACTCGAACAACAGGAGTTAATGGAGGACCTGAAGAGCGTGGGCAAGAAGGTAAACATCCTTGCGCTGATTGCCTTCGGCCTGCTGGCCGTTTCTATCCTTTTGAATGTGATTCTCTATCTGCACATCAAGCATGTCCTTCCCTAAAGCCTCTTGTCCCGTGGCGTAAGGCACATTTTCACCGGAAATGTTTATACCATCAATCGGTATATTACTTATGTAAAATTGATTTTGCTCAGACCTGCTCACATTAGACAACTTTGCGCCAGTAGGTATTGCCAGTCGTATTTTCGGAGGGCTAGTATGCCCCTAGTTTGTCCGGGGTAGCCTGCTGCGGCCCTGACCTTCTCTCCAACATGGTGCGGTACTTCCCAAGTTCACTAAGCTTCACCAACCGGCGGCGCCTGCCGGGTGCGGCGTCTGTCAGCGGAGTGTTTCGTCATGGCATGGTATGCCTACTGCATCGGCGAAAGACAAGCCTTTCCTGAGTTGACCCGTCATCGCAAACCGATTCCCTTGAACTCGGTTTTAGGTGTCAGCGGCAACCAGGTTTTCCTTTATCCCGCCTGTGACCTCGCAGTCATCGTCAGCGAACACAACCCGGGGGAAATACTCAATCAAAGGTCGGGTGTGGATCATGCGCGTGTGATCGCCGAGTGTTTTCAGCACTTCACCGTGCTTCCTTTCCGGTTTGGAACCGTTTTCAACGGCGACGAGGCGCTGCGTAAATCCGTCCGCTCTAACCAGCGCCAGTTTCTCGCCAACATCGACAAGCTCCGCGGCAAGGCGGAGATGCACCTCAGGCTCATCGTTGGCGGCGGCTGCGCTCAGGTTATCGAGCGCCCTTTGCAGGCCGGGAATGCGCACCATGATTACCTGGCCAGCCTGCGCGAAAATGCCGCCCGCAGCCGGGAACGCCAGACGCGCGCGCGCTCCGTCAGTTGTCAGATGCACCGCCTGTTTCTGCCGCTGGACGAGGAAGTGAGCTGCCGGCTCTTGGAAAGCGGCGCCATGCTGCTGGACATTGCGCACCTCATCGACCGCAAGTCGGTGGAGCGATACCAGAACAAGTTCGCCACTACCTGCTCCCTCATGCGCGAGTCCCAGATGCAGCTCTCAGGGCCGTGGCCGCCCTACCATTTCGTGCATTGCCTTACGCGTTCGTCCCACCCCCAGCCGCGGCCCGCAGCGCCTGCGCCGGTTCAGTCAGAGCTTCTCATGGCGCCTATTGCCACCTCCGCCGCTCACCAGGCCGAAGCCGTGCCTGCACTGGTTTGATACTCAGGACCGCTCTCTGCCCATACGCAAAAGCCCCTCCACGTGGAGGGGCTTTTTTGCTTTTGCCTCGCGCAGCTAGGCCCTGCCGGGACGGCCAGTCCTCAGTCGTAGTACTCCAGCCCCAGGTGCGTGATCAAGCCCGCGCCCATGATGTGGCGCAGCGTATTCTTCAGCTTCATCGACTGGATGAACAGATCGTGCTCAGGGTAAAGCCCCTCGGCGGTCTGCGGCGACTTCAGGTAGAAGCTCAGCCACTCCTGAATGCCGATGGAACGCAGCTCCGGCGTGCGCTTGGCCAGGTCCAGGAACAGCACCAGGTCGAGCGCAATCGGCGCCGCCAGAATCGAGTCGCGGCACAGGAAATCCACCTTGAGCTGCATGGGGTAGCCCAGCCAGCCGAAGATGTCGATGTTGTCCCACGCCTCTTTCTCGTCGCCGCGCGGCGGATAGTAGTTGATGCGGATCTTGTGGTAGATGTTTTTGTAGAGATCGGGATACAGCTCGGGCTGAAAGATGTATTCGAGCGACCCCAGCTTCGACTCTTCCTTGGTCTTGAACGATCCCGGATCGTCCAGCACCTCGCCGTCGCGGTTGCCCAGGATGTTGGTGGAGAACCACCCCGAGACGCCTATCATGCGCGCCTTGAAGGCCGGCGCCAGCACCGTCTTCATGAACGTCTGGCCGGTCTTGAAGTCCTTGCCGCAGATGGGCGCTGCGTTGCGCTTTGAAAGTTCGATCAGCGCCGGCGCGTCCACGGTAAGGTTGGGCGCGCCGTTGGCAAAGGGCACGCCCTCGCTCAGCGCCGCGTAGGCGTAAATCTGCGAGGGTGCGATTCCGGGGTCGTTGGTTTCCAGCCCCTTCTCAAACGCCTTCAGCGTCTGGTGCACCGCCGACGGCTCCAAAAAAATCTCCGTCGATCCGCACCAGATCATCACCACGCGATCCACCTTCTTCTTGAAGGCGCGGATGTCGGCGATCACCTGGTCCGCCAGCTCGCGTTTGGTCTTGCCCTTCTTCACGTGCGTGCCGTTGAGCCGCTTCACGTAGTATTGGTCGAAGACTGCCGGCATGGGCTTGATGGTTTCAAGGTAGGGCTTGAGCTTGGCAAGCGTCTCCGGCTTGAGCACCTGCGCGTGCACGGCCGATTCATACACGTTGTCTGGGAAGATGTCCCAGCCGGTAAAGACCAGGTCCTTCAGATCGGCCAGGGGCACGAAGTCCTTAATCAGCGGGGACTTGTTGTCAGTGCGCTTGCCCAGCCGGATGGTGCCCATCTGGGTCAGCGAACCGATGGGCTTGGCCAGCCCGCGGCGAACGGCTTCAACACCGGCGATCAATGTGGTCGCCACCGCACCCATGCCCACCACCATCACACCAAGTTTGCCTGTAGCGGGCGCAATCTTTTGCTTTGCGGCGGTCTTGGGGCCGCCTTGCTGCTTGGTTGCCATTGCTTCTCCTAACCTTTCTTCGAGTGATCGATTTTCCCCACCTGCTCGAAATGCATTTTCCTGCCGGCGGGACAGTCTATGTTCGTTGAAAACGGCTTAAGAACGGCTGGCGCTGCCGTCTCCCGTTCTCAGGCTGCGCTTGCCTCTTTTCGGCGCTGGAGGTGTGTCCAGACAAACCACACCACGGCCGCCAATAGCGCCAGTTCGACGGCCAGATGAAAGCGGTGAAACGCCTGCTGAAAGCGCGGATCGGTATTCCACTTCTGGCCCAGCTTCATGCCCGCCCAGGCCAGGCAAAAATACCAAACCCAGGAGCCTAGAGAAGTATAAATGTGGAAGCGCAGCCGGGGCATCCGGGCGATTCCCGCCGGGAAGGCGACAAAGGATTGCACCAGAGGCAACATGCGGCCCACCAAGATAGCGGCCGCCCCGTACTTATCGAAGAACCAGCTCATGCGGTCCAGGTCGCGCCGGCTCATCAGCACCCAGTTGCCGTAGCGTTCGACCAGCGGACGCCCGCCCTTGGCGCCAATCCAGTAGGCTACGCCCGAGCCGAAGTTGCAGCCCACCACTCCCGCCGCCACCACCCAAAACAG
>JAJYZC010000068.1 GCA_021800255.1 Acidobacteriota bacterium
CCGCTCTTCGGGAGCGGACAGCGAGGTTCGAATGCATCTGGCGAACGGTTACGAGCGGAGTCGCCGGATCGCCGCTGACGGCTTCGGCCAGCAAGCGGCGGTTACGGAGCACTGTTTCCCGCCCGTCAGCGGCTGTAAATCCAAGATTCAGCTCGCCCGGAGCTCCCTGGGAGCAGTAGGCCCGGCTGAGGCCGCCTTGGCGCGTGCTGAAGCCGTGCCAAAGCCATGGAAATCTTTCCCATCCGGGAACCGGCAGCCAGCAAACGCCATTGGGGGCGGCGCAGGCAGTGCGCGCCGGGCGAAAGAGTTCCTCGCTGACGGCGGAGATCAAGCGTTCCGGGCGTGGTGAACGCTTGGTTTTGTGGGAGTTATGATTCATGCCGCGCGCCAGACCGGCGGCATGGAAAAGAGAGTCGAGGTCCTCGACTGTGGGGCCGGAAGAGAACTTGGAACTGGATCGAGAGCGCATCTCAGCCTCGATTCTACCGGGCTTTCGGCCCGATGCGGGGTGCAGGGCCGCGAGAGAGGCGCCTATGCAGAAATCTGAACTGGACACGCCGTCACTGGTTTTGCCGTAAAAGCAATGGGCCTGCCTTCCGGCAGGCCCGCTTGAGAGGCGCTTAATAGGAGGGGATCCAGGGGGGTAAGGAGAAGAGGTCCGTTAGGACCTTCAGAATGGAATTGTTTCCTTTCTTCGGTAGGACATATTCGGGGAAGCCTCTGCTTGTTATTTATTAAGATGCACTATGGGGCAAAAGGTTGGCAAGGGAAATCCTGGATCCTGCCGCTTTGTAAAGATTCATCTGGAATGACCTGAGATTAGGAAGTAATCATCCTCCGGCGCAGCCCATGCTTACTGATGGATCGCCCCTCAAAGGGGACTGAAGGCAGCTCCTTCCGCGCAGCAGCACTGGGCCCCGCGGCTTTGGAACAAGGGCACGGCTTCACAGGCCGCTGAAAAACTCAACCGATAGGGGTTTTGTAACCAGGGCACGGCTTCAAGCCGGGCCATAAGTCAAGCAAAATCAATAGGGCTTTTAGCCCCTGCCTTCGCGGATTTTGTTGTTTCCGCCCGTCTTCCGTGGTTTTTCAGCGGCCTGTTCAGCCGGGCCGCAAACGCAACAAAATAAAGATAGGGCTTTAGTCTCTGCCGTAAACGCCTCGCAAAAGCACCTTCTCCAACTGCCCGTGAACAACTCCCCGCAACGTCAAACCTCTACTGCTTCCCTGGAAGAGCCGGGGGTTCTTTCTCTCGGCAATGACGGACGGCTTTGACAGCGGAAGTTGCTTGCTCGGGCATGGGAAACGCTCATGCGATTGCCCTGCCGGCCAGTCGAAAGCCGCGGCGGGGCTTGCCGCAGTGGCCTACGGAGTGCCGGAGTCGCCGTTGGTTGTGGCCACCTGGTCGATGATGCGCTGGACGAGGACAACGTGGACGTGGATGTGGCGGGCGATGTCGGGGAGAAATTCCGTGATGAGGTTGTCGATAGGCGCGGTGGCGATGTCGGTGGCGTAGCGGGCCGCGGTCGCAGGCACATCGGTCTGGAGGCCGGGAACGTAGAGGTCATTCGATTCCTCGTCGAAGGCGAAGCCTAGCAGGTCAGCGTAGTTGACCATGGACTTGCCGTTGTCACCTTCGGTCCAGGCCACCTGGGCGATGGTGTGGAGGAAACGGCGGGGGATGGATGCATCCGGCATGCGATGGTAGTGCGGGTCCTGGTGAAAGATGGAAGGGATCAGGAAGGTGCCGAAGAATTCGCCGGTCATGTCCTGGGTAAAACTGACGCCTGAGTAGCGGCCATAGCCGGGGAAGCCGGGCCCGTAAGGCGAGTGGGAATTATCGGCCACGGAGATGGCGGCCTCGCCGAAGATGGTGAGCAGGTTGAAGGGGTCGATGAGGTTGCGGGCGGCGAGATGGGCCTTTTCGAGGGCTGTGAGGGGCTTGACCTGGGGGCCGTTGAGGAAGCGGGAATACCAATCGATGATGGGCAGACGCGGCGCGCAGGGATGGGGCTGGAGACCGGCGCCTGCCAACAGGGCAGTTTTACCCAGGGCGGCGCCGGCCGCGAGCGCACTAGAGGGCTTAGCGAAGCAAGGCTTCGCGGCGGGATGCTCTTCAGGGGCCGGAGCCGGCGGCCTGGAGGCTGGCGGCTTGACGGATGCAGAGGGCGCCGCAGGCGGAGTGGGGGATGCGGTTTGACCGGCGTAGGCCAGAGCCGATGCGAGGATGAGCACAGCCGGCAGCGCAGCCCGGAGCGCACGGCGAACTCTCCGCGGCGCGGGAGAGACGGCACAGAGCCTACACACGTTTGTCAGTATCCAATCGCCTGCCAAAAGCCGGTTCCTCGCTGGCTGGAGGTATAGACGCACACTCTCCCAAGGCAACCCCGGCCTACGCCGGATGGATATATCTTGAATCGACGCCGCCTGACCGCCTTATCGAAGGCCTTCCGCTGAAGCCTAGCATAGAACCCCGGCTGCCAGACCTGTTACCCGATCCCTGCGCGGGGAGACGGCCCTTAAAGAAGCCGTTTCGGCGAACTGGCATAAGCGTCCGCTCTACAAATGGGACGCAGATCAAAAGCGAAAATCGACCCAAACGCGTGTACCCCGGCAGCCGCGCAAACCGCCGCCAGCGGTAAACAGGTTGCAAATCCAACCGCGTGTTTTACGGTTATCCTTTTCATACCCGGAGGACTTCGGCTCAGAGCCCTCCGCAGCGTTCAAGATGCTTGTAGTAAACAAGTGAGTAAACGACCGGCGCCAAGGCGCCGGCCAGGATAACTGCGATGGATGCCAACTGCACACCCGCCAGCACCAGCACAAGTCCCAGCAGGCCGGCAGCCACCATGCACCGCGCCGCAAAGCGGTGCGTGGCGCGCCAGACGCGCTCGCTGGCCAGCGTCCAGGGCGTGCGCACGCCGATAAAAAAGTTCCGCTGCACCTTGCCCATTACGTTGCCGATGACGGCGAAAAACAGGCACACCGCGCCCTGCACGGCGCGCACAATATCAGCAATATCCATATGGCGGCCGCTGCCCGCCCACAGAACCACCCCATAGATATAGCCCATCATTACAAACACCGCGGTCATGATGAACAGGTAAGTGGAGCGGAAGCTCGAGACCTCGAATCGGCGCGGCGACAGCCACGGCAATACCGCAGTGAGCAGCGATATCCCTGCCAGGAATCCGGGCCCCAGCACCCACATCATCCAGCGCGGGGAGTAGCCGTTGGGCCGGCCGTTCAGGCCCCAGTGCGTGGTTACGCGCGGCGGCAAGTGGGAGTAGAGAACCGCTGTCGCCGCCATCGCCGCGGCAACCAGCAGCAATTCAAAGACCATCAATTTGCGTGTCATGAGCGTTTTCCTTTCGGGTGACGGTTGTCCTTCAGCAGATCCATGGCCCAAGCCGTCAAATCCTGCACCACGGTGGTATTCAGCCCGTACCAAATCTGCTGGCCCTCGCGCCGGCTGGTGACCAGACCGGCATCGCGGAGCACGGCGAAATGATGCGACATGGAGGGCTTGGTCATGTCGAAGCGCCCGGCCAGCGCCCCGGCGGTCATCTCGCCATTGCGGAGCATGGCCAGAATCTCGCGCCGGGTGGGATCGGCAAGCGCTTTGAATGCCGAATTACTGTTCATTTCAGATTAGCCTTTCATCTAATTAGATAATTGTCTAAATATAGGATTGAATCTCGGAAATGTCAACAGCCGTTGCCCCCACCCTCCGCCAACCCCTTCCCGTTCCTCTACGTCTAAGCTCAGTAGCCATGATCCGCTTTCCCCATGGTTGGCGTCTGTGGCTGGCCGCGCTGGCGGCTCTGCTGGCGGCGGCCGTGGCAGCCGCTCAGACGGCGCAAAGCACCTCCGCGCCCACGGCGCAAAACGCCCCGGCGCAGACGGGAAAGCCCCAGCCTCTCAAGCCCGATCTAACTGGGCTGCACCGCAACCACCGCCTCATCCTCAAAGACGGCTCCTACCAGAACGTAACCCAGTACCAGATCATCGGCGACCGCGTGCGCTACTACTCCAGGGATCGCGGCGATTGGGAGGAGATTCCGGTGGATATGGTGGACTGGCCGGCCACGGAAAAGTGGGAGCGCGACCACGCCACTGCCTGGAACGGCGGCGCTTCGCCGGCCATGCAGGAGGCCGCGAAGCTCGATGAGCAGGAAGCTGCCGAGCGCAACGATCTCAAGGCCAGCATGCCCTTGGTGGCTCCCGGCCTGGAGCTGCCCAACCAGGACGGCGTCTGGGTTCTCGACACCTTTCAAGGCACGCCCGAGCTGGCCCAGCTCACACCGGAAGACCTCAACTGGAACGCCCGCACCCGCCACGGCATCGCGGTCTTGAACCCGCGCCACGGCGACCGCGAACTCGACGGCGCCCACGCCAAGGTTCACCTGCACGTCAACGATCCCTCATTCTTCCTCTCGCTTCCCGCCCGGGACAGCACTGAGCCGCTCCTCTCCAAGCCCTTTACCGTCCATACCATGAGGCTCAATTCAGCCGGCGAAGGCAGCGGCCAGTCTACCAGCGCGGTGAATAACAACCACGGCGCCAGCTCGGCTCAGTCGCGCTTCGCCGTCATCCAACTCCAGGAGCGCAACGCCGTGCGCGTCGTCGGTCCCATGCGCATGGGCTCTGATGGCGCCCTGCTGCCGGACCCGTGGATCATCCCCACCAAGGTTGAAGTCATGCCCGGCAAGCACTGGCTGCGCGTCCAGCCTCTCCAACCCCTGCGCATCGGCGAGTACGCCCTCGTCCAGATTCTTCCTTCGGCCGGCGTCAGCCCCACCATTTGGGATTTCGAAGTCAACCCCGCCACCGGCGATAATCTCAACTCCCTCGGACCCATCCTCAACCAGCCCAACTACTAGGGCAATGCGCAACCGCAGCGCGCCGCAACCTGGATACGGAGAGCGGCTCCAGAATTTTGGGGTCGTTTTGGGTTTGTGCCGAGTGTCATTTTCTTATGGAAAGTGACACCCGGTTGTGAGCTTTCTGCGTACAGCAATTCTGGAACCGCTACAGGCGCGGCGATCTGATGATGGAGCTGAATGACTGGAGTCGGCGCAAGAAGTTGATGCGGAGATTGCGCGGGAAGCTGTAGGCAGAGTATTTTACTAACTAGTTAGTTAAATTCGGGAGAATGTCGTAACCGCGCCGCCAGCGGGATGAGCACTGCCCTTGGAGGTTGGCGGATAGTGGAGTTGCAGGCGCGACAACAAATTCGTGGAGTGGAATCATGGATGGGTTGAGAGCACGTGAGTTCGATGGCGAGAAGCAGGATGCCGGCGTGATGGTGAAGCGGAGCGTGCGGGCGCAGAGCGGCAGCCGGCTGCGCGGCTGGGCGGCGGTAGTGCTGACCGTGCTGGCCACGATGCCGCAGGGTTTCGGGCAGCAGCTGGGAGCCGGCCAGAGCAAGCCTGAGAAGGAGGCCTCGAAGCTGCCCAAGGCTCCGGCTCCGGTCTTCACCGAGCCTCTTCTGTTGCGGGCAACGGAGCGGGATTTTTCCAAGCCCTTTGCGAATTGGCTGGGCAATCCACTCAACATTTACCGGCCCACAACCATCGGGAAGTTGAACTTTGCGAATCCGGTGCGGCTGAAAGACCTGGTGAGAAACGGCAAAATCTATCTGAGTCTCTCCGATGCGCTGGCGCTGGCCATCGAGGATAACTATGACATCGCCATTGCGCGCTACGATTTGGAGATCGCGGATACTGACATTCTGAGGACGAAGACTGGCGCGGCGCCGCTGGGCGCGCCTTCGGGTTTGGTGACGGGCACATTGGGCGGCTCGACATCGCTATTGACCACCGGCGGAGGCCCCGGCGGAACAACGGTGGGCTCGGGCGGCGCAGGCTCCGGCACGGCGGGCCTGACGCTGACCGCGCAAGGCGCGGGACCGGCGCCGGAGGCGCTCGATCCTTCGTTAGGCTTCACCGCCCAATTGGAACGGGCGTTTGCGCCCCAAGTCAATCTTCTATTCTCCGGCGGCCTGCCCACCTTGAACACCAATACCGACCAGTACAACCTCAACTTCAACCAGGGATTTGTGACGGGCACGGCGCTCCAGGTCTCGCTGGAGAACGAACGGATCGGGACGGATAATCCGTTTTACGATTACAGCCCCTATCTGCAGTCTGTCTTCAAGACAACCATCACGCAACACCTGCTGCAAGGGGCGGGAATCTGGGTGAACAAGCGTTACATCTACCAGGCGTTGAACGACCGGCGCATCACCGGCTCGTCGTTCCGCCAGCAGATTCTTTACACCGTGGATCAGGTGGAGAACATTTACTGGGGTCTGGTGCAGGCCTACGAGGACGTGCAGGCCAAACAGCAGGCGCTCCAGCAGAGCACGCAACTGCTGTCCGACGACAAAAAACAGTTGCAAATCGGAGCCATGGCTCCGCTGGACGTAGTGGACGCAGAATCGGGCGTGGCCAGCGACCAGCAGGCGCTGATCAGCGCCGAGAATACGCTCAACTACCAGCAAATGATTATGAAGCAAGCTATCGCGCGCAATTTGAACGATCCGGTTCTGTCGGCGGCGCCGGTGATCCCGACCGACCGCGTTAGCCTGGCGCCGATTCCCGAGGAGAGCGAGCCGGTAAACGTTCTGGTGAAGGAAGCGTTCCGGCAAAGGCCGGAGCTGGAACAGGCCATCCTGACGCTGCGCAACGACGAGATCACGCTGCGCGGCGCGCGCAATGCGCTGCTGCCCACGTTGGACGCCTATGCGTTTTACGGGTCCAGCGCGCTGGGCGGCGCGCAGAGCCCTTACGCCATCAACCTAAGCAGCCTCTTTGGTTCTTCTACTTCTGCCTCGGGAAAACACTATCCTCCGGGCACCTTCCCTACCGTCGGCTACGGCACGGTGTTCGATAACCTCTTCAACAGCTCAGCGCCGGACAAGGGCGTGGGCTTCAACTTGGAAATCCCTTTGCGCAACCGCGAGGCGCAGTCGGTACAGGAGCGGTCGCTGATGGAGTACCGGCAGGCGGAGCTGCGGCTGGAGCAACTGTATACGCAGATTCGCATGCAGGTGGTGAACGCCAAGTACGCGCTGACCAACGACCGGGCTGCGGTCGAGGCGGCCATCGCTGCCCGCAACTATAACCAGCAGAGCCTGAATGACGAAATCAAGAAGCTGCACCTGGGGGCTTCCACCACCGCCAACGTGCTGATGCAGCAGCGCAATTTTGCCGCGGCCCAGGACGACCTGATTAACGCCGAAGCGCAATATGCGAAGGACCGGGCGAGCTTTTACCAGATTCTGGCCGCGACCTTGCAGCACTACCACATCAACCTTGGCCAGGCCGCGTCAGGGACTTTGCAAAGCGCGCCGGTGGTTCCGGGCGTGCAGCAGGCCAAGCCGGGCAACGAGCCGTCGATGAAGCTGCCGGGGGGCGAGTGAGCGATTGGAATAGTGTTCCCTGACGGACTTAAGAATCATGTGCGCCGCTCCGCGGAACGGGGGCAAAGATGGAGCGCGGCGAACGGCCGGAACCGGAAAAGATCATCCCCTTCGGCGGCCGGATGGTGATGCTCGAATTGCTCACGGCTTAAAGCCTCAACGCGCGGGGATCCTCGCATTTGCCAGGCGTTGGATATTACGCCGCCGGCAGATCGTTGATCCCGATATGCAGCAGGCCATCGAAGCCACATCCAGGGCGCGGCTTGAAATCCCCGATGAGAAGCAGGGGAGCGGATGCAGAACCTCAGTGCGGTGCAAGCCTTGCCAGCAAGGCATCCACGGCCTGGGGGAGCGAGCCGAAGCAGAGGTCAGCCATTTCTCTGGCCTCGATGGCGCCGGGTTTGTGCAGGGCGGGATCGCCGGCAATGCAGATGGTCGTCATGCCCAGGCGCCTGCCAAACTCAATGTCTGCGGGCGTGTCTCCGATCATGACGCTGGCGGCCGCCGAGAGAGCGGGAAAATCGGCCTGGGCCTGCTCGAAAAGCCCGGGCAGCGGCTTGCGGCAGTTGCACTGGCCCGTGTCGTGCGGACAAATATAGAAGGCGTCTACGCGGGCGCCATAAGCGCCCAACAGGCGCTGAAAGGCCGCGTGGATGGCCTCCACATCGGCGGCCGAGTAGATGCCCAGAGCGATGCCGCGCTGGTTGGAGACCACGATGACTCGGAGGCCAGCCCGGTTGAGCCGGGCGAGGGCCTCGGGCACGCCGGGCAAGACGTGGAAATCCGCCCAGGACGCTACATACTGGCCTTCAGGTTTCTTTTCGTTGAGCACTCCGTCGCGGTCAAGGAAAACGGCGTTCAAATGGCGTGGGATGGTTCTCCGTGGGCTGCGCTTCACGTGGCTATGATAACAACGCGCGAGTACGCCGCCGGCGCCGATGGGCGCTGCGCATGGCATCCCTTTGGCTGCCGGTGGGACGATTGCGCAAGCCCTGATACGTTCCAGATACAATACGGGGATGGCCATGTGCGCGATACCGCGGCGCGTGCTTCCGGGGTTCGCTTCCGGTGAAGAGGTCCGTCCGGCATGAGGAACTTTTTTCGCCTTCTGCGCTACGGACTTCCTTACTCCGTGCCCTGGCTGATCAGCGTGATTCTGTTGGCCGCGGTCGGATTGCTGGACAACTTCAGAGTACTGCTGCTGCAGCCCATCTTCGACAAGGTGCTCAATCCCAGCGCGCCTCCCGGCCCCATCATCCTCGGCGATATTCATTCCCGCTGGCACTTCGACCTGCGCCGCGTGATTCCGCATTTTCTGCATTTGCACAACGCCTGGACGGTGGTGGCGTTCGCGCTCATCGCGGCCACGGTGGCCAAGGGCGTTTGCGACTATGCCGGCAGCTATCTGGTAAATTATGCGGGCTTCGCGACCATCACCGATCTGCGCAATCATCTTTACGAAGTGACGCTGCGCCGCTCCGCCAGCTTCTTCCACAAGCACCCTACCGGAACCATCCTCTCCACGCTCATCAACGACGTGAACCGAGTGCAGAACGCGATCAGCTCCGTCATCAGCCAGTTTTTGCAGCAGTTTTTCACCTTTCTTGTGGGTTTAGTGCTGGTCATTCGCCTGGGCGGCGAGCTGAGCTGGGCGCTGCTGCTCTTTATTCCCGTGGTCGTCACCTCCGCGCGCAAGATTGGCAGGGAGGTGCGCACGCGCACGCGCACCGGCCAGGACAAGCTCGCCGAGATGCAAAACATCCTGCACGAGACGGTGACCGGCAACCGTATCGTGAAGGCGTTCAACACCGAGATCTGGGAGATTCTGCGCTTCAAGGAGGCGGCCCGCCGGCTGCTGCGGGCCAACCTGCGCAGCGTGCGCATTCAGTCCATCAGCTCGCCGCTGATGGATGCCATCGGCGCGGTCGCCATCGCCCTGATGCTGTTCATCGGGCGCAATGAGATCCAGCACCACCGCATGACGATGGGCTTGTTCGCGGCGTTTATTCTGCTCCTCTTCAAGCTCTACGATCCGGTGCGCAGGTTTGCCTTCTTTTACAACAATTTTCAGCAGGCCATGGGCGCTTCGTCCTCGATCTTCACGTTTTTCGATGCCGAGGATGACGTGAGGGAACGTCCGCACGCCGCGGCCTGCAAGCCCTTCCGCCAGAGCATCCGATTCGACGACGTGGGGTTCTCCTACTCCACCGGGGAGGGCGAACACCAGATTTTGCACCACGTAGATCTGGAGGTGCAAGCCGGCGAGGTGCTGGCCCTAGTGGGTCCGAGCGGCGCCGGCAAATCCACGCTCGTCAATCTGATTCCGCGCTTCTTCGACGTAACCTCGGGACGCATTCTCCTCGACGGCCGCGATTTGCGCGATCTGACGCTGGCCTCCTTGCGCCGCCAGGTTGCGCAAGTGACGCAGGAGACCATTCTGTTCAACGACACGGTGCGCAACAACATCGCTTACGGCCAGCCGGAGGTGAAGGCCGCGCTGGTAGAGGAAGCGGCGCGCAACGCCCTGGCGCACGATTTCATCCTGCGCCTGCCGCAGGGCTACGACACGGTGATCGGCGAAAAAGGCCTTCGGCTCTCCGGCGGTGAGCGCCAGCGCATGGCCATTGCCCGCGCCCTGCTGAAGGATGCTCCCATTCTCATTTTGGATGAGGCCACTTCAGCGCTGGACGCCGAGAGCGAGGCGCTGGTGCAGACTGCGCTGGCCAACCTGATGCTCGGCCGCACGGTCATGGTGATCGCCCACCGGCTGTCTACCATTCGCCGCGCCAGCCGCATCGCCGTGCTCGAAGACGGGCGCATCACCGCCATCGGCTCCCACGAAGAGCTGCTGAGCGCATCGCCCACCTATCAAAGGCTCTACCAGTTGCAGTTCATCGATGGGCCCGAAACGCAAGTTTCGGCTGAGCTGGCTCCAGACGCGCCGGTGGTGGAGCCGCCTGCCGTAGCACCGGCGCCCGGCCGCGCGTGAGGAGATGCAAGAATGCCCATTTACTCGATGACCGGGTTTGCGCAGGTGCAGGGTTGGGCGGCTCTGCGCGGCGGCGAACAGCTCAGCTACACGCTCAGCCTCAAAAGCGTGAATCACCGCTTTCTCGATCTCCAGTTCCGGCTGCCCGCCGGCCTGGACGCTCTGGAGATGGAACTGCGCAAGGTGATGAAGGAGAACCTGGTGCGCGGCCACGTCGATCTGTCGCTGGCGCTCGATCGCGCGGCGCAACCAAAGAGCGGCTACAATCACCAACTGGTGTCGGCGTATCTGGCCGCATTTGCTGCGCTGCGCGAGGAGTTCAGACTCGCTGGCGAGCCGGACCTGAACGCCGCGCTGCGGCTGCCCGGAGCATTGCAGGGCGACAGCCGCGACAGCGAGGATATGGCTGCACTGGCGGAGAGCGTGCTCCAGCAGACCGGCCCGCTGATCGAGCAGTTGAAGTCTATGCGCGCGCGCGAGGGCGAAGCCTTGCAGGCGATTCTGCTGGCCACGCTCGACCGGCTGGCGGAGGCTACTGAAGCCGTGGCCGGGCTGCGCCCGGAGATCGAGCGGCGTTTTCAGGAGCGCCTCAGCCAGCGGCTGGCATCGGCCGTGGGAGTGGAATTCAACCAACAGCGGGTGCTTGAAGAGGTAGCCGTGCTCGTGGAGCGCAGCGACATCTCCGAGGAGCTCACGCGCATGGCCGCGCACATCGGGCATTTCCGCGAGCTGCTCGAAGGCGGGGGCGAGGCAGGGAAAAAATTGGATTTCCTATTGCAGGAGATGAACCGCGAGGCCAATACGCTGCTCTCCAAGACCGGCGGCGTGGGCGGCAAGGGAACGCTCATCACCGAACTCGGGCTGGCCATGAAGGCGGAGATCGAAAAGGCCCGCGAGCAGGTGCAGAACGTGGAGTGAGAAAAGCAGGGACTAGGGACTAAGGAATCATTCGCTGACAACTGACAAATGTGAACTGTGAACTGGCCACCGAAACAGAAAGGACACATCGGACCTTGGCAGGCATTCTTTTTATTATCTCGGCGCCTTCGGGCTCGGGTAAAAGCACTCTGGTCAGCGAGCTGCGCAAGCAAGTGAGCGGCGTGGACTTCGCCATCTCCTGGACCACGCGCCCGCCGCGCGGTTCGGAGGAAGAAGGGCGCGAATACCACTTCACCACGCGCGAAGAGTTCGAGCGCATGATCGCGGCAGGACTGTTTCTGGAGCACGCCGAGGTATTCGGCAATCTTTACGGCACGGCGCGCTCCTCGCTCGACGATGCGCGCGCCGCTGGCCACGACCTGATCCTGGACATTGACGTGCAGGGCGCGGCCGAGGTGCGCGCCAAACTGCCGGAGTCGGTGAGCATCTTTGTTTTGCCCCCTAACCCCAAGGTGCTGCGCACCCGTCTGCGCAACCGCAGCCGCGCGGAGGGGGTAATCAACGAGGCCGAACTTTATCGCCGCCTGGGCGAGGCCAGCCGGGAGATTGAGAATTATCGCGAGTACGGGTATATTCTGGTCAATGACATCCTGGACCGGACGGTAGCGCAATTGGAGGCCATTGTGCTGGCCGAACGCTTCTATCGCAATGGCGAGGTCATCGCCTACCGTTCGCGCCGGGTATTAGAGGTCGCCGCAGCCTGCCTGCAATCGAACTCGCAGGAACGGCTCAAACCCGTGCTGGAGGCTTTTGGCATTCTAGGCGACTCCAGACAGCGGGAATTGAACTTTGAGGAGAACTCCGATGACGATTGAGACCAGCTTCGACTCCAACTACCGGAAGGTATTGGTGGCCGCCCGCCGCGCACGCCAGTTGCAGAACGGGTCCCACGCGCTTATCCCCACCCATTCCAATAAGGCTTGCCGCATCGCCCAGGAAGAGATCGAAGCCGGCAAAATCGCCTACGTCAAGCCCGACACGGAGGTCCACAAGCCTCTGGTCGAAGGACCGGCCATCCCCATTCTGCTTAGCTAAAACACGGTTCAGGGTGCAGCCGGGCCGCTGGCAAGCAAGCTGTGGCAACCCTTCGTCGCGATCCTAGAGAACGCGCCCTTTCCCGCGCGTCTTTTATCCCTGCAACCTGACCACCGAGCCCTGAACTACAATCGGCGTATGCGGGTCACTGTGGGAGTATCGGGCGGAATTGCGGCCTACAAGGCGGCGGAACTGGTGCGCGTCTTCGTGCGCCAAGGTCTTGAAGTTCACGTGGCGATGACTACGGCCGCTTGCCGCTTTGTCCAACCGCTGACCTTCGCCGCGCTTACCGGGCACAGAGTGATCTCCAGCTTGTGGGACGAATCGGGCGCAGAAGATGCCGCCGAACAGAACGGCATCGACCACATCGCCGAGGCGCAATGGGCCGATGCTCTGGTGGTTGCCCCCGCCACGGCCAACATTCTGGCCAAGTTCGCCCACGGCATCGCCGACGATTTTCTCTCTACTCTTTATCTGGCCACCACCGCGCCCGTGCTCGTCGCGCCGGCTATGAACGTGAACATGTGGAGGCATGCGGCTACGCAGGCCAACCTTGAAGTCCTGCGCCAGCGCGGAGTGCGGGTCGTGGAGCCGGGCGCGGGCGAACTGGCCTGCGGCATGGTGGGCGCGGGACGCATGGCGGAGCCGGAGGCCATTGCGGAGGCGGTGCTGAACACCCTCGGCCGCGGTCACGATCTGGCCGGCGAGGTGGTGCTGATTACCGCCGGCGGCACGCGCGAGGCCGTCGATCCGGTGCGTTTCATCGGCAACCGCTCCAGCGGCAAGATGGGCTATGCGCTGGCTGAAGCCGCGCAGAGCCGCGGCGCGAAAGTGATTCTCATCAGCGGCCCGGCGAGCGTGCATCCCCCGGCCTTGGCCGCGGCCAGCGAACTGGTGAAAGTGACCACCGCTGAAGAGATGCGAAACTCCGTTTTGGCGCGCATGAACGAAGCCACGCTGGTGATTAAGGCGGCCGCCGTGGCCGACTATCGCCCCGCTAAGGTCTCCGGGCAAAAGCTCAAGCGCAAGGGGCCGATGACGCTGGAACTGGAGCCGACCGACGACATTCTGGCTGAGGCCGTACGCCGCCGTCGCCCCGGCCAGCTCATCGTGGGCTTTGCCGCCGAAACCGAAAACGTGGTAGAAAACGGGCGCGCCAAGCTGCTCGCCAAGGGCGCCGACGCCATCGTGGTCAACGACGTGGCTGGCGAGGGCATAGGCATCGAAGCCGACGCCAATGCGGCCACGTTTCTCACTCCGCAGACGGCCATCGAGCTGCCGCGCATGCCCAAGCGCCAGATCGCCGACCGCATATTCGATGAGATACTTACCCTTCGCCGCGCACGTCCCATGGTGATTGAGCTCGACGAGTGCGTGGATGCCCACGCCCGCCAGGCGCGTGTGCTGAGCGAAGGCGCTTCCGCCGGCGCATCGCGCCGCCAGTTGATCGTGGAGTGAAGGGCTTGCCGCGCACACTTGATCCAGCCACCCGTGGCGCTCTGGCCGAGCGCATGCGCTTCTACCGCGACCTTGGACTTACGGAGTTCTACCGCCGGCCCGCCGATCCGGCGCTGCTCAACGGCCAAAGTGAAGATGCGGCTGCTTCAGAGGCGGCTCCCGGCGCCTCGACGGCAAACTCCGGCGAGCATCAGGCCGCGCCATCGCAGGCGCCGGCTGCGCCGGAGGCCGCGGCGCTGGCCATCCAACCCAATTTTTTCGGAGAGGAGTCTGCCATCCGATCCCGCAAAGGTTTTCAAGCGCCGCCGCAGATCACCCCCGCCGTGCCCCCCGCGGAGCGCGCCGCGGCGCTCAAGCTGATCCGCGACGAGATCGGCGACTGCACCCGCTGCGCGCTGCACACCGGCCGCCACAGCATCGTTTTTGGCGAGGGCGACTCCGCCGCGCGGCTGATGTTTGTGGGCGAAGGCCCCGGCGCCGACGAGGACGCGCAGGGGTTGCCCTTCGTGGGTCGCGCCGGCCAACTGCTCAATAACATGATCGCCGCCATGGGGCTCAAGCGCGAGGAGTGCTACATCGCCAACGTGGTCAAGTGCCGCCCGCCCGGCAACCGCACCCCGGATCCGGAAGAAGCCCACACCTGCTCGCCGTTTCTCTTCCGCCAGATCGATGTGGTGCGCCCGCAGGTCCTGGTCGCGCTGGGAGCCACCGCAGCCACCTACCTGCTCGGCGCGCGCCAGCCGCTGGCCGCGCTGCGCGGGCGCGTGCACGCCTTTCGCGGCATGAGCCTCATCGTCACCTATCACCCCGCGTTTTTGCTCCGCGACCCCCGCCAGAAAAAAGAAGCCTGGGCCGACTTGCAGATTGCAATGAAGGAACTGGGGCTGCGCCTGCCTGGCCGGGGGTGAGGAGCCGCTCTAACAATTACAATGGACTGCAGGAACTAAGGTGGTTCTCCGATTCCCGTAAAGTCCTGACAAGCGCCCCCGCCGCGGCGGATGGCGCTCGCTACCGTCCTACGGACGAAGGCCTGTTCGCTGGGCCCCGGCGAGGAAAATGCTGCGGGCGCCGTGCCCTACACCCACCGAAGAACCGCTAGAAAGCTTTTGAGGAGTTGAACGCGAGTGAGGCAGCGCACTTTCAGTATCATCAAGCCGGACGCGGTCCGCAACGGCGCGACCGGCGCCATTTTGGCGGAGATCGACAAGGCAGCCTTCCGGATTGTAGCCATTCGCAAGCAAACCATCAGCAAGCCGCAGGCGGAGGGGTTCTACGCCGTGCACCAGGGCAAGCCGTTCTTCGACGGGCTGTGCGATTTCATGTCGTCGGGGCCGCTGGTGCTGATGGTGCTCGAAAAGGAAAACGCCATCGCCGATTTGCGCAAGCTGATGGGCGCCACCAATCCGGCGAATGCCGAGGAGGGAACCATCCGCAAGAGGTTCGCCGCGTCCATCCAAGAGAACGCCATCCACGGCTCGGACGGCGAAGACACGGCGGCCTTCGAGATCGGCTACTGGTTCGCGGGGTACGAGCTGATCTAGCGGGCAGTTGCGGAGATTTGGGCCTTGGAGGCAGTCGCTAAGATTCGTGCGCGGCAGCCAGCGGCACCGATTGAGAGCCGTGAAAGTGAAATTTTCTTGAGGAAAAATCCACTCCGCAGGAGCGGTTTCGGTCCACTCCTTTTCCGAAGATGCTATAGCGCCCAATCAACGGTTCAACTGCCGGAGAGAGGTTCAGGGAACCGCTATAGGCCGCCGCAGACGATGATGGTCATTGTCTGCGAGTTGACGGTGCCCGATCAATGCAATATCGCGAGCGCGCGCTCCAATTAGGACGGCTGGCGTGTGAGGCTCTCATCGACCGCATCGAGACCCTGCAAAGCGCATCAGGGAATAGGAAATGAAGTGTGGGAGTGCTTGCCCACATTCTTTGAATATGCAATCTGCGATATGGCAGAGGCGAAAGCTATTACTTTAGTACCGTTTTCGAGATTTTTCTGAGATTTTAACCTTTCGTCATTCAAAATTCTTGAAATCGGATCTTCTAAAATTTGCGGCAATCGCTTACACTGTCTCTATCGCTGGAGAATCGACGACGGCTTCCTCGAAAGGCGCATTTCCCAAGGTTCATGGTTCGTCCCAGCCGATTAGAGATTCTTCACGGAAGAGGCGTTCGACGCCCGGTCGTGTCTTTCACTTGTAGTCAGAACACCTCAATCTTCCTGATTGCACGGCTTAGCCCGGAGACGGTTTGCTAAGTCAGGATGGCGAAGCCATGTGAATTTTCATCGCCGATGGCGCGGTTCCGGATTGTTCCCTCTGCTTGCTAAGGTTCTGCTGCGGCGCCATAAGGAGTTGAATGATCGACGGATACTCATCCGGGTTCTGCCGTTCCTTTCCTCGGGAGGAAGCCGCCGATGGCGGCGCCGGCCGGCGCTGGTACGCCGTGTTTACGGTTCCGCAGAACGAGAAATCAGCCGTTAAGCATCTTCATCTGCGCGAGATTGAGTCGTTTCTTCCCACCTATGAAACCGTGCGCGTCTGGAAGAACCGTCAGCGTGTTCATCTTGTTTTGCCGCTTTTCCCTTCCTACCTATTTGTGCGCATCGGCAGCCGGGAACGCGGACGAGTTCTCGAATCCCCCGGGGTGCTGCGGATTGTCGGCAACCGCAGAGGACCGGTTCCGGTTCCGGATGAGACGGTCGAGTTCCTGCGCTCGGATCTTTGCACAAAAAAGGTCGAGCCCTACCATGAACTGGTGGTAGGCGAGAAGGTGCGCATACGCAGCGGCGCCATGCGCGGCCTGGAGGGAGTTTTGATAAGGAAGAACAGCAATCTGCGCTTCGTTCTCACCGTCGCTCTGATCAACCAGCACGCGGCCGTCGAGATAGGCGCCGAAGATCTGGAGCCTGCCGGCGGCTAGAGACGAGCGCAAGCTGCCCACGCGCAATTGACCCGCCGCGGCAGAGGCCGCAGTAACGCCTGAAGTGCGGCCAGAAACGGCAAACTCCTCACCGGGTCCCTTCGATCCGCGGTTGCAATCCGCAGTCCGCATTCTCCACCGGCGCCAGTCCCGTGCGCAGAGGTGAAGCCGGAATTTTACCGATAACCTTTTCTACAAAACCGGCGCCAAAGAACCGGCACGGCGCAGGAAATGGCGGCCCAGACGATGGGTTTCCTCCAGGGGTCCGCTGCGGTTGCCTT
>JAJYZC010000069.1 GCA_021800255.1 Acidobacteriota bacterium
TGCGGCCACGATCCGTGAACTTGACGCGGCCGGAGACCTTGGCGAAGAGCGTGTCGTCAGAGCCGATGCCGACGTTGGGGCCGGGCTTGATGCGAGTGCCGCGCTGGCGCATGATGATAGAGCCGCCGGTAACCATCTGGCCGGCAAAAACCTTCACTCCCAGCCGCTGGGCATTGGAGTCGCGTCCGTTTGTGGAGCTGCCTCCACCTTTCTTGTGTGCCATAGCAAAATCCCCTTCTTTAGCTGGCTGTCAGCTTTCAGCCGTCAGCTCTGAGTCAATTCATTGTTCAACGCGCTCTCCGCACTCGCGTGCGGAAAGACGAAAGGCTGACGGCTTACGCCGTAAACGTCTGTCCGTCGGCCTCGATGGTCTTGATGCGTACCTCGGTAAAGTTCTGCCGGTGCCCCTGGAGCTTCTTATACTGCTTCTTGCGCTTGAAGTGGAAGACTAGGACCTTGCCGCCGCGGCCCTCGCCCAGGATTTCAGCCGTGACCTTGGCGGCGGAGGGCTTAGCCAGGGTTCCGGGTTCGCCGGAGACGGCCAGTACATCACTGAACTCGACGGTCTGGTTTTCGGACGGGAGGCTTTCGATCTTCAGCACGTCGCCTGGCGCCACGCGGTACTGCTTGCCTCCGGTGCGAATCACTGCGTACATAACAAACCCTCCAGCGCCATGACTTCTGAGCGGCGCGCAACCTTAAAATCGCTGTTTGCCTGGGGCGGGACCAGAGGTGAACCGCATCGGGAAGCGGGCCGCAGCGCCCTATACGGCAGCAAGCCCGGCCAATCCCCGCACACCCAGTTGGGGTGCGCTCTCGCCAAACTCTTTGATTCTATCGTTAAGCGGGGATGGGGGTCAATTTGCCTGACAGGGCCGGTAGGGTCCTAATTTGAAATCCACAGACTCATTGGCCTCCTTTCGGCAGGCTGATTGCGTCGATCTTGCCTTCCATCCTCGTCAGTGTATCCTTCAGACGGCTAAAAGCCTTCTCAAGCTGGCGGTCGATCCAAACAGCGACTACGATAATCAGTACGAGAAGCAACCGGTTCATTGTTCATTTCCTCCGTTCAGCTTGCTGCGTATCCATTCCGAGACGGTTTTGCCGTCAGTTTTTGCGGCCCTTTCAAAAGCCCGCAACTCATCCGGGGTAACGCGGACCCGCAGGAACTTCGCCTTGGAAGCTCCCTTCGGCAGCTTTGGACGCCCCGGCTTCCTAGTTTTCTTTGCTTCGGCCACGTCGCTCCCTCGACTCCTGTACGATGGCCGCTCTGACGGCAGTTTGGGGCGATACCACTGGCGGGATGTGGAGTACCGTCACGAATCGCTTCGGTTGCTTCGGATCGTCGGTCAGATGCGCCCAAGCATAAATGCGGTTCGCCTTCGGATGCCCCGTCAGGTCGAAGACCTCCACTACTCCGTCCCAGACTGTCTGGCCCTGGAATGTCTCGGTAACGGATACACTCTGGATGTGGTGCGCCTTAGCCCTGTGCAGCTTATGGATCACGTCTCGCAATTCGTGAATATAGCTCACCGATCAATCTCCAAAAAACAGACCCTCAAGAGCCTTTTTGCGGAATTGCCATTGTTCCAATTCTGTTCCATCTCCGAGCCGAAGAATACAGCGGCCTTCCGAATTTAGCTTTGCTTCCACGCACCATTCGGTCGATTTAACATCGCCCACTGTAATTCTGCTTCCCACTAGATTGATGTCAACAGTAGGGCCAACTGCCGGTCCACGATGGGCCACACAGAGAGCGAAACCGTTGTTACCCATCTCAACGACAAATTCCTGTTCTGAAGGAAGTTTCTTGATTGAATTGATGAGGGCTACATCCTCCTTTATGCCCTTTCTCAATTCGTTAAACGCTTGAGCAGCAGAGCAGGCCGCTCGTTTCTCGACCCAATTTAGTTCCGATGGGACACCGGTCATGCCACTACCTCCAGTAGCTCTCCTACGCCCCAGAATGACGGCGTGATGCCAGCAGCCATTGCCGGGGTGCACCGCAGCGTATTGTGCCGTCTCACGAAGTTGTAATAAGCGAAGTGCAGCCCTACCGCCGCCGCGAAATTCTCTCGCTTTTTGCTGAAGGCCAGCGTCAGGCGGGTGAGCCGACGCATGTGCAGTCGCGTGGTCGCGTTCAGCCGCTCGACGTAACTGGTAGAGATGAGGTTGTAATCCGGGCGGCCGGCAATGATCTTCTTTTCGGCGGAGACGAATTCCGGTGCGCTGTACCGGCGATTATCCTCTGTGATCTCGTGGCCGTAGGTTTTGACGATCTGGGCATAATCCACGTCCGCGCCAAAGGATTCCTCGATTGCGCTGATGTAGTCGCCCAAGCCATCGGTTGAAATCTGGACCCGGTTCCTCATGCGGCTGGCTATGTCTTTCACGAAGGCATGGGCGGAGGCGCGCCCACGATCCCCGACATGGAATACAGGGACCAGCTTCGTATCCGCGTCTATCGCGCACCACGTCCAAACACTGCCAAACTGCGGATCGTCGCCGGGCTGGATGTGGCGTTCCTTCTTGCCGACAAAGCCCCAAATCTCATCCAGTTCCAGGCGTGTGCAGGGCAGGTCGCGCATGGTCTGATCCATCATGGCGGTGCAGCCCTGTCCGACGCGGATGCCCAGCCGCATGATCGTATCCCGGTGGATGCCGGTCATGCGCTCAATGGAGCGGATGCTGGAACCTTCAGCCAGAGCCGCGATCACCGCGATTTGCTTATCGGTATTCAGGATGTTCGCCATGTCTTGCCTCACTGCAATAAATGTACCCCATTTATCAGAGCGTGTCAAGGAATTTTGGGGTACAATCTGGGGATTATGTGGAAATATGCTGGGATTCTCATTGTTGTTCTGGGGCTGGCGTACGTCATAGCCCGTCGTGATGAGTATGCCTCCCTCAATGGCGGCGAGAAATCCGCAAACCAAAACAATCCTGCTGTTGCCGGAAAACCGGACAAGAAGCATCCCCAAGAACACCCAGAGAATACCGGTTGGGACAGCCCAAGTGGGCACATATTCCGCGCCGCCTTTCGCTGGCCTGAAGGAACTACCGTATGGGCCATCATCCTCACTCTGATGGCTATTGCGGAACAAACCCGATTCCTTTTCCGCAGGAGGTTCCATCGAAGGAACCCGAAGCAATGCGCTGTTTCTCAAGAATTTTGGGGTTCTGTAGGCGCCCCAACTGACAACGAGAGCACTTAGCAGCACCAAAGCCCAAATTAGGACACTACCGACAGGGCCCAGGCGGCGTTCAGGGCGCCCGAAAGGCCTCCCGCGCGGCGGCAAGTGTGGCTTCGACCTCAGCAAGCCCGTGAGCGGTGGAAAGGAAAGCAGCTTCAAACTGCGACGGCGGCAGCCAGACGCCGCGGTCGAGCAGGGCGCGATGGAAGCGGCCAAAGGCGGCGGCGTCAGACTGCGCGGCATCAGCGTAGTTCCGGACCGGGCCGGAGGTAAAGAACCAGGTCCACATGGAGCCGATGCGGTTGGTGGTGAGGGAGACGCCGGCGCGAGCAGCCTCGGCCGCGACGCCTTCGGCGACGGCGTGGGCCGTGGATTCGAGACGCGGGTAGACCTCAGCGGCGTGGTCCTGGAGATAGGCGATAGTGGCGATGCCGGCGGCCATGGCCAGCGGATTGCCGCTGAGGGTTCCGGCCTGATAGACGGGGCCGAGTGGGGCGAGCTGGTCCATGAACTCGCGCTTTCCGGCGAAGACGCCGACGGGAAGGCCGCCGCCGGCGATTTTGCCGAGGGTGACCAGATCCGGCTCCAATCCAAATAGCTCGCACGCACCGCCTAACGCCACGCGGAAGCCAGTCATGACCTCATCCGCGATGAGCAGAGCGCCTTCGCGCCGCGTGATGGCACGCAGCCCCGCCGGATACCCGTCTGCCGGAGGGATGCAGCCGGCGTTGCCGACGATGGGCTCGACGATGACCGCAGCAATGGCGGCAGGGTGAGCGGCGAAGGCGGCTTCGACGGCGGCGAGGTCGTTGTAGGGCAAAGCGAGAGTGAGGTGAGCGATCTCTTCAGGCACGCCGGCCGAGCCGGGAATGCCAAAAGTGGCCACGCCGGAGCCGGCTTTGACCAGCAATCCGTCGGCGTGGCCGTGATAGCAGCCTTCAAACTTGACGATGAGCTTGCGGCCGGTGGCGGCGCGGGCCAGGCGGATCGCCGACATGGTGGCCTCAGTCCCTGAGCTGACGAAACGCAGCTTCTCAATGCAGGGGTAGCAGGCGACAATGCGTTCGGCGAGTTCGCCTTCGGCGGCGGTGGAGGCGCCGAAGCTCGGCGAGTTGCGCGCGGCGCGCTCGATGGCTTCGACCACCGGCGGAAAAGCGTGGCCCAGGATCATCGGACCCCAGGAGCCGAAGTAGTCGATATAACGGTTGCCGTCGGCGTCGTAAAGATACGCGCCCACGGCGCGCTCGACGAACGGCGGCGCGCCGCCCACGGCGCCAAAGGCGCGCACCGGCGAGTTGACGCCGCCGGGGAAGAGGCGTTCTGCGCGCGCCTGAAGCAGCGCGGATTTTTTGCGTGAGGGACCGTTGGCCTGCGAACTCATGGTGGGTTCAGTATAGAAGCCGCATGGCGCGCTTGGCCCAGATGCGGACGAGCTGGAAGATCACTAAAAAGTCGATGGAAGCGCCAATCCCTGCGCAAACGCCCCGGCACGTGTCGTTTGGCGCGGGGGTGAGATGCAGCAGCGACAAGAGCGCAGCAGGCCAGGCGGCGGCGCTGGCCAGGTCGATCTGAGCAATCACCAGCAAGGCGATGAGAAGCGGGAGAGATTTTTTCAGACTGCAACTGTCAAGCGGAGACATAGAAATTCCTTTCAGGAACGGGAAGCGCGTCCACAGCCGCGGCGCGCGAACCAGGAAAGCAAACCAATGGCCGCACCGAGGAACAAAAAGCGCACGCTATCGAAGAGAGCCGCGTGACCAAGGCCGATGCCATGCGCGTAGAACAGCGAGGGCAAGAGACTCAGGACAAGGCAGAGATAGCCGGCGGCCATGATGCGACGGGACTTGGAATCGAGTTGTCGGCGATGCAGGCACATGGAAAGTCTCCTCGAAAGGATTTAGTTTTTGAAGCGGTACCAGAGCATCAGGGTGATCTTTGTGGCGCCCATGGCATAGATCACCCAGATCAGGTCCCAGGGAATGCGGTGCTCGACGAGTAAGCGATACTCGAGCAGAGCAAAGAGGGTGAGCATCCCGGCAATCGCTGCGGCACTGGTGGAGCGGCTTTGATGCTGCCGGTACCTCTCGTCGGCAACGTGGTCGAGCATGAGAATGCGGCTGAGAACGGGGTGGTTCATGCGTTCTTCTCCAGTTGAAAGATCTCGTCGGTCGAGCACGCAAAGATGCTCGCAAACGTCAGCGCCAGCTCAAGGCTGGGCACATAGCGGTCGCGCTCGATGGCGTTGATGCTCTGCCGTGAGACGCCGGCCGCGTGGGCTAGTTGTTCCTGGGTCCAGCCACGGGCGATACGGAGTTCCTTCACGTGATTGATGACGTTTGGAGCCATGTAAAGCTAGCTTTCCAGATCAGAGTAGCGCGGAGCCGGATGAATGTCAAGCCGACTTTCCATTTTTCTTCTTGTGGTGTTGCGCCGATGGGATTCCGATCCCTGCAAATGAGATTCAGTGGCTGCAAATCCTGCTAAAATCGAGCTTACAATCACTACGGCGTGAGCTCTATTCGCTGAAGGTTCGTAGCATGCCTGACGAAACCACTCTCAAATCCGTAACTTACGCTAATGCCGGTGTGGACATGGAGCGCGGCAGCCGCGCCAAGGAGCAGATCAAGTTTCTGGCGCAGAAGACCTTTAATCGCAACGTGCTGGGCGGGATAGGCGGGTTTGGGTCGCTCTTCCGGCTGGATTTGCAGCGGTGGAAGAACCCCATCCTTGTCAGCTCGGCTGACGGGGTGGGCACAAAACTGAAAGTGGCCTTCGAGTTGGGTCTGCACCATACCGTAGGTGCAGACCTGGTCAACCATTGTGTGAACGACATCGCCGTGCAAGGGGCAACGCCGCTCTTCTTTTTGGACTACGTAGCCAGTGGGCGGCTGGACCCGGAGGTGATGGAGAGCGTGGCGATGGGGCTGGCTGACGCCTGCAAGGCCAATGGTTGCGCGTTGATCGGTGGCGAGACGGCGGAGATGCCGGGATTCTATAACGGCAGCGAATACGATCTGGCCGGATTCATCGTGGGCGCGGTCGACCGCGACAAGTTGATTACGGGCGCGGAAATCAAGCCCGGGGACGTGCTAGTGGGGCTGCCTTCGACAGGGCTGCACACCAATGGCTACTCGCTGGCGCGGAAGCTGCTGTTCGAGGTGGGCGGCTACAAAGCGACTCAGTACGTGACCGCCATCCGGGAAAAGGCCGGCGCGGCGCTGATGAAGACGCACCGCAGCTATCTGCACGTGATTCAGAAGCTGACGGCGGCGGGAGTGACCACGGGGATGGCGCACATCACCGGCGGCGGGATTACGGAAAACTTGCCGCGGATTTTGCCCAAGAACGTGACCGCACAGGTGGAGATCGGGTCATGGCCGGTGCTGCCGATCTTTGAGCACCTGCGTGAGTTGGGAAATCTGCCGCAGGACGAGATGATGCGCACCTTCAACATGGGCATCGGGCTGATCGCGGCCATTCCCGCGGTGAAATTCACGCGCGCCAAAAACCTGCTGGACCGGGCTGAAGAGAAGTTTTACGTGATCGGCCGCGTGGTGAAGGGCGAGCGGCGCGTGCAATACACATGAGCCAGGGAGAAGCACCGGTCCGTCTGGGCATTCTGCTTTCCGGCCGCGGGTCGAACTTTGTGGCTATTGCCGAGTCGATTCGCGCGGGCAGATTGAAGGGCGTGGAGATCGCGGTAGTGATCTCGAACGTGGCCGATGCTGCAGGGCTGGCGAAGGCGAAAGAGTTCGGGCTGCCCACGGAGGTATTTGTTTCCAAAGGGCGGTCGCGGACCGAGCACGACGCTGACGTGGCGGCCTGCCTGAAGGCGCACGGCGTGGACTTGGTTTGTCTGGCAGGGTACATGCGGCTTCTGTCGAAGGAGTTTGTGGCCGCCTTTCCCCAGCGCATTCTCAACATTCATCCCTCGCTGCTGCCGGCTTTTCCGGGGCTGGATGCGCAGGCGCAAGCCCTCGACTACGGCGTGAAGGTGGCAGGTTGCACCGTACACTTTGTGGATGAGGATCTGGATCACGGGGTGATCGTGGTGCAGCGGGCCGTACCGGTGCTGGAGACCGATAACGCACACACGCTGGCCGAGCGCATTCTGGCCGAAGAACATATCGCCTACAGCGAGGCCATCGGAATGGTGGCGAGCGGAGAGTACGAGATACGCGGACGGCGGTATGTGAAGGGGAAGCGGCAGGCTGGAAAGATAGAAAAGATAGAAACGAGTAGATAGTCGCGGTATTGGCGCCACCTTGGCTGGCAGTTTGGGATGTCAAGAGGCGAGGTGAGCAGTCAGAGCTTAATCAGAAGATTCTGCTTTATTTAATTCCCGGCTCCAGTTTTCCAGAAATTGGGTAGCACTGGACTAGCCTAATGGTAGTCAGACAGCCGATCCAACGCGGCGCTGCGCCCGGCA
This sequence comes from Acidobacteriota bacterium, assembly GCA_021800255.1. GTDB lineage: Bacteria > Acidobacteriota > Terriglobia > Terriglobales > Acidobacteriaceae > Telmatobacter. The sequence goes on from JAJYZC010000069.1 coordinate 7,624, forward strand.
ATGAGTAAGCCCTCCCTCGCAGTTGGCGCAGCGTCCGTCGCGGCGGCGCGTGAGCATCTCTGCACCAGATTGCCACAGCGTTTTAGGAAAGGATGTATCCGGGACGCGCGAACCTAGAGTCAGCGCGGCCCACCCGGAATCCCTGCGATCCGCCGCGGATGGCTCGGGTGGAAGCAACCGGGAGCGTTAACTTGGCTTGCTTCCAGCGGGTCGCGCGACTTCCTAAAACGCCGTAGACCGGAACCACGGCAGCATCTGGACCTGAGAGCATCTCCAGCACGGTTCCACAATCGCAACGCGTTGAAGGTTCGCGCCTGGGCCTATGCGGATCGCGATCCCAGGCCGCAGAAACGAACTGCCCGGCGCGCAGATTGTGGAACCGCTCACGGCTCCCGGACAGCGGGAGGCACGCGAAGCGCAATCTGGCAGAAAGAGAGTCGATGGAAATGGCTAAGATTCTTGTGAGCATCGAAAAAGGCCTGGAGATCGGGGCCGAGGATGCGCTGAAATGGCTCACTGGCGCCGGCAAATCGCTGCGCGCAACTCCCGAAGTGATCGCGGCGCTGGCTACTTTGATCGATGCCGTGGATGAACCGCTGATGGATCTCGCCGGCGCGGCCGCCAATCCGCTCGACATTCCCTTGGACATTCAGACGGCCACCGCTCTGGCCGCCGCCTGGCCGGAGGTAAAGACGTTTTTGGGCAGCTTGGGCGTGAAGTTTTGAGCATAAGCCCGATGCACTTCGAAAAGGAGGCGGGGTAAGCCCGGCGGGGTCCGGTTGTAATCCCCCAGCATAAACCTGCATTCATTCCGCGGCTGCGTGCCGCAGGGCCGGAGCGCGCCCGGCGCGGAGTCCAAGTCTTCCGTGGCCCGCGAAAGACGGCCCAGCGCGAGGCAGGCCGCAAACATGCACTGAACAAAAACACTTCAAAGGAGTTTTTCTGCATGAATCCAATTTCGAATATCTGGAATCACCCGCGAACATCGGCGGCTGGATTATTGATTGCGGCTGCCACAATTGCAGGAGTGCTTTCGCAGCAGGGTGTGACCCTGGGCAAAGCCGGCGCGGGCACCGTAGTCTCATTGGCCGGCGCGCTGGCCACGGCGCTGTTGGGGCTTTTGGCAAAGGACCCTGGAGCAGGAAGTCAGCAAGCCAGCAAGGCAGCGAGTCAACAAACCAAGCTGGGCGTGTGGATGCTGATCGCACTGCTGATCCCGCTGCCGTGGATCGAAGGCTGCACGGGAACCAGCGTGGCGCAGAACATTGTGAATTGGACGCCGTCGCTCCAGAGCGCAGTAGCGACGGTAGACTCGACGGCCGCGCTGCTGGCGCCCGCCGACGCACCCATCTTTACTGCTGCGACCTCGCAATTCAACGCGGCTTCGAGCCTGCTCGTAACCCAGGCCAAGGCTTATCTGGCGAACCCCTCTGCGGGCACGCTCGCCGAACTCGAAAACCAGATTGTGACCTTCGAGCAGCAGGTCAACTCGGCGCTGCTTGCCGCGGCCAAGATTGTAAACCCGGCCAGCCAGCAACATGCCCTGACGGTGATTCAGGCCGTGGGCACGATTGTGAGCGCGATGCTGGCGCTGGTGGAGTCGGTTTCAAGCAAGGCGCAGGTGGCGCGGATGGCGGCCGAGTCGCGCATCAAGCTGGCCGCGGTGCAGCCGTACCTGAACAACACGCGGGCAGCACAGATTGTGGCCGCCCACTACGGTGAGCCGGTGGAGCTGGCCGAGCTGCAGGTGGCGCAGGCGGAGCGTGCGGAGGCGCTGGCGGGACTCTGAAGCAGATGAGAGAGTGGCGCGGCACCATGCGCGTCCGCGCCACGCTCATCCGATTGCGGTTGCCGCCGCTGTCCAGGCGCGCTGCTGGCTTTCGGCCACGCCGCGATGGGTCAGCGCGCCCAGCCACGTGTTCAATCCCTGCGCCAGCCCCGCGTCCTGGCGCAGCGCCTCGCGCGCGCCCAGGTTGGCCAGCCGCAGCACATAGGGAAACGTCGAATTGGTCAGCGCCAGCGTGGAGGTGTGCGGCACCGCTCCTGGCATATTGGTCACGCAGTAGTGCACCACGCCATCCACATGGAAGCTGGGGTTGGAGTGCGACGTTGGCCGCGCCGTCTCCACGCACCCGCCCTGGTCGATGGCCACGTCTACAATCACAGAGCCTTTCTTCATCTCCGCCACCATGGCGCGCGTCACCAGCTTGGGCGCGGTCGCCCCCGGAATCAGCACTCCGCCGATCACCAGGTCCGCCTCGCGCGTGGCATGAGAGATGTTGTAGCTGTTCGACGCCAAAGTGTAGAGCCGGCCGCCGAAGATGTCGTCCAGTTCCCGCAGCCGGTTCATGTTCACGTCGATCAGCGTCACCTTAGCTCCGAATCCCGCCGCAATCCGGGCCGCGTTCGTGCCCACGATCCCGCCCCCCAGAATCGTCACGTGCGCCGGCGGCACGCCTGGCACGCCACCCAACAGAATCCCCATCCCGCCGCGCTCCTTTTCGAGGTAGCTGGCCCCCACCTGCACGCTCATCCGTCCCGCCACCTCGCTCATGGGCATGAGCAGCGGCAGCATACCCTGTGTGTCACGCACCGTCTCGTAGGCGATCCCAATCACCTTCGCCTCCAACAGCTTATCGGTGAGCTCCCGCGCCGGCGCCAAATGCAGGTAGGTAAACACTACCAGCCCCTCGCGGAAGAATCCCCACTCCCGCTCCACCGGCTCTTTCACCTTCACCACCATCTCTGCGCCGCGCCAGGAATCCCCAGCTTCGCTCACCATCTCCGCGCCCGCCTTGCGGTACTCTGCGTCCGCAAATCCCGATTCGGCTCCCGCCCCGCTCTCCACCAGCACCCGATGCCCGGCCTCGGTGAGCGCCCTCACTCCTGCGGGCGTCACCCCCACCCGCGCCTCGTTGTCTTTGATCTCTTTGGGAACCCCTATCACCATGGCCTGCTCCTCCCCGAACCTGTTCTAGTTTTGCCGTTCTGGCCCCGTCTGCATTGGATGCTCTACGCGGCGGGCCGGCTCTGACGCTTCGCGGCTATCAGCAATCCTACGGCGAATCCCCCCTCCTCTGCGCAAGTCTCCCGTCTGCCGCCGCAGCCCCGGCGGTGGCGGCCGGTTCCGCCGGGTTGGCGAGGTGAATCGAAACGGCATGTGCTGCCGAACCTTGCCTTGCCGGAAAAAAGAAAAACAGAATTTCAAAATTCTGGCTTTACTTCGGACGCATCATCCCAGGGCTTGCGGCTACCTTGGTGAAGGGATGCGGACCAGCAGGATGTCGTGGCTCGAGATTTCGATAGGCATGTTATTGGTAAGCGTGACCGGCTTGCCGGTCCAAAGGTTCTTGCCTTTCTGCGGGCCGTGGAGACCGAGCCGGGCCAGGTTCAGATGGAAGGGATGGCTGGAGTAGCGGTCGGAGCCAGCGTTGAGGACGGCGATGGCCAGCGCGCCGCCGTAGAGAGGCCGGGTCCAGACCTCGACCTCGCCGTCGGCGTAGGCGCGCGTAGCTTCGCGGCCCAGACGGTCCTGGTCGATGGCGATGACGTCGCGATTGGTGAGGATGGCTTTGATTTCGGGCGTCATATGAGCCAGGTCGTTGCCAGCCAGCAAGGGTGCGGCCAACATGGCCCACATGGAGAAGTGGGAACGGTTTTCAGCCAGGGTCAGATGGCCGTTGCCTACCTCGAGCATGTCGGGGTCGTTCCAGTGGCCGGGACCGGCGTATTTGGCGAGGCCGGCTTGCTCTTCGATGATGGCGTAGATACGGTCCCAGTTGGGCTGGATGTCGCCGGTGGTGCGCCACAGGTTGGCGCCGACCGAGGGGCCCCACTCCCAAACCGCGTCCCAGCCGTACTGGCAGAGCGAGAAGACGATGGGACGGCCGGTGGCCTTGAGGGCGCGATCCATCTTGAGATAGGCGGCTTCCATCAGACGCATCTGCTCGGCTTGGTCGTTAGGGGCTTGCTTTTCCATCACGGCGGGAATGAAGCTGCATAGATCGTATTTGAGGTAGTCGATGCCCCAGGAGGCGTAGAGTTGGGCGTCCTGCGTCTCGTGGCCAAGCGAACCTTCGTAACCGGCGCAGGTTCGCGGGCCGGGCGAGGAATAGATGCCCAGCTTGAGTCCCTTGGAGTGAACGTAGTCTGCCAGCGCCTTCATGTCAGGAAACTTCGCGTTGGAGTGAAGCACGCCATTCGCGTCGCGCTGGCCCTCCCATGTGTCGTCGATGTTGACGTAGACGTATCCGGCGTCTCTCATGCCGGAGGAGACGAGCGCGTCGGCGGCCGCACGGATGTCCTGCGCGGTGACGTTGCCGTGAAAGTAGTTCCAACTGTTCCAGCCCATCGGAGGGGTCGCCGCCAACAGCTTTTGGCTGCCGGGGTGGATGGGCAAGATTTGCGTGGCCCGCTGCACTGGGGCGGGAGTTTGGGCGAGAGCAGGCAGCCAGCCGAGAATCAGGGCGGCAACAGACAGAGCGGCAGAGAGACGCATGGCAGAATTCTCCTCAAATACTTTTCCAGAGGATTTTAGTGCCTGCCATCGAATTTGTCATATGCAAGACGGCTTTGAGCTGGGCAAAGGTACCATAATTTTTCGACGCGAACAGGAGCAAGAGCAAGGCGTTACAGATTGAGAAAACCTCCATCGCTTGGGGCTTTGTAACAACTTAAAATCTACCGGCTGAAACCCGGCAGATTCCTCTGCGACTGAAAGCCGGCTTGCGGCTTTACAGGCTGCGGAAAAACTCGCTCGGAGGAATGTTTTGTAAATTTGCTGTTCATCAATGCCCTTTGGGAGTCCACTTTTTGCGCTCGACAGGCGGCGCGGACTTGGACTCTCGATCCGGTGCGGCTCCTGTTGGCTCCATTCGATGCTCATCGGCGCAAGCAGCAACCGGCGCCGATGGCGATGGGGCGCTGGATGGAATTGCCGGCGCCTCCGAGGCGCCCTCTGCGCCAGATGCATCGGCCTGCGGACCACTGGACTCTGGCGCCCGGGCGGTTTCCGGTGGCGCGCCGCGTGTGCCTTGCACGCCTTCCAGCAAAAGCTCCGCGACGTCGCGAATCTCGATCTTCTCTTCTGCCGCCTCCGGCGTGGCGCTCAGCATACTCTTGCAAAACGGACAGCCCACAGCCAGCACCTTGGCCTGCTGCCCGCTCTGAAGCGATTCGCGGGCCTCTAGCAAGCGGTTGGCCGCGATTTTTTCGCGGCCCTCCTCTTCTTCCTTCCAGAATTGCGCGCCGCCGCCGCCGCAGCAGAAGGCGTTCTGACGGTTTCTCGGCATCTCCACACAGTCGCCGCTGAGGATGCGCAGCAGGTTTCGCGGCGCATCGTAGATGCCGTTATGACGGCCCAGATAGCACGGATCGTGAAAGGTGATCGTTGCGTTTAGGGTATTGGCCTGCAACCGTCCCGACGCGACCAGCGAATGCAGAAATTCCGTATGATGCAGGACTTTGAAGTCGCCGCCCAGTTGCTTGTACTCGTGGCCGATGGTGTTCATGCAGTGGGGACAGGTTGTGACAATCAACTTCGGCTGAACTGCATTCAGCGTAGCGATATTTTTTTTTGCCATCTCCTGAAAGAGAAATTCATTGCCCGCGCGCCGGGCGCTGTCTCCAGTGCAGTTTTCCTTCTTCCCCAGAACAGCGAAATTTACCTCCGCGATCTGCATCAGGCGCACAAAGGCCCGCGCCGTCTTCTGCGCTTGCGGATCGTAAGCCGGAGCGCAGCCGGCCCAGTAGAGCACCTCCGGCTGCGGATTCTCGTCGATCGTGCGAATGCCGAGCCCCTCGGCCCACTCCATGCGCTTTTCGTGGTTGATTCCCCAGGGGTTGCCCGTTCGCTCCATGCCGCGGAAGGCGGCTTGCAACTGCGCCGGGAACTCGCCCGTCATCATGACCTGGTGGCGGCGCAACTCGACGAGGTCCAGCATGGGCTCGTTTTGTACCGGGCAGGCTTCGAGGCAAGCGCCGCATGTGGTGCAGGCCCAGAGCGCCTCCGGCGTCAGCGCGAAGTCCAGCAGTGCGCGCGACCCGGCGCGATCGACGCCGGCCGAATTCAACTCCATTCTCTTGTTGATGACGAGCGCCGCCGGGCTCAGCGATTTGTCCGTGGCCGAAGCTGGGCAGGCGTCCTGGCAGCGATTGCATTGGATGCAGGCGTAAGCGTCGAGAAGACGCGGCCAGGCGAGCTCCTTCAGAGTTCCAGCGCCCAGCGCGAGCGTGGCGTCTTCTCTGGCCGCTTCCATGTTCACGTCAAGATAAGGAAGCACGCCGGAGTTCGCCTGACGCGCAAAAAAATACTTCACCGGCGCGAAAAAGAGATGGATGTGCTTGCTGTATGGGAAGTACAGGAGGAAGGCCAGGATGCTGCCCAGCGCGGCCCAGTAGGCGAAGATACTCCAGGCCATTGCATGATTCTGCGGAATCCAGCAGGACAAAGCCGATGCGATCGGCTGAAAGCGGTCGTCCCCATGAAGCCGCAGCCTGGCGGCCGCGCCCAGCAGGCGGCTGCTGACGTGAAAAAAGATGAAGGCTGAGACGACCGCCGAATCCCGCTGGATGTACCAGCGTTTCACCGCAGGATGCAGCAGGGTTTTCTGGTTAAATCGAAAGTCCCGGCGGGCGGGAACAAGATAGCGTCGCACCACCAGAGCGGCAACGCCGATCAGAACCAATCCACTCAGCAGGTCGGCGAGCAGGTTATAAAGGGCGCCGGCTGGATGGGCGGAGGAGATGGAGAATCCGGTGTAGCCTTCCACGGCGTCCACCAGATTGAGCAGCATGTAGTAGGTAAATCCGTAAAAGATGAAGGAATGCAGAATGGTGACTACGGGACGCCTGCGGAAGGCTCGGCTCTGCAGCAGCATCGTCACCAGCGCATAGCGCAGTCTCTTCCAGGGATGGTCCGCGCGACTATCGGTGTCGGCGCGCCCCATGCGAATCCGCCGGTAGACGCCGTAAAAGCCCGGCGCCGAAAGCCCGATCATCACCGCAGCAAAAACCGCAAACACGATTCTTTGCTCAACCGGCAGCATGAGGAGCCTCTTTCACCGCGTGAAGGTAAACCGCCGTGCGCCCTACGAGCCTGCGGGGCTAAGCCGGGCGGCGGCAATCTGTTCGATCATGGCCGGCACAACGCTCTCGACATTTCCGACGATTCCAAAATCGCAAACGCGAAAGATCGGCGCTTCCGAGTCTTTGTTGATGGCCACGATCAAGCGGCTTTTGTTCATGCCGCTCAGGTGCTGGACCGCGCCGGAGATGCCAACCGCAATATAAACCTTCGGCTGGACGGTTTTCCCGGTCTGGCCAACCTGATCGGAGTAGGGCCTCCAGCCCGCGTCGACGACCGCCCGCGATGCGCCGACAGCGGCGCCGAGCTGATCCGCGAGCCCCACGATCAGACGCTCGAATCCCGCCGCGTCGCCGACGCCGCGCCCTCCCGAAACAACAACATCCGCATCCGCCAGCGCGATCCGGCCAGTGGCATAGCGAACCTTCCCAATGACGCGCACGCGCGCCGGAGGCAAAGCGAGGTCCACATCGTACTGCTCGCCCGGCTCGGCTCCCGTTGGCTCCGCAGCGGCAAAGACGCCGGGCTTGATCGCAACCACAACCACCGGCGACAGCGCTTCAATCCGCTCGGTCACGCGCGCCAGGCAACTGTATCGCTCCGCCACCAGCGCGCCCTGCTGATCCGCAACACTCACCACATCTTCGAGCAGCGCGGCATCGAGCTTCACAGCCACTCGGGCGCTCAACTCGCGCCCGCTGCGGGAGGCCGTCACCAGAATCGTATCGGCTTCCCCTTCCCGCGCAATCTGCGCTACGGCGGCGGCCCATACCTGGGGATCGTACTGCGCGAGATCTTCGCGGTCGGCCACCAGAACCTGATCCACATAGGGTGCGATCTCCGCAGCCACACCGGCCACGCCGTGGCCCAATACCAGAGCCGCTACGGGTCCGCGCCTTCCGATTTGCCTGGCTGCCGCAACGAGCCCCAAGGCGCTCCTGCTAACCCTTCCGCCGGCATGCGCCACAACCACTAAAATCATGCGATCACCCCGGTTTTCTCGCGCAGCATTGCGATCAGTTGCGCCGCCGCCGCGGCTGCATCACGGCCATCGATGACCTGACGCAGACGCTCCCTGTTCTGAGCTTCCACTCCATGGTTGCGCACCTTCAAAGCCACCCCGAAGGACTCCAGCGTTTCGCGGCGAATCTCCTTTTTCTTCGCCTTCATGATATTGGGCAGCGTGGGATAGCGCGGCTCGTTTAGATCCTGTTGCGTGGTCACAACCGCAGGCAGATCCACTTCAAACGACTCCACGCCGTCCTCGGCATCGCGTTGCCCGGCAAGCGTATTTCCCTTCAGTTCGAGCTTGCGCGTCCAGGTCAGGGCCGGCCAATCCAGCCGCTCGGCAACGGCGGCGCCCAGCGCCTGACTATCCCAGTCGGCCTGTTGCCCCCCGCAGAAGATCATCTGCGCCGCTTCCTTGTTGGCGATGGCGGCCACCACTCCGCTGAGAGCGATCGGATCGACCTCTTCGCCAGTCTCCACGTGGATTGCGCGGTCGGCGCCCATCGAGAGCGCCGAACGCAGCGCCTCCTCGATACGCGCGGGGCCAATACCCACAGCCACGATCTCAGCCTCCGCGCCGCGCTCCCGGATGCGGAGCGCCTCTTCCACTCCGTATTCGTCCATGGTATCCATCACCAGCTTGCGGCCCTTGAGATCGACGGCGCGGTTATCGACATAGACGCTTTCCTCGGCATCCAGCACTTGGCGAATGACGGTAAGAATGCGCATTCTTGTCCTCCGCCGGCGGCCCCGCTCAGAGGGCGCGGCCAGCTTTGCATGTTGCGATTAACCGCGAACTTCTTCGATGGTGTAGCGGCCGGCCGCCACCATGGTTGCTGAGATTTCGCGGCCCAACGTGACCGTATTCACCGGCTCGTGTTTGGCCAGCCTGCGCACAATCGCCATTTGCGTCCGCAGAGTGTCGCCCTCGGCAACGGCGGCAGCCAGCTTCTCCGCGAGCATGACTATGCGACGGAATGAATTGGCGATGAAGTACTTCGCCAGGCGCACGCCCATCGGCATCTGTTCGGCTGACTTTTCGGCGCGCAGCAATGCAGACTCAGAGACCATGATCTCGGCCAGCATGTCGGCCAACATGCCGACAACTTCCTGCTGTTCGCTTAGTTCCGTACCGAACTTCTGTGAGGCCGCGCCGGCGCAGAACAGGCCCAGCTTCTTGGCGTTTCGCACCAGGTTTCTTTCCGCGCCGAGCACTCCGCCCGGCGGCGCTTGCAGGCTCGGTCCGGCCATCACCTCGTCCATCACTTTCTTGATTGCAGGCAGCAGTGCAAGGCGGCCCTGCATGGCGCG
>JAJYZC010000010.1 GCA_021800255.1 Acidobacteriota bacterium
AACTGCCATCACACTCACTTGAGTTGTGATAGAGAAGGGTCGTGCAGGCACACCTGCACTTTACCGCCGGGCGGCGGTCTGGTGGGAACGCCACCCCAATCGCTACTAGGCAGCGCTGTGGGCGCTATCGCGAAACCGGACTACGGAATCCGCTTGCGGGCCTTTCTGGCCCTCCACAATATCGAACTCGACTTCATCGCCCTCTTTGAGCGTCTTATACCCATCCAACTGAATCGCAGAGTAGTGAACGAATACATCCGGCCCGTCTTCGCGTCCGATGAATCCGTAGCCCTTGGCGTTGTTAAACCACTTGACCTTTCCTTTGTACTGAGCCACAGGTTCCTGCCTTCCTTGGGTCTTGCAGAAATATGGTGAGCGACGGGGATTCTCCCACCTGTCAATTTTTAAGACGTGAAATTTTCAAGAAAGGTTTTTCGGCTTTCCACTTAAAATTTTCAGAAAGTGGCATTTCCTAGCGAAATGCCCCCCAGCTCGAAAGAGAACCGCCGCAAACTGAATGGATTACCGCCGTCTCTACTTTTTTCTCTGGCCGGCTGTCAGCCGCGCGTAGAAGAGCACTCCGGCCAGGGTTTTACCGTCCAGAATGGCGCCCTTCTTGATCATCTTGAGAAGATCGGAGAGCTTGACCAGGCGGAATTCGATCTGTTCATCCTCCTCCGGGCGGGCGTCGCCCGCCACTAAACCCTCCGCCAGAAAAACCTTCATCGATTCGCCCAAAAAACCTGGGCTGGCGTAATACTCAAGGAGAAGCTGCCATTTTCGGGCGCGATAGCCGGTCTCCTCGGCCAGCTCGCGCTGCGCACCCGCCAGCGGATCCTCGCCGGGCTCGAGCGTGCCCGCCGGCAGCTCCCACAGAAACTGGTTGGCAGGATGGCGGTACTGCCGTTCGATCACAATCCAGGGGTTCTTCCTGTTCTTGGAGCCGTCGACAGCCAGAATGACCACGCTGCCGTTGTGGCGAATCACATCGCGTTCGCTCAGTTTGCCGCCGGGTTCGATGATCCTATCGCGAACGACGCGAAAGAGCGGTCCGCGGTACGCGGTTTTAGAGTGAAGCACCCGCGCCGTGGCTGCGGCAGCGCCATGCGCAGATGTCTTTGCTCCCTTCTTCACCTTCCCCGGTTTAACTTTCCTCAGATCCAGGGCGGTGATCCGGCCAACCGCGGCGGCCTTTGCCGGGTTCGCCTTCTTTGCCTTCGCCTTTTCATTTTTGTGCATCTCGGCTCCCGTCTCTCAGCACGCATTCGCCGGCATCGCCACCGGGCAGAGCCCATAAAGCGCGGTTCATAAAAAAAGTATACGCAGCGTGTCTGTTACCGCTTTCAACAGACGGTGGTTGTGCATCGATTGCCGCGGCATGGCATCCTTATGAGGAGCCGAACTTTAATTCCGCATTCTTGCCCGGACTTGCTCGCGAGGCCAATGAACCGCAGGTGAACGAATTGCCGACTGCAGAGCGTTACCCCATCACCATAGCGCCGGGACAGAGCCGGCTCTTTCTGGATTTTTGCGCCGCCGGTCCCGCGGTGCGCTCTTTCTATCCCTGGTTAGCAACCTCGACGGCGGCCGAGTCCGGCCGAGGGCAGCGGCCAGAGCTTCCCGCGCACTGGGCGGAACTGGCCGGTCTCATCGCTGCGCAAAACTCCTCTCCCGCCGCCGGGCCTGCTCTTGAAGCACTGGCCCGGGGCGCAGGGACCGTCGTTACCGGCCAGCAGGTAGGGATCTTCGGAGGGCCGCTGTTCACGCCCTTCAAAGCGGCTACGGCCATCGCCCGCGCCCGCCAATTGACGGCCGAGGGCCATCCGCACACCGCCATCTTCTGGCTGGCAAGCGAGGACCACGATTTCGCCGAGATCAACCACATTACCTTTCCCGCCGGCCGGGAGCCGGCCGAGCTGGTCTACGCCAAAGCGCCGGAAGCGCCGCGCCCGGTGGGCAGCTTGGCGCTCGATGAGACGATCGTGCCCCTGGTGGAACGAGCCATCCAACTGATCGGCGTTTCCGGGGCTGCCGAAGAACTGGCGCACGCCTACCGGCCCGGACGCACCTTCGCTCAGGCCTTTGCGGACTTTTACGCAAAGATATTTTCCCCGCTCGGCCTTCTGATTCTCGATGCACACAGCCGCGCCATTCATCGCCTGGGCGCGCCGGTTTTGCGCGCGGGCTTGGAGCGCGCCGATGAGCTGCACGCGGCGCTCCTCGAACGTAATCGCGCTCTCGAAACCGCTGGCTATCACGCCCAAGTGGCTGTGGCAGCGCAGTCGAGCCTGCTGTTTTTAATCGATGAGAAGACCGGCGAGCGGCTGGCTTTGAAGCGCATCGCGCCCACCGCCGCCGAGCCGGACGGGCTTTGGCAAACAGCGGGGCAAGGCGGATCGAGAAGCTTTTCCACCGCCGAACTCCTGGGAATTCTGGATGCCGAGCCTGAGCGCATCTCGCCTTCGGCGCTGCTACGCCCCGTTTTTCAGGACTTTCTCCTGTGCCCGTCGTTGGTTGCCGGCGGCCCGGCAGAGATCGCGTACTACGCGCAAAACGCCGTGCTCTATGAGCGCATTTTGGGCCGGGCTACGCCTGCCGAGCCGCGTTTCTCGGCCACACTCATCGAGCCCGCGGCCGGCGAACTGCTGCGCAAGCACAATCTGACGCTGGAGCAGGTTTTCGCTGATGAAAGCGCCGGCTCGCTGGCGCTCAAGCTCGCCTCCCGCTCCATGCCAGCCGAGACCAAGCAAAAACTGGCTGCAGCAGGCAGCGCCTTCGACGCCGAGTTGACGGCTCTGGTGGAGTGGATGCAGTCGCAGGACAAGGGGCTGGGGCAGTCGGCTGAAACCGCGGCGGGCAAGATGCGCTACCAGATGAACCGCCTGAGGACCCTGGCCGCCAACTTCCAACTGCAGCGCGAGTCCACGCTCACGCGCCACGCCAACGCCATCTTCAACGCGCTCTATCCCGGCGGCATTTTGCAGGAGCGGGTTTACGGCGCGGCCTACTATTTCGCGCGCTACGGGCTGGATCTGGCGGAAACGCTTTGCGGGCAGGCAGCACAGTGCGCCGGACATACCGCGCTTTGGCTATGAGAAACATGGGGCAGGGATCAGAAGCCAGGGTCGCACCCTTTCTGAACACAATTCTTACTTGCTCTCCAAGAACAATCGTGCCCGTCCGGCGGTCCGGTTTTTCTCTGTCATTCTCGTTGCTGTCCCATCTGGCCGGCACAATTCCTCTATCGAACTGCACCACCGGCGCCTCCGGAGTGAATCCCGTTGTTCGGCGTAGCTTATGGCTGTGGCCCAGAGCGCGGCGTTGGGCGCACCACCGCCTGCACCCGCTTCCCCTATCGCGCGTGCGCGTTGCGGGAAGATTTGCTCCGGGAACCGGCTCGACACGGCGTAGGGCATCTGCCCTCCGCATACGCGCAGGCGTTCCGTACCGTAATGACGTCCCGCTTCAGAGTGCGGGGTTTTCTGGCAAACAGCTTTCGGCTTTACTCATTTTGAGCGTCGGCTTGCTGGTCCTGCGAGCGAGATCGTTGCATGGTCGCCAGAATCGCTGGACCTATCACCATCAACACAAAGGCCATACCGACCAGGAAATCGAACATAGGGAAGCTCCTGGGCTGCGGCATTTCTCTGCGGCCGCAATGGATGAATCATAGCGCAAGAACCAGATCAATGGGGGAAAACCAAGGTACCCAATCGCGGAAAACTTCGTAATCAGCTTTCACCATTTGTATTCATTGAACGCTTATGAAGCCGTGGCAATGCTTATGGAACCGCCCGGCGCTTGCCGGGGGCGCATACCGGGTCCCGCCTACGGCGCTTCCTCTTCGGCAAAATCCGCCTCACGGCGGGAAGATGAGAATTTGCGTGGCGCCATCGAGCGCGTGCGTTCAGAAACATTGCCCATCGTGCAAGGGCGGTTCAGCCTACCGGCTGCGCACAATGAGCGCACCGGCGCGCGGCGAGCGGAATCTCGCTGAGGCACTCGGGGCAGGATTTTGTTGTGGGGGCGGGAGGCGCGACAGGCTTTTTGAACCGCGCCTGCACGGCGTTCATGGGCATGACAATCCCGAAATAGATCGCCGCGGCGACAATCAGGAATGAGACCGCGGCGTTGAGAAAGTTGCCCACTTTGATCTGGCCGCCAGCCACGTGCAGGATGACGCCGCTGAAGTCGGGCTTGCCAACGGTGGCGGCGATCAGAGGGTTAATCACATCGCCGACCAGGGAGTTGACGATGGCGTTGAATGCGGCGCCGAGGATTACGGCTACCGCCAGGTCCACTACGTTTCCGCGCAAAATAAAATCCCGGAAGCCTTTGAGCATGGCTACCTCCTGCACGTCAGGAATAAGGCCGGAGGGGCGGAACTGGAGATGGAATTCCCAGCCGTCCAAGCGCCGGCGTGGCGTGCGCTCTGCTCATGCTACACGCACAAACCGGGAACCGTGAACAGGTACTGCCGGCTCAAGGGAGAATGAGCAAAACGACGATCGTGACCAGGATCATCAGGTCAGCGTAGAGCAGGATGAGTACGCTGGCGTGATAAAAGCTCCAGTTTCGCTGTAAGCAGCGGGCGGTTTCGCCCATTCCCCAGGCGGCGGCGAGGAGAGACAGAATCTGCCAGTGCGATCCGTGCAAACTCTGAATATAGGGGAACCCGGCGAGGCGCAATCCGGCCGCAAAGGCGCCCAGCGACAGAAAAACGCCCCGCGCCAGTGACTTTTCGCGGAGGCGAAAGATGGCGAAGTGGGGAAGCACGGCTCTTACAACTGTAGCCGTTCCAGCCTAACGCACAACCAATTCCATCGCGCGCAGCGATTCGGCATACGGTGCGCGCAGGACGCCGCGCTCAGTAATGATGGCCGTAACATAGTCGGCCGGGGTCACGTCAAAGGCCGGATTGCGGATGCCGACGCCGTTGGGAGTCATCTGCTTGCCGGCATGATGGGTGACTTCCCGCTGCGGGCGCTCTTCGATGGGGATGGCCTCGCCGGTGGGCGTGGCGAGGTCGATGGTGGACCACGGCGCCGCGACATAAAAGGGCACGCCGTGTTCCTTCGCCAGGATGGCCACATTGTAGGTGCCGATCTTGTTGGCCACGTCGCCGTTGGCGGCGATGCGGTCGGCGCCCACCACGACGGCCTGGATTTGGCCCTTGCGCATCAGGCTGGCGGCCATGTTGTCGCAGATCACGGTAGTGGGAATGCCATCAGCCATCAGCTCCCAAGCGGTCAGCCGCGCGCCCTGCAAAAATGGCCGCGTCTCGTCCGCGAAAACGTGAATCCGCTTGCCCTGCTCGACGGCCGCGCGTATGACGCCGAGCGCGGTTCCGTAGCCGCAGGTGGCCAGAGCGCCGGCGTTGCAATGGGTGAGCACGCCGCCTTCTTCGGGCAGCAGCGCGCCGCCGAAGGCGCCCATGGTCTTGCACGCGGCAATGTCTTCCTGATACATGGCGTGGGCTTCGGCCAGCAGCTTCTCCTTGATCTCGCCCAGAGACGCGCCCGAGCCGGCCAGAGCCGCGAAGAGGGCTTTCATGCGGCCGATGGCCCAGAAGAGATTGACGGCTGTCGGACGGGTCGCGGCCAGCCGGGCACAGACCTTCTCGAACTCCGGCGCAAACTCCTCCGGAGTTTTAGCTTTGGTTTGCATCGCGCCCAGGGCGACTCCGTAGGCCGCCGAAACGCCAATGGCCGGCGCCCCGCGCACGACCATGGTGGTGATGACATCGGCCACCTGCTCGTAGGTTGTGGCGAGCACGTAACTCTCTTCTAACGGGAGCTTGGTCTGATCGATGAAGCGGACGCCTGCGGCTGTCCAGGTTAGAGTAGGAATCATGCAACTCTAGTGTAAACCGCCGGTTGAGACCGAGCAGACGACGCCCCGGAAAGTCAACAGGCGGTTTCTTCATTCCCTGGACGGGGGGGCTTTGCGCCCTAGCCGTTAATCGAAAGGGCAACTGATACGCAGCGAAGAGCCGTGCAGGATTTTTTGAAATGGAGGAGGAATAGGACATATGGCAACACGATCCACACCACCGGCGGCAGGTGCGCCCAGCTATCTTGTGCCGTTCATCACGGTCACCGTTCTATTCGGCTTCTTCGGGTTCCTGACCAACTTGAACAGCAACCTGATGCCGCAGGTCAAGTCGATCTTCCATCTGAACTACGGGGCGGCCATGGCGGTTACGGTGGCGTGGTTCTTCGCCTACCTGGTGTTCTCGGTTCCCAGTGCCCGGCTGATCGACGCCATCGGCTACAAACACACCATGGTGATTTCGCTGTTCGTGATGACGGCGGGCGCGCTGCTGTTTGTGCCTGCGGCCCGGATGGTGAGCTTCCCGCTATTTATGGCGGCCATCTTCGTGCTCGCCGCCGGCGTCACCGCCTTGCAGACGTCAGCCAATCCTTATGTTTCGATTCTGGGGCCGGAGCATAGCGCCCCCGCGCGGCTTACGCTGTCGCAAGCCTTCAACTCCCTGGGCGCGGCTTTAGCGCCGCTGGTGGTGGTTCACTTTATCCTCGCCAACCCCGACAAAACAGCCAGCCCGGCAAGCACCGCAAAGACCGTGCAGGGGCCTTACATCGTGATTGCCGGCGTTCTCCTGTTGCTGGGCATGGCCATCCTGTTCATGAACCTGCCGGCCGTTGTCGCGGCCCGGTCCTCCAATGACGCCAAGACCGGCGGCGCGGAGATGCGCCGCAGCATCTGGAGCTATCGTCACACCGTGCTGGGCATGGTGGGGATCTTCTTCTATGTCGGCATCGAGATCGCGCTGGCCGCCATCGCCATCGATTACTTCCGCAGCCAGGGCATTACGAGCGGAGATACGATTGCCTTTCTCGCCTTGCTCTACTATCTGCTGATCGGCGCCGGGCGGTTTGTGGGCACTGTGCTCATGAAGTGGATCCAGGCGCACATTCTGCTCGCCTTCCTCGGCTTCTGCGGCATCGCCCTGCTGCTGATCTCCATGTTTTCTCACGGGGCCACCGCGGCCTGGACGCTGGTGCTGTGCGGCGCGGCCAACTCCATCATGTACCCGACCATCTTTGCGCTGGGCATCGCCGAGCTGGGGCCCCGGACCAGCGAAGGCTCGGGCATCGTCACCATGGGCAACTTCGGCGGCGCGGTCATTCCCTTTTTATTGGGCGCGCTGGCAGACAAGGTGGGCATTCAATACGCCTTCACCGTGCCCATCCTCTGCTACCTGTTCGTTTCGTACTACGGATTGTCAGGCTGCAAGCCCAACCGTTCCGCGAAGGCGGCCTAAGCCGGGCGGCTTCCCTGCCCCTGCGCCGGCTTTGGGAGCGTGTGCTTTGCGGGGCCGTGCGCCCGTCGCGTCTCTGCTGTGCATTGCAGCGGCCCACACCCAACACGAGGGTGTCTGGACTTCTCTGCGCCGTGCTGCGTACAGTGGTTTCAAGCGTATAACCCGGTTTACGGCATTTTCGCAAATACTGGGAACGATTGAGAGCCGCGAAAGTGGATTTTTCTTGAAGAAAAATCCACTCAGCAGGAGCGGTTCCGGTCTACACCTTTTCCGAATTTCGAAAATGCGATAAGCGCATGACTATGGGAGGAACCGCACGTGCCTAACCCAACCGTCGTTGACTGGCTGATGCCCACGCTTTATCTCTTCTTTGCGATCAGCATCGGCTATGGCCTGCGCCCCTCGGTGACAACCAGCGCGGCCTTCACGCAGGCGGGGCGCACAATGCCGGCATGGCTCTGCGCGTTGGCCTTTCTGGGCGCGGGCGTGGGTTCGGAGCAGGTGATCGTGATGGGCGCGGCGGGGGCCCACTACGGCCTCGCCAGCATCCCCTTCTATTGCCTGGGAGCCGTGCCGGCGCTGCTGTTTACGGGCCTGTTCATGATGCCGCTTTACTACGGATCGAAGGCCCGCTCGACCCCGGAGTTCCTGCGCCTGCGCTTTGACGAGAAGACGCGCGCGCTCAACGCTGTCCTCTTCGCGGCGGTCACGGTCTTCGCCGCGGGAATCTCGCTTTACGCAACGGCGCGGCTGATCCAGGCGCTGCACGTCTTCGACGCCGCTTTCAACAGGCTGCACCTGGGGCCCGATGGGAGCTTGATCGTGACCATGGCGCTGCCCGCGGCGGTGGTGCTCTTGTACATTCTGCTCAGCGGGCTCGCGGGCGCGATGTACAACCAGGGGATGCAGTTTTGCCTCCTTATGGCCGGTTTTCTGCCCATAGTGTTCCTGGGGCTTAAAAAGATCGGCGGCTGGCGCGGACTGAAGGCTATCGCGCCAATGGCGGCGTATTTGCATGCGTGGAACGGCGCAGCAGGCAGCGCGCATTCCCTGGGAATCGGCGCCATCGGCCTGGCCGCCGGATTGGGCATGGTCTTCGGGGCCGGTTACTGGTGCACAGACTTCAGGGTTCTACAAACCGCCATGGCCGCGGAGGATACAAACGCGGCGCGGCGTGCACCACTGATCGCGGCGTCCGCGATGATCGTGCTGCCCCTGGTGCTGATTCTGCCAAGCGTGATCGCCTCCGGTTTGCCCACCCCTCGAACCACCATCATCGTCAGCCAGTCAAACGGTTCAATCTACCACCAAATCACGGTGGTGCCGCCGGCGGTCGCAGAGGGCCAGGGACTGGTGCCGGCCAAGGCCGAGCCGGCGACCGGCAAACCGATCAGGGATGCAAGCGGCCGCGTCGTGCTCGACTATGAGATGGCCATGCCCGCCGTTCTCGTGCATTTCTTGCCCACAGGACTGCTAGGGCTGGGGTTGACGGCATTGCTGGCCTGCCTGATGAGCGGCCTGGGGGCCGGCATCATGGCCTTCAGTACGGTTTTCACGTGCGATCTTTACCAGGCATACATGCGCAAGGACGCGGAGGACCGCCATCTTCTCGCGGCGGGCAAGTGGGCTGCCGCAGGCGCAATTTTGCTGGCGCTTGGCATCGCTTGCACTATCATTCGCTTCACCGGCATGGTAGACGCGGTGGTATTGCTCTTTGCCATCCTAGAGGCGCCCCAGTTGAGTACATTTCTGCTGGGCATGTTCTGGAAGCGGGCAACCGGCCACGGGGCTTTTGCGGGGCTGGCCGCAGGCGCCGCGGCAGCTATTCTGCACTACGGACTCACTCTGCCCGCCGCGGCGCAACCCGGCTGGAGCGGCGGATGGATTACCGTGCTCCATCGCTATCCGGACGGGCTGGCGCGGGCTTTCTGTACGGCAATCATAGCTTTCGGGGTCAGCTTCATCGTCACGGTGGCCGTCAGCCTTTGCACGCAGCCCAGGCCGGAGGCGGAACTGGCGGGGCTGGTGCATTCGCTCACCCCGCGGCCGCCAGGAGACGAAACTTGGTGGAAGCAGCCGGAGGCGCTGGCAGCCGGCATTCTCGTGGCCGCCATGGTGGTGAGCGTAATCTTTGGCTAAGGAGAGACAACCGCATGAATCTGGATTTGCGCATTCCCATGGGGATGATGTTTGCCATGATGGGGACGGTCCTGCTGGCTTTTGGTTTCACCACCACAAACAAACCGCAGTTCTACGCCAGAAGCCTGGGCATCGATGTGAATCTTTGGTGGGGAGTGGCGCTGCTCGCCTTCGGACTGTGGATGACGGTGCTGGGCCGCCGCGGGCAGGCCCAAATTGAAAAACAGCGGCCGAGCGCACCAGGCAATAGCTTGGCGCAGCGGAAGAAGTGAGCGCGCACGGAGCCGCGAGAAACGAAAAGCCGCGCACGCTCAGCCGCCCCGGCCGCGGCCAAAGCCATCTTCCCCTGACGCGCGCCGGCTGGTACGCAAACCATTCTTCGCGAACCACAGGAGCCTGACCCGCAGCGCGCACGATGTTTTTGTTGCCCGTCTATTCACGTCTATGCAATAATCCTCGCCATGAAGGGAAATGCCAAGGTTCTCGAACAACTGAATCGCGCGCTGCGCGAAGAGTTGACAGCCATCAACCAGTACTTCGTACACGCTGAGATGTGCGAAAACTGGGGGTATGAGAGGCTGTCAAAGTACATCAAGAAGCAGTCGATCGGCGAGATGAAGCACGCCGAGGCGCTCTTGGAGCGCATCCTGTTTCTGGATGGGACTCCCACCATGGAGACCCTGGCGCTTTCGATTGGCGGCACCGTGAAGGACGCGATTCAGGCCGACCTCAAGCTGGAGATCGGGGCCGTGGCCATGTACAACGAAGCCGTGCGGATTGCCGTGGATAACAAGGACAACGGCTCGCGCGACCTCTTCGTTCAGTTGCTCAAGGACGAAGAGGAGCACGTGGATTGGCTGGAAGCGCAGGTCCATCAGATCGCAGAGATGGGCTACGAACGCTATCTTTCCATGCAGGCGGACAACGAGGATTAGGGCCTATTAAGGCAACTGGGGTTGGATAGGGAACGAAACCTCGTTGTTGCGCCCCACCGCGCCACGCTGAACTGTGCTCCGGCGAAGAGGATGAGACCGGAAATATACGCCCAGAACAGCAGACCGACCGAAATATAAAACGGCCCGTAGAACGATTGCAGGTTCAGGTGCGGCAGCACGATGATGAAGATAAACCGTGAGGCAAGCCATACGATTCCGGTGACAATGGCGGTGCGAAAGACCGGACGCCAGGGCACCTTGCGATGGGGCAGAAGCCAATAAATAAAGAAGAAGAACAGGATTGAGGCCACGCCGGTGGTGGCGACCAGCCAAATATCGACCATCCCCTGGAATACGAAGTTCTTTGTGTGATGGAAAAAGATGACCGTAAGAATCTCTTGCGCGCCTTCATTCAGGAAAATGCTGATCATGGCCAGCGCCACCATAATCAAGGCCAGGCCGAACGCGATCAACTGGTTCAATAGGTAATTGCGATTCTTGGCCACGCCCCAGGCCTGATTCAGCGCCACCTCGAGGGGCAGAAAGATACCCGTACAGGCAATGAGAATCATGACCAGAGAAAAGGCTTGCACGCCGTGCCGCGACGACAGGGCAGCCGCGGCCTTGATGTTATCCGCCAGCCAATTGGGCTGCCTAGTCACGCTGGGAAGAAAATAGTTCACCATATCGTCAACCACATTCACCATCTTCACCGGCGAATGAAAGACCGAGAGCGCCAGCGTGTACAGTAGCACCACAAAGGGAATGAACGAGAGGATGGCATTGGCGGCCACGCTGAACGCGAAGGTGTGAACCTCCACGTCGAGCAGGTAGGAGATGAGCGCCTTGCCGTCCGTGCGCCAACGGTACCATTTAGATACGGAGACAGCTTCGTCCGCATCCGCGGCGCCGTCGGCTTCGGCCGGCCTCTCGCGATTGACTTCGGAATGATCCAACTCAGCCACGCGCTTTCCTCTTCCCTTAAAGAAAACGCCGCCTTGCACGATGCTGCAATGCCAACAAGTGAAGCGAAAACACTCTAGAACGCATCTGTAAGGATAGACGCTT
Organism: Acidobacteriota bacterium; assembly: GCA_021800255.1. GTDB lineage: Bacteria > Acidobacteriota > Terriglobia > Terriglobales > Acidobacteriaceae > Telmatobacter. The sequence continues at coordinate 11,428 of JAJYZC010000010.1, forward strand.
CTTCAAGAATAGCTCCGCCCGCTCTCCTTTGCGGCGTATCGCAGATGGCAGTTTTAGGTTCCTGACAAAAGAAGTATCTGCCATCCTGAACCCGGCAGGCGAGCCTTCGACCCATGCGGCGTAAAAGGATCTGCGGCTGCTCTCTAACAAATTTCGGATTCACGGCCCTAGCTTCTTGAGCGCCCATCGGGCTGCGGCGCGCAGGCCCTCGTCTGCGGCTTCGGCCCAGGTTTCGAGCCAGGGCGCAAAGCGGCTCTGACCGCTGTTGCCCATGGCGATGGCCGTATTCCGGCGCAACCCCCAAAATCCGGCCCGGCGCACCGGCGAGCCGTTGAACTCCCGTTCAAAGGACGGCTCGTCCAAAGAGGCCAGCCACTCCAGCGCCGGGTTTACGAGCTCCGCGCGCGGTTCCAGATCGGGGTCTGCGTTCTGCGGCGACCGGCGGTGCAGATCGCGGCGCAAATTGCCATTCCAGGGGCACACATCCTGGCAAATATCGCAGCCGAAGACCTGGCGGCCCATGCCCTCCATCCACTCCTCCGCAATCGGCCCACGGTGCTCGATGGTCAGATAGGCGATGCATCGGGTTGCATCCATCTGGTAGGGCGCGATCAGCGCGCCGGTCGGGCAGGCCTCCAGGCAGCGCCGGCAGCTCCCGCAGCGGTTGGGGGCTTCCAGCCTCTGATCCTTTGCACTAGCTTCGAGAGAGGTTAAAAGGACGGCGAGGAATCCAAACGATCCCAGCGTGGGATGAATGAGGCAGGTGTTTTTGCCCGTCCATCCGAGGCCGGCGGCCGCGGCCAGCGCCCGCTCCGCCAGCGGTCCTGTGTCCACGTAAGCGCGCGAGTCGAAGTCGCCAAGTTCCGCGTGCAGCCGCGCTTCCAGCGCCTTCAGCCGCTTCAGCAGGACCTTGTGATAGTCGCTGGGCCGCCGTCTGCCCGTTGTGTCCGTCCGGCTGGCCGGCGATCCGGTCCAGGCGTAGCGCGCAATCCACCCCGCGCCGGGCGCGGCCGGCGCGGTCGAGCGCGGCGGCGCGCTATCGTACTCTGCGAAACACACCAGCGCCGAGCGCGCCCAGGGAAAGGCAATCCCCACCCGCGAGCGCAGCAGATCGCCGCTCTCCGTGGTCCGCTCCAGGTAGCGCATGGTTCCGGCGCGGCCCGCGCGCACCCACTCTTCAAACCGGCTTGCGTCCCGCGCCTCGTCTGCGTAAGGCAGCGCCACAAGGCCGGCATCGGAAAAGCCCGCTTCAAGCGCCAGGGCGCGCGCGTGGCTGCGGGTGAGGCTGGCGGGGTGGTCGAACGCATTGAATGCGGGCTGATTCATGTTCAGGACATTTGGCCGTTTCGGGATCGCGCCATCCCGGATTAGACCGAACCGTTCCCGGCTCGAATCCGGGAACAGGCCTGTCCCATTCATGGTAAATTTCGGATTGAGGTTGTGTTCAACCCAATGTCACCCGCCGATTTTCTCGCAAGACTGCAAACTCACGCCAGGTCGTTCGGCAAAGCTGTCGCAACGAACGAAGGCGAGTGGATTATCAAGGGGTTTATCGATGTGTATCGGCGCATTTATACGATCTCAGTCGACACCAAGATCACTTCCAAGGTGCTCGAATTGCTGCTGTTCCCAATGTTCGTAGAATTCGCGAAAGCTAATGGGCTGCGGTTCGAACTATCACCACATCAGAATTTCTATCCGGACATCACATTTATCCACGACGATTCAGGTCGAAAATTCGCTGTCGACATCAAGAGCACTTATCGGGTGAACGATTCCAGTGTGAATGGGATGACGCTCGGAGCCTTCACCGGATATTTTCGAAAGCGAGATAGCAATAAGAATACTCTCTACCCATACGGGCAATACTCGGGGCACTTCGTTCTTGGCGCAGTTTATTCAAAATGCGATGATGTGCTCGATGAACGCAAAATCTTCGCCCTTGATGATCTGGATAAGATACCGTCTGTCATTAAGAACTTTCAGTTTTTTGCGCAGCCAAAATACCGTGTGGCGTCATGGAGGCCTGGAAGCGGAAACACCAAGAACATCGGGGCGGTCACGAAGCTAGACGAGTTGCTGAATGGAACTGGTCCGTTCGAAAAGCTGGGCGAGGAAGTTTATGACGATTACTGGATGTTTTATCTGACCAGAGACATGGCGCAGGCGCTCGAGATAGAGAGGCCATACACGAACCTCACAAGCTACTTGACTTACAAGCAGCGAGGCATCGGCACACTCCTCGATCATCAGGACGAGATAGCGGGGCTAGGAGATGACGAAGCTACGAACGGCGATGAAGCCGGTCGTGAGGAGGGAGAGGAATGAGATCTGGCCCATTGGTGCCACCGATCAAGTGTCAGGGCATCAAAACGAAGCTGGTAGATGAAATTCGGCACTTAGTGAGCGGCTTGGAATTTGAGAGGTGGGTCGAGCCATTCTGCGGCTCATGTGTAGTGGCCCTCAATCTGCAGCCGCCGAAGGCATTACTATGTGATACCAACATTCACATAATCAATTTCTATCGCGACATTCAAAATGGGAAAATTGATCACCTAGTAGTGAGAGATTATCTGAGAGAGGAGGGAGCAGTTCTTTCCTCCAGAGGAGAAGAGCACTTTTACACGGTGCGAGAGCGTTTCAATTCAAGCCCAAACTCAATGGATTTTCTGTTCCTCAATCGATCTTGTTTTAACGGAGTAATGAGGTTCAATAAAAGAGGACGATTTAACGTCCCGTTTTGCCGAAAGACGGATCGTTTCAGCGCTGCATATATCACAAAGATCTCAAATCAGGTTTTGGCGATTGCTTCGGTTATCTCGCGTTTTGATTGGAAATTCCGTGTTTCAGAATTCACGGAGACTTTTGCCGGCCTAAATCGGGGCGATCTCGTCTACGCTGATCCTCCCTATGCCGGGCGGCACGTAGACTACTTCAACAGTTGGTCGCAGGAAGACGAGAAGCAGCTTGGCCGGAAGCTGGCCAGCTTGCCATGCAAGTTCGTCTTATCCAGTTGGCACAGCAACGAATTTCGGAGCAATTCGTCGATGGATAAGCTATGGGGAGGAGAAAAATTCCGCATCTTTACGAAGGAGCATTTCTATCATGTTGGCTCGACTGAGGACCTCCGTCACCCCATGATTGAGGCGCTGGTCACAAACTTCCCTGCTCGCGGAAGTACAAAATTAGAGCGCGCCAGGCAAATCACGCTTCCTTTGAATAACGAATCAGTTCCGAGTTTAAGAACCGATATGGATGCTGGCTGAGTAATAGGTCCACTGCGCTACGGCGCTTTCGTCTTTCGCGCCCGCCGCAGCTCTTCCCAGTCCTTCTCCGTCTGGACGGCATAGAGCGCGCCGAACTTGGCCAGCGCCTCGGCAAAGCCGCCGCCGGCGCCCAGGTACCCGGCGATGATGAGCGGGTCTCCGGAACGGGCGTGGCCGCGGGCCAGCAATTCGCCGCAAACCTCGGCGTAAGCCTTCAGCCCGTCCCCGGCGAGGTCCTCCAGATCGATGGAGCCTTTGTGATCTTTGAGCTGACGCACCAGGAACTGCCGTCCGCCCATCTGGGTCCAGCCCAGGAGCGGGTCGGACTCCATCTGCATCGCCCGCTGGCCTTCGACCACACGGCGGCCGTTGTGATGGGGCGGATGCGCTTCCGGCAGATAGGGCGCGTAGGCCGAAGCGGTCTCTTCTTTGATCTGGAGGAACAGCGGGTCGCCGGGGCCGTTGCCTTCAAAGTAGACGCAATAGTCGCGCAGACCCACGGCGCCTACGCCCACCACCTTGAAGGCTACGTCCACGGGACGGTAGAGGGACAACAGGTGCTGCCGCTCGGGTTCCAGCATCTCGCGGTAGGGGCCCAGCGAGGCCAGTACGGCCGCAGCGCGCGCTCCGGTGACGCGGGTCAACGTAGGTTTCGTCTCCTTGAAGCGGCGGGGCGCGCCCGGCTTACCACCCCACGGAGGACGACCTTTCAGTGGGGACCCCGGCTTATCACCCCACGGAGGAAGACCTCTCCGTGGGGACCCCGGCATGCCGCGCACGGGTTGGGTAAACTGCTCCAGCGTGTGCTGCGGCGTAGCCCGCTCGGCCTTGACCAGCGCCGCGTGTACCGGCTGGGCCCCGCCGATGCGGTGCACTTGAAAGCGGGCCATTTCCAGGTACGGCATGCGCGCGAAGGCCCGCATCCCGGCGGCGTAACGCTCCACGCACGCTACCACTGCGTCTCGCGCCAATTCATCGATATGCCCAGCCCCGCTGCCCACGGCCCGCGCGATCAGCACCAGCGAAGCCGCCATGCGTTTCAGGTCCCACTCGAAGGGACCGCGGATGGTCTCGTCGAAGTCGCTGATATCGAAGACCAGCCGGCCGTCGGGCGCGGCATAGGCGCCCAGGTTGCGCACGTGCGCGTCGCCGCAGAGCTGGCTCACAATGCCGGTGCTGGGCAGCACGGACAGGTCCGCGGCTATCACCGCCGCAGCGCCGCGAAAGTAGGCAAAGGGCGACTCCGCCATCAGATCGTATTTCAGCTTCACCAGCGCCGGCAGGCGGCCGCGCACGACCGCTCCACCAGCGCCAAAGAGGACGACGGACGCGCCTTCACATTCAATTCTCCGTGCTGCTGCCGCCCCACCTGCTTGCGCCGCGCCTGGCCCAGACGGCGCCGTTCTTCCGGGGTTGTCCAGTGCATAGTGCGCAACATACACCGTCCGCCCAGGGCACGCAAAATCGCAATCTCCGTGGTTTACACTGAGTTGGCTGGAATTCCGTACCTGCCCGTGGCAGCCTGCAAGAAGGGCTGCATCCCATGCGAGGAGGAATTTCCTTTGGCCCGGGCCACTATTCTGCTGCCTTCCGCTGTCTTAGTTTTCTTTTTTGCGCTCAGTCCCCTGGCCGCGCAAACAGCGCGGGAAACGCCGCTGACCGTGGAGAAAATCTATGGGCACGGACCTCTGATGGGTTCGCTGCCGGCGCATTTCGCATGGTCGCCAAACGGAAAGGAGCTGACCTACCTGGACGGCGGCCAGCTCATCGGCCTCGATCTCACCACCGGACGGCTGCACGTTCTGGTGAGCCGCGCCAAAATGGCTGTGCTGGATGAGGCCAGCGACTCCGAACTGGTGCGCGCCACTCGATCTCGCTATAACCTGAGCACTTACTTCTGGGCGCCGGATTCGGCGCATCTCATGTTCGACTCCGCAGGCCGTATCTGGTATTACGGCCTGCACAGCGGCGCCGGCGTTCAAGTCGGCTTTTCCGGAGGCGGCGCCCGCGACGACCCCAAATTCTCTCCCAATGGCCAGTACATCTCGTTTATTCGCAATCACTGTCTTATGGAGGTGAATCTGCGCAACCCCTTGACCCCCACGATCGATTTGGCTCCCACCCCCAGTGCGGCCGCCAGCAGTGGGGAGGTGGTGCTCAACGGCGAGGTCGATTGGGTCTACGGAGAAGAATTAGATGTTCAGAGCAACTATTTCTGGTCGCCGGACTCGACTCGTGTCGCTTATCTGCAGATGAACGAAACCAATGTGCCACGCTATCCTCTCGTCGGCTGGCTCTCTGTTCATCCCCGCGTGGATTTCCAGCGCTACCCGCAGCCCGGCGATCCCAACCCCTCTGTCCGGGTGGGCGTGGTGAGCGCGAAAGGAGGCAGGACCAGATGGATTGAACTGCCGGTCCGGCCCGGCGATGATTACATTCCGCGCTTCGGCTGGGTTGACCGCAAGACCTTGTGGATTGAGACCATCAGCCGCGATCAAAAACGCCGCGACCTCTATTTTGCTTCCGCCGATGGCGGCGGAGGGCGCCGGATGCTGGAGATCAAAGACAATAAATTCCTGGATGAAAACTACGACGTATCCGTGGGCGCGGGTTACATCGTGCTCAGCGATTGGACCAGCGGCCACAATCAGCTTTATCTCTACAGCTACGACAAGAACAAACCCCTGTCGGCCCCTGCCAAAGAGGTGCGGCAACTCACCAGGGGCGGCTTTGAGGTGAGCGATGTGTACAAGGTTGATCCCGAAAACAAGCGGATCGACTATGCCTCCAATCAAGGCGATCCGATTGAGCAGCAGCTATGGCAGGTAAGCTTCAACGGCGTGCGCAAGCAATTGAGCGCGGGCGCAGGCTTCCACGTGGGCAACTTTGCGCCTGTGGGCGGCGCCTTCATTGACCAGTATTCAGACCGTCTCCATCCGCCCACCCTGAGTCTTTGCCAGGCTGTGGGCAAGTGCCGCGTTTTTTGGCAAACTCACGCTCTCGATCCCTACCATCTGCGCGCGCCCCAGCAGCTCGAGGTGAAGGCGCGCGACGGAACCACGCTTTACGCCACGCTGCTGTTGCCCGCGGGTGCGACGGACCCGGCCAGCGTGCCGCTCATCCTCAACCCTTACGGCGGCCCTGGCGAACAATCCGTAGTCGATCAATGGAGTTATGATCTGCTCTTCGATGAGCTTCTGGCCGGGCACGGTTTCGCCGTGCTGCATGCCGACAATCGCGGGATGGCGGGTCGCGGACGCGCCTTTGCGCAGGCTGCCTATCACAACTTCGGCCCCGTCCAGTTTCAGGACCAGATGACGGTGCTCAACTACGCTTTGGCCCATTATCCGCAGCTCGATCCCAAGCGATTGGGGTGGTGGGGCTGGAGCTGGGGAGGCACTTTTACGCTCTACGCCATGACCCACTCCAGCCGCTTCCGCGCCGGAGTTGCGGTGGCCCCGGTCACCAACTGGCTTGACTACGACTCCATCTATACCGAACGCTACCTGGGCACGCCCGCGGACGATCCCGGCGCTTACCGCGTCGATTCCGTAGTCAATTCTGCAGCCAACTTGAAAGGCCGCCTGCTGCTGGCGATCGGAACCGGCGACGACAACGTACACATTGGAAACACCGTGCAATTTATCCAGCAGTTGCTCAATGCTGGCATTGCCTACAACTTGCAGATCTTCCCTGGAAAAACCCACTCTATTCGCGGTCCCGCGGCGCGCGTTGCACTCTACCGCCGCATCCTCGCCCACTTTGAGAGATACCTGATGCCGCAGGTGCAATGACCGGCAATTGCATCGCTACAAACGGCTGCCTGCGCGGCGATTCGCCCCAGGCGCGGCAATCGCAGCCGTAGAATCCTGGCCGTCTACAGAGGATTGGAGGATGACCGGCGCCTGACCACAATGCCCAAGCGGGATGATCTCCTGATGGTGTGCGAATCCCTGCGCACCAGTTGGATCCCGATCGCGAGTTTGTGGACGGCCGGATCGACGAGAGAAATTTGGGCCAGAAAGAACACTCCATCTTGCAGACAGACCTGGCGTATCTCATCTTTCTTTAGTCAACGTACACTTCTTCTTCTACCTTGGCGCGCTCCAGCAGGCTTACCGGATAGTAGGCGCTGCGGGTGTACTGCTTGACCATGCGGTTGGTGTTGAAGTACGAGCCGTTAAAGGCCAAGGTAGTGCGCATCAGCCGCGCCCATCGCTCCGGCGGAGCGAGATAAAGGGGAACGACGGCGCTTTCCAGCTTGGCGTAGAGGGAGTTGGCTTCCTCCTGATCGTTGGCGCCGTCCTCGATGGCCCATCCTGTGACGCCCTCGATACAGCCTTCGATCCACCAGCCATCGAGGATGGAGAGGCTGGGCACGCCGTTCATAGCCGCCTTCATGCCACTGGTGCCGGAGGCTTCGTAGGGCCGGCGGGGCGTGTTCACCCACACATCCACGCCGGCGGTGAGCAGGGCGCCCAGGTCCCAGGCGTAGTTTTCGAGGTACACAATGCGCAGCGCATCATTGGAGAGCCGGGCGGCTTCCTCGATCACCTGACGGATAAGCGCCTTGCCCGGTTCGTCCTGGGGATGAGCCTTGCCGGCGTAAAGAATTTGCAGGCCACCAGCCGCAACGGCGATCTTTTTGAGCCGTTCGGGATCGGTGAAGAGCAGGGTGGCGCGCTTATAGGTGGCGGCGCGGCGGGCAAAGCCCAGAGTCAGAGCCTTGGGATTTAGCACCACACCGGCGCACGAGGCAACCTCGGACAGCAATTCATCTTTAGCGCGGGCGTGGGCGGCTAAAACCTCAGATTCAGGAAGCTCAATGGCATTACGCAGGCAGAGATGATCGCGCCGCCAGGCGGGAATGTGCTCGTCCATCATCCGCTGGACGGGCGCCGACATCCAGGTGGCCGCGTGTACGCCGTTCGTAATGGTATCGATGGTGAACTCAGGGAACATCTGCCGCGAAACCTTGCCGTGCTGGAGGGCCACGCCGTTGGCGTAACGCGAAAAGCACAGAGCCAGCAGGGTCATGTTCAGCAGGCCATCGCGAAAGCAGCCCAGCTTTTCCAAGCGCGCGGTGCGCTCGCCGCCCAGGATGCGAATCGCTTGCTCGGTGGAAAAGCGGTCGTGGCCGGCGGGCACCGGGGTGTGGGTGGTGAAGACGCACTTGCGGCGCACCTGCTCGATGTCCGCCTTAGTGGCCGCGCCCAGCGGTCCGCCTCCCACCTGGCTCTCCAGCAGCGCCAGCGTCAGCAGCGCCGCGTGGCCCTCGTTCATGTGGTAGACGTTCACATTCAGGCCCAGGGCGTGAATCATGCGCACGCCGCCCATGCCCAGCACGATCTCCTGCTGCAGCCGGTAGTTGGTGTCGCCGCCGTAGAGATGATCCGTCAGGCCGCGGTCCCATCCCGAGTTGCCATCCAAATCCGTATCGAGCAGGTAGACGGGCACCACGTGCCCGAAGCGGCCCTCCAGGTCATACCGCCAGGCGCGCACGGTCACCACGCGATCCTCGATAGAGACCGTAATTCGCGCCGGCTCTTCGGTGCAGAAATCGGCCGGATTCCAGGGCTGCACCTCCTCGGTCTGCACGCCGTCCGGATCCAAGTGCTGCTGGAAGTATCCCTTGCGGTGCAAAAGCGTGAAGGCCGCCAGAGGAATGCCCAAGTCAGCGGCGGAGCGCAGCGTGTCGCCGGCCAGCACGCCCAGTCCGCCCGAATAGGTGGGCATGGAAGGATGAATCGCAATTTCCATGGAAAAGTAAGCAACCTGGCCGGAGCCGGGCAACGCTTCGTAGCTGAACGGTTTCGACGATGTTGTCGGCATAGTTTTTATATCGTTCTGGCGCTCTCAACCGGCAAAGCGAACATGGAGGAGCACAATCCGAAAGGAGGCTAAACCGGGCATATGCTGTCCGCCCCGTTTCGATGGGCAAAACAACATCCGATTTTAACAAAGAACGTCTTCATGATTTTTTAGATGCACCTAACTCTTTTCGGCAGTAAAGGGTAGCTGGGCAGAGGCTCTCAATGCGCCTTCGCAAAGCGATTCATTCCCGCGGCAGCGAGCGAACATTATGCACATTTTCTAACTCGCTCGAACCGGCTTTTAATCCAGCCGATGCGCGCCGCCAGAGGCGTGGCAGATGTAAATCTGCGGAACCATGCCGAACTGGGCCGTGTAACGGGCGCCCAAAGCCTCGGAGAACGCCGCTGCCTGCGCCTGCTCCACCAGGTTGACGGTGCAACCGCCAAAGCCGCCGCCGGTGAGCCGTGCTCCGATCAGGCCCGGCAGATCTTGCGCCAGTTCCACCATGGCGTCGGCCTCCACGCAACTGGCCTCGAAGTCCCGGCTGTAGCTCGCGTGCGCCTCGGCCATCAGCCGCCCCAGCTCCTCCAGATCGCCCCTGAGCAGCGCCTCGCTGGCCGCCACCGTGCGCAGGTTCTCACTGATGATGTGGCGCGCGCGCATCAGCGATTTAGGTTCCATCTCGCGGCCCCACTTGTCCAGATCATCGAGGGTAGCGTCGCGGAGGAACTTCACGCCCGGCCGGTGGCGGGCGATGACCGCGCAGGCGGCCTCCACTTCGGCGCGCCTGCTCTTGTAGCCGCCTCCCGCCACCGAATGCTTGACCATGGTGTTGGCAATGACCAGGGCTACATGGGGAGGAATCGGCGCCAGCCGGAAGCTCAGGTCGCGGCAATCGAGCAGCAGCGCGTGGTCCTGGGCGCCGTTGGCAGAGACAAACTGGTCCATGATGCCGCAGTTGGCGCCCACAAACTCGTTCTCCGCGCGCTGGCAGAGCCGCGCCACCACCGGCCCCGGATAGCTGGCCCCGGTGAGCGACTCGACGGCCAGCGCCGTGGAGACCACCAGCGCAGCGGAGCTGGAAAGCCCCGCACTGAGAGGCACATCGCTCCACAGGCTCAGGCTGAAGCCCGGAATCCGGTGGCCCTCCCCGGCCAGGACCTTGACCACGCCGATCGGGTAATCGCTCCAATGATGGTTTGCCTGGGCAGGCAGCGCGGCGGCCTCGAAGCTGCGCTCTTCGCCGTAGTTTTCGGAGTAGATCGCGATCTTGCCGTCCGTGCGCGGCGAGACGCCGGCCAGGGTGGCGAAATCGATGGCTGCGGGCATCACAAAGCCTTCAGCATAGTCGGTGTGCTCGCCGATCAGGTTCACGCGGCCAGGCGCGGCGAAGACGGCCGGCTCGGCGTGGAAGCGGGCGCGGTGCAGCGAACGGAAAGCAACTGGATCATGCATGTAGAATAGCCACCTCGAAGCGAAATGAGCATACTTCTTCTCTGGGATCTCTCCCCCACTCTTCTTCGATCCCGTCTGTTTTCTCATGATTTAAGCGCAGGCCGCGGTCAGCCGCTCCCAAATCTCGTTCAGCCAGGCTTCGTGCTCCGGCTTCATCAGCACGGAACGCAGACACGTCATCCTACCTGACGCCTGTGCACCTGCTGCCTGGCCATTGGGCAAAAACCAAGAATGCGGCAATTGTACAAGAGCCAGGTGGAGATTGCGCGCGGCGCAGGCGTCGAAGACTTTTTGCGCCGTCAACGATGCATCCCGAAGGTCTGCTCCATGCCATGGCGCCCACACCACGATGTCCAGTTCCGGTCCTCCCGCCGCCAAGGGCTGGAAGCGCACGTCCTGGCGCAGCCGCCGGTCCAGTTCGAGAGCCGCCGCGCGGCCGCGCGCCAGCCCGCGGGCAAATTCGCCATGAGGGACGAGCGGGAGCAGCTTCTGCGTCGCCCACAGCGCCACGGCCGCCGCGCCGGCGCGCGAGCACTCCAGACTGATCTCGCCGAGGTGCAACTGCTGCGAGGTGAAATAGGTGTACGGCGAATCGTGCTTGTAAAACCGTCCTACCGCCGGATCGCGGAACAGAATACAGCCGCATCCATACGGTTGCAGTCCGTGCTTGTGAGGATCGATGGCGATGGAGTCGGCCTGGGGGATGGCCGCGTAGGCGCGCCGCGCCGGCTCATCCAGGGATTCGGCGATCAGGCCGAAGTAGCCGCCGTAGGCCGCATCCACGTGAACACGGAAGCCGTACCGCTCGCGCAGCGCGAGAATCTCGTCCAGCGGGTCCACGGCGCCGATGGCCGTGGTGCCCAGCGTCGCCACGACCGCGCCCACATCGCCGCGGCGCAACTCAGCTTCCAGAGCGTCAAGGTCCATGCGCCCGCAACTGTCGGCGAGAACCTCCGCGTACTCCAGCTTGAGCACGGAGGAGATGCGGCGGTGGGTGTAATGCGCCTGCTCCGAACCCACGATTTTCCGGCCCGGCTTCAGTTGGTTGGCAATCCACAACGCCTCCAGGTTGGCGAGGGTGCCGCTCGAGGTCAGGTGGCCGAGAAATTCACTCCAGCCAAACATGCCGGCGATCTCCCGCACAGCCTCCACCTCCATCTCCGAGCTGGCCCGGCCGCCGTCGCGGGCGTGGTTGTTGGGATTGATCTTCATGGCCAGCGCGTAGGCGGCCCGCGCCACCGGATGCGGCGGCTTGAGCATCTGCCCGGCATACAGGGGATGGAAATAGGGGTAATTGTCGCCCAGCCTGTGAGCTGTAGCTTCCAGCACCCGCGCCATCGCCTCCACATCAGCCGCAGGCTCAAACTCCGGCAAGGCCGCGAACTCCGCCTCCAGCAGCTCCGTGGCGCGGGACAGCAAGCCGGGAACAGGATCGCGGGTCATGAAGATGACTCCCAGTATAAGCGCAGCGCGGGAGCTAATCCCGGCCCGTGCGAAGGCTTCCGTGGAGTGCTTCCGGCAGCTGGGAGCGGGTAGCCGGGGAACTGCTCGATGGGGATAAGGAACGGAGCAGACCCAGTTTGCTGAGGCAAACCGTTCATTTTCAACAGATTATAGAGCAACCCGTCCCAAAACGAAACCCACGGCTCCTCTAACCGGCCGGTGTAACCTCTTTTTTATGCGTTCCTTTTCGGCGGAAATGATACACTATGTTCAGCGTTAGAAACGAACCGGGCGTGAGCAGTACTCGCCCAACCAAGGAAGATTCTGCCAGTGTTCGCTCCGATTCCTCCAGCGCAATTCACATTAGGAAATTCAATCAAGTATGGAACAAGGTACCGTGAAGTGGTTCAATGACGCGAAGGGCTTCGGCTTTATTTCGCGCCAGAACGGCGAAGATGTCTTCGTGCATTACTCTGCAATCAACTCAAGTGGTTTCAAGAGTTTGCAGGAAGGTCAAGCCGTGCAGTTCAACGTCGTGAAGGGTCCCAAGGGCTGGCAGGCTGCCGACGTACAGCCTCTCTAAACCCAATCGGCCGGATTCCGGCAGAATCTAGCAAGCACCATGACAGGGCTGGGGTTCTCCCGGCCCTGTCGTGTATTGGCGCGAAGGCCGCGCAGGCTATCAGCGAGCCCACGCTGCAAAGTGCTGGCGGATTGACCGGCTGGCCGCCGGCACGATAGCTGCGGCCCTGCTCAGACGGCTTTTTTGAGGGCCCGCACGCGCCTGTCTGAGAATAGAACCTGCAAAGCTCATGAAGCAGGGTACGGCGATCATCATCGGGGCCGGTCCAGCGGGGCTGACCGCGGCCATTGAACTCCAGCGGCGCACGGGGATCAAGCCCATCGTGATCGAAGCAGGCCAGGAGATCGGCGGCCTTGCGCGCACCGTCTGCTACAAGGGCAACCGCATGGACATCGGCGGCCACCGCTTTTTCTCGAAGTCGGACCGCGTGATGCAGTGGTGGTTGGAGATGATGCCCATCGAGGCCGGCCAAGGCGAGGACGGCCAGAGCAGCCGTCTTCGCTACCAGGGACAGGAGCGCGAGGTCCCGGCGTCGCCGTGCGGTCCGGACCCACAAACGGAAGACCTGGTGATGCTGGTGCGCAGGCGTAAAAGCCGCATCTACTTTCTGCGCCGCTTCTTCGACTATCCCATCCGCCTGACCGCAGGTACGCTCAGAAAATTGGGCGCAGTCCGCACCCTCCGCTGCGGCCTCAGCTATCTGCGCTCCGTGCTGCTGCCCCAGCGCGAGGAGCACTCGCTCGAAGATTTTCTCATCCACCGCTTCGGCCGCCAGATCTACCTCACCTTCTTTAAGCCGTACACCGAGAAGGTCTGGGGAGTGCCATGCAATGAAATCAGCGCCGAGTGGGGCGCACAGCGCATCAAGGGCCTCTCGCTCAAAGCCGTAGCCAGGCATTTTCTGCGCAAGACCTTTGCGCCCGGCCGCTCCGGCGGCATCGCGCAAAAACAGACCGAGACCTCGCTCATCGAAAAATTTCTCTACCCCAAACTCGGTCCCGGCCAGCTTTGGGAGCATGTAGCCGGACTGGTCCGTGCCGGCGGCGGCGAAATCCACATGGGGGTCTCCATCGACCGCGTTCGTGTCGAGGGGAACAGGGTCATCGCGGTCGAGGGCGTTAGCCCAGCGGGCGAGCTCAGCGTTTACTCGGGCGATTACTTCTTCTCCACCATGCCGGTGCGCGACCTGGTGCGCAGCCTTTCCTGCCCAGCGCCCAAGGAAGTGGTTGAGGTCAGCGAGGGGCTCATGTACCGGGACTTCATCACTGTGGGCCTGCTGGCCCGCAAGCTCACCGCCGCCGAGGAGGATGGCTCGCCCCTCAAGGACAACTGGATTTATATTCAGGAGCCGGACGTGATCGTGGGCCGACTGCAAATCTTCAACAACTGGAGCCCCTGGCTGGTTCAGGACCCGGAAAAGATCTGGATCGGCCTCGAATACTTCTGTAACGAAACCGATTCTCTCTGGAAGCTCTCCGACGAAGAGATGACCCGGCTGGCCATTGAGGAAGCAGCTCGCATCGGCCTTGTGAAGGCAGAGGATGTGGAAGACTCGCACGTGGTGCGCGTTCCCAAGACCTACCCTGCCTACTTCGGCAGCTACGCGCGCTTTGACGTGATCCGCCGCTACATGGATCGCTTCGAAAATCTCTTCCTAATCGGCCGCAACGGTATGCACAAGTACAACAATCAGGACCATTCCATGCTGACCGCCATGACCGCCGTCGATAACATCGTGAACGGTGTGGCTGCCAAGGACAACCTCTGGGCCATCAACACCGAGATGGAATACCACGAAGAAAATCGCGGGGAAAAAGCGGGCCAAGGAGCGCGGCAGGAACCTTCGCTTTAACCGCATTCGTCAACGCGCGGATAGGCTACGGCCAGCCTTGCCGGGGTGCGCGATTGGAGGAATCAGCCGCCGGCCTGATGCGGCTTGCGAACGGCCCGGCCGGCGCCGGGGATGGCCGCAGGCTGCGGTGGCTTGGGGGCGGGCGCCATGGCCGGGTCCCAGTAGAGCAGGCGGCTGCAACTGTCGCAGGCCAGCAATTTACCCTCGCGCAGCTCGTTCCAGGTTTGCGGACGCAGGCCCATCCGGCAGCCGGTACACTGCTGGTTTTCGGCCAGGGCGATGCCGGTGCCGCGCGCGGCGGCCAGGCGGTCGAAGCGTTCCAACCAGTCGGGCTCGATGAGCTTCCGAACGGCTTCGCGGCTGGCGTCGAGCATCGCCATCTGCGCATCCAGCTCCTGCCGGCGGACATTGACACGGGCGCGGATGGCTTCCAGGCTGGCCGCCAATAGCTCCACCTGGGATCGGGCCTCGGCCAGCGCAGCCTCTTGCGTCTCCGTGCGCTCCAGGCTTGCATACTCCTCATTTTCAAGCCGCCCGGTTTCCATAGCGGCAAATTGGATTTCGTGCTCAATGGCTTCAGCCTGGGCGGGAGTTTTTACAGAGTCGAGCTGGACGCGGAAGCGCGCGGCCTTCTGGCGGTGGGCTTCGATCTCGCGTTCCAGACGGGTGCGGAGCACATCCTCGCGGTTCAGAGCGGCTGAGGCGTCGGCGGCTCTGCGCTCGGCGGCAGCGAGCGCGGCTTCGGCCTGGGCGGTTTCGGCGGGCAGCGCGCGCGCTTCCTGGGCCAGGCGGGCGCGGTCGAGTTCGATGGCCTGGAGTTTTACGAGGTTTTCAATCAGCGCTTGCATCCGTTTCAGAAAGTCTAACGCATTTCAACGGGTGCTCGACGGCGCGGGCTGCGCGCAGCGTAACTCGCGCCGGGATCACGCACCAGAATCAATAGATGCGTTCGTAGAGGTCGTACACCGGCTCCCACACATAAGCGCGGATATCCTCCTCCAGCGTGGCTTGCTGAGCGGCATCGGCCACGCCGCCGGCGATGGCCTGAAGCGCGACGGCTTTGGCCACCACCAGGCTGATCTTGCGGGCCTCGGCGATAGGAGGCAGCAGCGGGGCATCCCGGTCCGCGCGCGCCGGCGACAGCGCCGCCAGGGCTTTGGCTGCGGCCATAATCATGGCGTCAGTAACCCGCCTGGCCTGGGAGACAAGAATGCCCAGGGCCAGGCCGGGAAAGATGTAGGAGTTGTTGATCTGCGAGATGCGGATGAGCTTGCCGTTGACCTCGACGGGAGGAAACGGACTGCCGGTGCCCACGATCGCCCGCCCCTCAGTCCAACGCATCAGATCGGCGGGCGTGGCCTCGGATTTCGAGGTGGGGTTGGAGAGCGGAAAGATGACCGGATGTGGCGTGTGGCTGGCCATCTCGCGCACAACCTCCTCGGTGAACGTTCCCGGCTGGGCGCTGACCCCGACCAGCACGGTGATGCCGGCATTGCGCACCACGTCGTAGAGAGAAATTGCGCCTCCCGAAGCGGCCTCTCCTGTGAGCTTCCATCCCGCCACGTCGGCGCGCCTGCGCAGCAGCCTATCCTGGCCGGGGCGAATGCCTTGGCAGCCCTCGACGAGCAAACCGTAACGGTTGAAGGCATAGACGCGCGCCCGCGCCTGCGCTTCGCTCAGTCCCTCCTGTTGCATGGCCGCGACGAGCAAATCGACGATGCCGATACCGGCCGATCCGGCGCCGAACATGGCGATGGTCTGTTCGCGGAGAGGAATGCCGGTGGCGTGAACCGCGGCCAGCAGCGTAGCCGTGGTGACGGCCGCGGTTCCCTGGATGTCGTCGTTGAAGGTGCACAGCCGGTCGCGGTAGCGCGCCAGGAAGCGCGCCGCGTTCACGCCTGCAAAGTCCTCCCATTGCAGCAGGATGTGGGGCCAGCGGCGCTCCACCGCGCTGACGAAGGCTTCCACAAAGTCGTCGTACTCCTGGCCGCGGACGCGGTGGTGCTGCCAGCCGATGTAGAAGGGACTGTCGAGAAGCGCCTGATTGTCGGTGCCCACATCGAGCAGTATGGGCAGGCAATGCTCCGGCGGGATGCCGCCCAGCGCGGTGTATAACGCCATCTTGCCGATGGGAATGCCCATGCCGCCGGCGCCCTGATCGCCGATACCCAGAATGCGCTCCCCGTCGCTGACCACGATGCAGCGCACGCTATCGTAGCGAACCTCGTCGAGGATTTGCACGATGCGGTCCTTGTTGGAATAGCTGAGGAAGAGACCGCGCGGCCTGTGCCATATCTCAGAAAATCGCTGGCAGCCCTCGCCGACCACTGGCGTGTAGACGATGGGCAGCAACTCCTCAATGTTGTGAGCGATCAGGGAGTAGAACAGTGTCTCATTGGTGTCCTGGAGATTGCGCATACAGGCGTACTTGCCAAACGGCTTCGACTGGCTGTCTAAGGCCATCTTGCGCCGTTGGCGTTGATCTTCGAGCGTTCCAATATGGGGCGGCAGCAGGCCGTGCAAGCCGAAGGCGTCGCGTTCCGCTTCAGTGAAGGCCGTCCCCTTGTTGAGGCGGGGATTGGTGAGCAGGCTGATTCCCGACAGTCGGGTGCGGACCACGGCGCTTCGCGCAGACGCGGGTGCAAGAGATGCGGAACTCATCGCAGATTTCTCCTGGGTTGGGTATCCTGACAAAAAAATAGCACACGTCCCAGCTACTGAAATGTGATGAGCACCACTTCCGGCTGACTGCCCACGCGCATGGGTGGACCCCAGGTTCCGGCGCCGCTCGACGTGCAGACCTTGAGCGCCCCAAACTCGTTCATTCCATAGGTGAAGCTGCCAAAGACGCGGCGCGTAATCCACGTAAAGGGAAAAAACTGCCCGCCGTGGGTGTGGCCGGAAATCTGCAGGCTCACGCAGGCGGCTTCCACCATGCGCAGGCGGACAGGCGCGTGATGAAGCAGGATGCTGGTCTGAGCTCGGTCCAGCCGCAGTTCGTCGAGGCTGGTTTGCATGCGGACGGGATCGCCTGAGTCCTTGTCGGGAATGCCCGCGATTTGCAGGCCGTCTACGGTAATGCATTCGTTGGCCAGCACCCGGATGCCTGCGCGGCGGATGGCTTCGATCATGGCTTTTGTGTCGCCGAAACCCTCGTGATTGCCGGTGGAAAAGTAGATGCCGAAGGGCGGAGCGAGGTTCCTGAAGGGCGCGATCAAGCGGTCGAAGCCGGCTTTGACGCCGTCGAAGAGATCGCCGGGGAGAAAAACAAGATCGGGATTGAAACGCGCGGCCAAAACCGTCAGGCGCCGGCAGAACCTGAAACCGTTCACCTGCCCCAGGTGCAGGTCGCTCAAGACGATCGCTTTCCGGCCGCGCCATGACTCAGGCAGGTTGCGCAAATTGACGGCGATGCGGCGCACGCGAATCCGGCAGGCATTGAGCAGGCCGTAGAGGCCGGTGACGGCTGCCAGGGCAAAAAACACTCCGGCGATCCAAGGACGCGCTGCATCGGCCTCTGCCCACGAGGCGAAAGCGCGCACCAAATACCACGCCGGCCAGCTCAGGCAGGCAGCCAGGAAAAAATAGTTCAGAAACCCAAGCCAGACGGCCGCAAATTTATAGAAGGATGCAACGGCGGAATTGCAGAAGCGGAAGCTGAGCAAGGAAGCGGGGACGAAAGTGAAAGCCAGCACAAGCATCGCTGCCCCCAAACCCAGCCGGGCGGCGCGGCAGAGATGGGGCCAAAAGGCAACCCAGGTGTGATAAACGAACCAATGGGCGAGAAACAAAATCAGTTGAATGAGAAGAAAGATGCCCGCATAGCGCCAAATCCTCAAGCCGGATCTCCTTGCCTTCATGATTACATGAAGTTTGAGTCCGTTTGCCCGCTGCGGAGGCCGGCGGGGCGCGTGCAACAATCTTTTTATGCCTGCCGGCGGCGGCAACACGCTTGGTCTTTACCTCTCCATTCCCTTCTGCCGCTCCAAGTGTACCTATTGCAACTTTGCCTCGGGCGTCTATCCCGCCGCCGAACACACGCGCTATGTCAAGCAACTGATAGAGGCCCTGTCCGGCGCTCAGGCGTGGGCTGCGCGGATGAGAGTCGAGCTGCCGCGCCTGGTGGATACCGTCTACCTGGGCGGAGGAACACCCAGCTTGCTCGAACCGGAGTTGCTGCGGCAGTTGTTTGGGTCCATACGCGCAGAGTTCGATCTCGATCCCGGCGCGGAAATCACCGTGGAGTGCGCGCCCGGACAGTTGCCGGACGCTACGCTTGAGGCGCTGGCTGCCTGCGGCGTGAACCGCGTCAGCCTGGGTGTGCAATCTTTTATCGATAGCGAGGCGCGGGCCAGCGGCCGGCTGCACTCCCGTTCTACGGTCGAGGGCGACTTCCAACGGCTGCGCGCGGCGGGAATCGCCAACCTGAACGTGGACCTGATCGCGGGCTTGGCTGGCCAGACCTTCACTTCGTGGGAGGAATCGCTTACGGCCTTGGTGGACGCCGGAGTCCCCCACGCCAGTATTTATATGCTGGAGGTCGACGAGGATTCGCGGCTGGGCCGCGAAGTGCTGGCCGGTGGGTCGCGCTACTACGCTGGGCTGGTTCCTGGCGACGACGCGATTACGCGGATGTACACGAGGGCCGTCGAGCGTCTCGAAGGCGCTGGGCTGCGTCCGTATGAGATCTCCAACTTCAGCCGTCCCGGCTTTGAATCCCGGCACAATCTCCGCTATTGGCTTCGGCGGCCGTATCTGGGCGTGGGGTTGGACGCCTCCTCCATGCTCGCCTTTCATGGGGCAGACTCTTCGTTCTACGGAACGGAGCGAGCCGGGCCGGGCGCCGTGTTGCGCGCGGCCACCACGAGCGACTTAAAGGCTTACCTTGGGGGCGCAGAACTTGCAGAGACGGAGTGGCTTTCGCCGGAGCGGCAGCACGAGGAGGCATGGTTTCTGGGGTTGCGGCTGAATGTCGGCGTGCGCGTGGCCGCGCTGGAGCAAGAGTTTGGAAGCGCGATGGTTGCTCCGGCGATGAACGTGACAGCGCGGCTGGCCGAGGATGGACTGCTCGCCTTCGATGGCGAAACCGTGCGCCTGACCGCAAGAGGAAGGCTCTTGTCGAACGAAGTGTTCCAGGAGTTTTTGGGCCTTGAGCCGGGAGTTCAATCGACCTAGCTGGCCTTGAGCAGCATGAGGGTAATGTCATCGTGCTGCGGGGCGTTGCCGGCA
Source organism: Acidobacteriota bacterium (assembly GCA_021800255.1). GTDB lineage: Bacteria > Acidobacteriota > Terriglobia > Terriglobales > Acidobacteriaceae > Telmatobacter. The sequence continues at coordinate 31,070 of JAJYZC010000010.1, forward strand.
AAGCGATCGATGTCCACCAGAATGGCATTCAACAACGCTTGCGGAGGCGCCGCCAGGTTGAAGTTCAGCACCGTCAGCAGGCGCGCTTCGCCATACTCTTCGGCGCGGGCGTTTTCGGCTTCGGTCACGCCATCGGTGAAGATGACCAGCCAATCGCCGCATTGCAGCGTGACCGCTCCCGCTTGGTAGCCGGCGCCGGGGCGGATGCCCAGCGGAATGCCGCCTGCCTGCAGGCGCTCAATGGTCCCTGACTGGCGGCGGAGGATAGGCGGGTTGTGCCCGGCGTTGACGTAAGTCAAGCCCCGGGTCGCCGGGTCGTACTCGGCGATGAATGTGGTCGTGAAGCGGCGGCCATTCTGGCTGTTGCCGCATGCGTAATTGTTCATGCGGCCGGCCAGATCCGTCAGCGAACTCGGGGTGGCGGCGAGCGTCTTCAGGCTGGCTTGGAAGGTAGCCATCAGCATGGCCGCGGGCACACTCTTGCCGGCTACGTCGGCGATGCCGATTAGGTACCTGCTTTCGCCCGGCGGCGAAATGGCGCGCGGGAAAACGTCGTAGTAATCCCCGGCCACGGTATTGGCGGCGCGAGTGGCGAACGCGATCTCAAGGCCGGGCACCGGCGGGGCGGCCGGCGGCAGAAGCCAGGCTTGGATCTCTTTGGCGATCTGCAGATCGCGTTTCATCAACACGCGGTCGGTTATCTCCAGCAGCAGCACCATCAGCAGCAGCAATACGCCCCACGTGCCCGCGGGCAGCGGACCGATGAACAACAACCTGCTCATGCGGTGCGCGCCGCTTGCCCAGGTGATGTTCACATTCAATGCCAGCAGGAGAAGCGCAGCCACCAGCAGCAGCCGCCGGGCCGGCGTGAGCTTGTCCACCACGGCCCAGAAAAACTGCCGCGCCATCCGGAAAAGATGTCTCACCCGGCCGGTCCCCGGCCGGCGCTTCATGTCGATTTCCTGGGTAAACAGCCGGTAACTCAGGCGCGCGTCGGCCTGGAATTGCTTCCACAACTGGCTCACAGCGAGGCCATCGGTGATGCGATTCCAGAATTTACGTCTGCGCGTCATGATGCGTGGGCACGGCCAGTCCCTTTGCCGCCTAGCGCCGGCAAAAAGCCGGTGCGTAGAACCCCTCAAGGGAAAACATGGTGGGATTATACGTGAAGCCGACGGCCAAAAACGGCGCCTTCAACCGCGTCTCTCTTAAAAGAGCAGCCGCCGGCCTTGCCCTACCACGCCACCAGCTCGTCGCCCGAAGCCGGAGAGAGAAAGACTACTGGGGCTGGGGTGGGGCGCGCCTTCCCGTCGAAACATTGGATAGATTCCGGCCCGTTCTCTTTGGCCCATTGCAGCGCCTGCTCGGCTTCGCGCAACACCACGATGGGAGAGCGTCCGTTGCTGGAAGCGATGCCGAAGCAGGCGGAGAGACGAATGGATTCGCCGTCCACGCGATAAGGCGAGGAGAAAGCCTCAAGGCGAAGCCGCTCAGCGAAACGGGCCCCATTGGCCATGCTGCAACCGGGCAGCGCCACCAAAAACTGGTCCATCCCCGGCCGCGCCAGCAGGTCGTAGCTGCGCAGCAGCCGCTCGGTACGCGCGACCACCTGGCAGAGCAGCTCGTCGCAGGCATCCACGCCCAGGCGGGAGTTCCAGTGGCCAAAATCGTCGATGTCGAAGAGCACCAAGCACAGGGAGCTGTTCGCCCGCTGCGCGCGGTCGGTTTCGCGGAAGAGCATGGCCAGCATCGCCTCGCGGTTGTAGACGCCCGTCAACCTGTCCCGCTGCGCGTTCTGCATGGCAGTTTCGCGGAGGGCCTCCATCTCCTGCTCCAGGCGGCGCGAGCGCAACACCGTGTCCAACCGGAGATGCCAATACAGGGGGTCTGAGGCGCGCAGAATCAGATCGTCGATCATGCCTTCGGCCGCGCGATCGATCCATCCCTGAGTCACAGTGTCCGAAATCAGTACAATTGGGAATCGCCGGCCGTTAGCGCCGGCACGGGCTTCGGCCAGCAATTGCTCCATCTCCATGCCGGGCAGATTGGCGTCCAGCAGCGCCAGTCCGGGAGGGTTCGGCGCAGTCATGGCGTTCTGCGCCGCCTGGGCGGAAAGCACAATCTCCACGCGCGCTCCTGTCTCGCGCAGCACTGGTTCAACGGCGGCCAGAAGCGCGGGATCGGGCGACGCAAGCAGAAAGGTGGGAGGATTGTTGGCGAACATCCAGTCGTGCCTCCTTGCTGGATGCATCGGCCAACATTAGAAAAAATTCAGAAATCGGTGCGAAACTTTTGGATTATGGCAATGACCTTTGGTTCGGCGGCTGCGCTAAAAGTACCAAATGGCCCCGGCCGTCCGCTTCTGCCGCCCGCATCGGCCAGCAACCGTTCCGGCAGCCTCACAGCCGCTTTCGGCAAATCTCCCGTCAATCCACGAAATCCACCTCGGGCGCGATGGGGATGATGCCGCGCTCGAAGCCCAGGGCCAGCAACTTGCGGATGGCTTCTCGGCCATCCGGCCCGTAATCGAGCGTGCGCTCGTTCACGTACATGCTCACAAAACGGCCGGCCATGACTGCATCCAGGTCGCGGGCGAACTGCATGGCGTATTCGAGCGCCTGCTCGCGGTGTTCCAGGGCATAGTGGATGGAGTCGCGCAGGGCCTTGGAGAGGATGGCGTGCGCTTCGGCTCCCAGCGAGCGGCGGATGGCGTTGCCGCCCAGGGGCAGCACCAAGCCGGTGGTCTCGCGCCACCACGCGCCCAAGTCGATCACCTTGTAAAGCCCGCTGGAACTATAGGTGAGCTGGCCCTCGTGAATAATCAGCCCGGCGTCGAAGTTGCCGGCCATGATCTGGGGAATGATTTCGTCGAAGGGCACGGTGACGGTGGCGATGGCCGGGTTGAATATCTTTAGCGCCAGATATGCGGTAGTCATGGCGCCAGGAACCGCTACGCGGATGCGGCCCAGGTCATCGGGCGTGAGCGGGCGGCTGGCGACGACCATGGGGCCGTAGCCCTCGCCCACGCTGCCCCCGCAACCCATTAGCGCGTAGTTCTTCTGGATGTAGGGGTAAGCGTGGAAGCTGATAGCGGTTAAATCGTAAAAGGCCTCGTCCTGAGCGCGGCGGTTCAAGGTCTCGATGTCGGCGAGGGTATGGGAGAAACGGTAGCCGGGCACACGAACCTTGTTAGTAGCCAGGCCATAGAACATGAAGGCATCGTCGGAGTCGGGGCTGTGCGCGACGGAAATTTCGGTCACGCCGGAAGCGGAAACAGGGTCAGAAGGGGAGATAACCACAGCGAGCAATCATCCTTTCAAAAGAAACGGCAGTGCAAACACAATGCCGGCGGCTATAGCATTTTCGGAAAAGGTATAGACCGAAACCGCTCCTGAGGTGTGGATTTTTTCCTCAAGAAAATCCGCTTTCACGGCTCTCAATCGTTCCCAGTATTTCCGAAAATGCCGTAAACTGCGCGGCGGCGCAGCCGCAACCAGCCTACGGCCACTGCGGCGGCCGCGGCTATCTGAAGCGCATCGCCGGGCAAAAAGGGCAGCACGGCAAGCGTAATCGACGGCAAAGCTGAAAGATGGGTGAAAGCGGCCAGCCACAGAGCGCCGCAGGCCAGGATCGCCAGATCACCTGCGGCAGCACTGAACATGGCCGCGGCAAAGCTGCGCCGGGGGCGGCGCCAGAGCCAGGAAACCATCGCGGCGGCTGCCGGGTAGCAAAGCAGATAGCCGCCGGTAGGCCCAAAGAGATGCATCACACCGCCGGACCCCATGGTGCCGGGAGCAAAGACCGGCAGTCCCAGCGCACCCTCGGCCACGTAGGCGGCCAGCGTCACTCCCGCCAGTCGCGGCGTGAGCAGCAGGCCCAGCAGCAACACCGCAAAGATCTGCATGGTGAGGGGCACGGGGGTGAAATCGAGGGGCAGCGCCACGTGCGCGCAGGCAGCCACCAGCGCGCTGCCGGCTAACACGATGCCGGCGCTGCGCAGCCAGGTTGCAGGCACGGCTGTGGAGATCGGCTCAGAGGCCAGCGGTACAGTGAGATTTTTGCTCATCAGCATTCCTTGTGCTTCGCTTCGCGCGTATTTCGTTCATGCGGTGTTTAGATATCCACTTCCAAGTCGCTTTCCTGCGAGGCATCCAGGCGTGCATGTTCCCCGCGACGATGTTTGGCGTGCTGCACCAGGATGTGGCGCGCTACGCCTGCGGCTGCCACAAGCAGCGCCACGAGCGAGACGGCAAAGACGATCATCAACCAGCGCATAGCAGCGAACTTCCAAGAATACCAGACTGCACGCCCACTACTAGTTTCTCCCGCCTTCTTCATTCGCGCAGGCTGGCGTGCAGCCAGCCGAGGTAAGCATGGCTGCCGGACTCCACGGCAAGAACCAGGAACTCGGGCGTCTCATAACTATGCAACTGGTGCAGCCGCGCCTCCAGGGCAGGCAGCCGGTCGAGGCTCGTCTTGAGCAACAGCAGGGTTTCAGCAGCTGACTCGATCCCTCCCTCCCAGCGGTAGATCGACTCCGCGGGCAGGAGCGTAACACAGGCGGCCAGACGCTCCTCCACCAGCGTGCGCGCTATGCGCCTGGCCTCTTCGGAGTTGGCTGCGGTAGTCAAAACGATGCGGGCTTGTAAATTGGTTTCGGGCATTGAGAGCTTCCGGGACCGGAACGGTCCTGCATCCAGATGTATCTCCAACTCCCCGGACCAGCACGAGCCGCGTTGCGGTTGCCGGGCACGCCCGGCGAACTCTGCGGCCTACGCGCGGGCAGCGAGGGCTTCCGCGGGACGGCGGCGCAGGCGCCGGGCCAGCGACCACTTCAAATCCTCAATTCCCTCCCCTGTAACCGCAGAGATGGCGTGGAACTCCAACTTGCGCCGGCGGGCGTAGGCAGCCAGCTTTTTCAACTTCTCCGGGTTGGCCACGTCGATCTTGGCGGCCGCCACGATCATCGGTTTCTCGGCCAATCCGTTGCCGAAGCTGGCCAACTCATGGTTGATCACTTTGAAGTCCTCGACCGCGCCGGGCCGGCCGGAGGCGTCTGAAACATCGACCAGGTGAACCAGCAGCCGGGTGCGCTCGATGTGGCGCAGAAACTGCGTCCCCAATCCGGAACCTAAGTGCGCACCCTCGATCAGTCCCGGTACGTCGGCCACCACGTAGGATTCCTGCTCCGGCTCTTCGCCCACCGTCACCACGCCCAGGATCGGCTCCAGCGTCGTGAATGGGTAATCGGCGATCTTCGGCCGCGCGGCGGAGATGCGCGAGATGAGCGTGGACTTGCCCGCGTTGGGAAAGCCGACCAGTCCCACGTCGGCCAGCAGCTTTAGTTCCAGCCGGTAGGTACGCTCCTCGCCGGGACGGCCCAGCTCGTGCTCGCGCGGCGCCTGGTGGGTAGGCGTGGCGAAGTGCTGGTTGCCGCGTCCGCCGCGCCCGCCCTTGGCGATGACGATGCGCTCGTCCGGCGCCCGGAAATCGTGGACCAGCTCGCCGGTCTCGGCGTCGTAAAGGGCTGTGCCGACCGGCACTTGCAGGGTAATGGAGCGGCCATCCTGGCCGGTGCAGTTCGAACCCATGCCGTGTTCGCCGCGCTGCGCCTTGTGCTCGGGGTTGTAGCGAAAGTGAATCAGCGTGTTGTGGCGCTCGCTCGATTCCATAATCACGTCGCCGCCGCGCCCGCCGTCGCCGCCTGATGGGCCTCCGCGGGGCACGAACTTTTCGCGGCGGAAGGCCATGCAGCCGTTGCCGCCGTCGCCGGCCTTCACGCGAATTTTGGCTTCGTCGATGAACATCCGCAATCCGAAACAGCAATCATGCACCCTTCGGGCTGGCCCTGAGCGAACGCCAGCTTGCGCAGAGACGCGGCCCTGCTGGAAGCGCCGCAACTTCAGTCTATCGAACTGCCCGATGCGGAGATTGATCTCCGTCCCAGAGGCAGCGCATCCCATGCCAGCACCAAGCTGTGGCCCAGGAGTTTGGGCTGCCACAACCGCCAATTATGAAACACACGCTAGCGCCCCTGAGGTGCGCAGCGAACGCATGACGAGGAGAGATTCCCTTCATACCATTGCCCTGCCCCAGTTGTTTCAGGTTCATTTCGTTCTTAACAGGGCCGCACTGCTACCGGCGCTTAGGCCGCCCGGCAGATGCGAGCTATAACCGAGTGAAGAGCACCATTTGCTGATTCCGCGGATGGTTCCAGTTACCAATTACCGACATACGCCAGCCGTCCGCTTGCGATGCCACCGCGTGGAGAGCCGTAAGCGTGGTATGAAACGGGTCGCGATCAGGCGCCGTGACGACGCCCCCCGGCAACTGCTTGAACCTCTTGCGGGCCTTTCCCTCCGGAACCAGGAATACCGTGGCAAAGAATTTGCCGCCGGCATTGAAATACGGCTGAATCGCCGGCAGGCAGAGACTTAGCCGTTCGATGGGCATGTGCGTAAAAACCGACTGGGCGATGCCGAAATCGAAGCGGCGTTGAAAGCTAGAAAGATCAAACGCCCCGGTAGCGGCGAAGTTCCGGCGAGGAAACCGCTCCGCCAACCCCGCAGGCTCAATCTCCCGTTTGTAGCCGGCCTCCAGAAATTCGGCTGCCAGGTCGATCGCATAATAATTGCCTGGGTCGAGATAGGAGATCAGCTTCACGCCGGCGCGAAATGCCCCGGCGCCTACATCGACGAGGGCATGATGTGGAAGCAAGCCTTGCGTTCTCAGGAATTCGGCCTGCAAGGATCCCATCTCGTCCCACATGCCACCGACCGCTTCGCGGTGCCGGCCATCATTTACAGCATTGCGAACAAAATTCGCGTCATCGTAGGAGCTAAACCCGGATTGGCGAAGAGCTGACATTGCAACTCCTTCTATAGCAGTCTCCGATTGGTGTAGAGCAGAGCGCCCTCATCACGCAGCGTTTTCCTCAACCGGGGCCCTCGGCAGCGATTTTCTGCCCACTGAGGTAGAAGTAGACGCTGCATCGCCCACCCCTCGCACTCTATTAGAAATCGGAGAACCGCCGTAAACGACCGCTCCTCCCAGACTACGGCAGCGGGACAAAACGCAAGATACGGAAGATTCCGGGGTTTGCGTCCACGTCCTCGAACTGACCCCCACACACATCTCGCCCGGCGCGCGGAAACCGGCACACCGCCCGGGTTCCAGCGCCCTGACCCAAAGAATTTGTGCAAATGTGATGCAGATTACTTTTCAATCGCAAAGATGGGGCATAAAATCACTTCCAACTTCACTGGGATGCATTCAGGACGTTGCTGATGGGCTTGCAACCGGCACTGCCGCTGCGGTCCGAAGCCGGATTCGCCGCCAGAGCGCAGACGGCGCCGCATCCTTGGTGTTTTTCCCCCATAATCTGCCGAAAGCAGAGGTTCGTCCGGATGGCAGGGGCTACGGGAATAGGGGCAACGCGAATCTGGATTGGGCCGCTTGTGGGGGCTGCGCTGATTTTTGGCGGGGTGAGGGCTGCGTATACCCAATCCAGCCACACTCGCTTCCTGCCGGCCCAGTCGCGCATCCCCGGCTCCCTCACCGGCAAACTCACCACCCTCGACTCCCAGCCCTTGGCCGGCGTCACGGTGATCTTGCGCAATGAGTCCACGGGCGCCGAGTTTCGCACCACCACCCACAAAAACGGAACCTACCGCTTCACTGGTCTCGACGCCGGCGAGTACACCCTGGAGGCGGACAGCCCGCGCCTGGGCCGCGGCCGTCTCGACGGCATCGTCATCTATGACGGCTGCAAAGCGCGCATGCAGGCGGCCATGAGCTTTGAGCCCCTTGCGCCAGCTCCGCCGGCGTCCGCTCCGCTCACCCCTGTTCCGCTCCAGGCTGTCCGCGAGCCGGCTCCGCAGCCGGTGCGCAGCGTTGCACCGGCAAGCCCCGCGCTCGCTTCCAGCTTGCCTCCACAGCCCTTGCGCGCTTTGCCGTTGCCGGCCGCGGCCGCGCCGCTCACTGCGGCGCTGCCTTCTGAACCGCAGCGCCTTCAGCCCCTGCCGGGCCAATCCACGCGCGGTTCTGGCCTCGGCCATGCCGGCGCTCCGGCGGCGGTCCATGTCAAAACGGCCGCTTCGCCCTCGCCGGGCAGCGCCCAGAGCGCAATGCAGGGCGCGATCCAGAGCCGCAGCCCGGCGAAGATGCGGCAACTCGCCGCTCTCAACCCCGCAGCCGCTCCGAAGGCTGTTCCTGCCGGCCCTCCTGAGCACGCACCCCCTCCGGCAACTGGTGCGGCGCTTAGCATTGCGGCATCCGTAGCGGCGGGCCGCGCCGCGCTGGTGGCCGTTCCGGTTACCCCGCCGCATCGGGTCGCCATCCAGACCGCCGCACAGCAGACCAATCCGGTCACTCCAGCCGTCGCAAGCACAGTCACCGCCGCCGAGTTGCACGCGCTGCCGGTGAGCGGACGGCGCTGGGAAGAGTTTGTGCTCGATTCGCCCACCGCATCTGCGCCGACAGGCTCGTCCCACGCAGCAATGCGCGGTGCCGGCCAAGAACAGGCCGAAACCACCATCGATGGCGCCAATACGCGCGTTGCGTTCGGCAGTGTGGCTGGCTCTCCATCCAGCGCGCGCCAGCAGAGAGGGACAGGCCAGTACGAAATGGGCCAGACGTGGAAGGGCGGAAACGGATTGGCCATCGGGGAGTCCGCTGTCCGTCAGGTAAAGATAGTGGACGGGAACACGGAGGCCAAGGGAATGTACGCAGCCGGCGGGCTCACTGAGGTTGAAACCGAGCGCGGCGAAAACCAACTGCACGGCCAAAGCTTTTTCTTCGACCAGCAAAATATCTGGGGCGCGCAAAACCCGTTTACATCGTGGCTCCAAAACACCGGCACCGCCGCGGCGCCTGTGTTTAACTCTGTGCCATACACCCCTCCCGATCATGAGACCAACTGGGGCATCGGCGTGGGCAGCCGCATCCGCCGCAATAAGATCTTCTGGTTCGCCGCGCTCGACGGCTCGCAGCGCAACGATCCAGGACTTCCGATGGCCAAACATCCCATCGCTCCCTTTGTGGAAAGCGACGGTTCCACCCTGTGCGTTGGGTTCTTCTGCCCGCCGAGCGCACTACAGACCCAACTGTTGTGCGCGCAACTGGGGTTGTCGATACCGAACCCGGCGGGGGGGGCGTCTTCCTGTCCCACAGCAGCGGTCACGGCCGGCTATAACCAAGTGCTGGAGTCGCTGGCCGGGCTGCTCGGCCCAGCGCCGCGCACCTCCGCGCTGAAGACCGGCTTTGGCCGCATCGATTGGAAGCTCAGCGAGCGCCAGACCATCGCCATCGAAGGAAACGGCGCCAATCTGAACGCGCCGGGCGGAGGGTTCACGCGCGTACCGGAGGATTACGGCAGCCATAGCTTCGGATCGAGCGATGCCAGCCAGGAGTGGCTGCTGGCCCGCTGGGAGGCCTTCCTGACCCCCAATCTGCTGGCCGTAAGCCAGTTTTCCGCGGGGCGCACGATCTTCACCGCGCCGCCCGACACGCCCTCCGCCTTTGAAGAGCAATTTATGAATGGGAACACGCGTTTGCCTCAGATCGTTGTGGACTCGCGCGACGGATTCACCATCGGCAACCCCTCGCGGTTCGGCCCCGGCAGCTACCCGGACGAGCGCCTCTACGACGCCCAGGAGATGCTGGACTGGGTGCACGGCAACCTGCTGGTCAAAGCTGGCTTTGAGGTCGATCATAGCTACGACCAGACCAGCCTGCTGCGCAACGGTGCAGGCACCTACCACTACTCCAAGGTGCAGAACTTCATCTCCGATGCGCTGGCCTATCTGAAGTTTGGGCCGAACCCGTCCGGATGGCAGAATACGCCGGCCGGTCCGACGGTTGTGGACCACAACTGCGACGCATCGGGTGGACCATCTTACGGCGCCAACGACCAGCTCTTAGGTTTGGGCGCGATGCCGTGCTATTCCTTCTTTTCGCAGATGATGGGCCCGACGACTTGGCATTTGGGCGCCAATGACTGGGCCGGCTACGCCAGCGCGCAATGGGAGCCGAGCAAGAACGCGGTATTCTCCTTCGGCCTGCTCTGGCAACGCGAGCAGTTGCCGCCGCCCATCGCCGCGCTCGATAACCCGCAGCTTCCGTTCACTGAGAAGCTGCCGGACCTGGGCAACAACTGGGGTCCGCACCTGAGCCTCGCCGTCGGTCCGCGCAGAGGCCATTGGCCGGTGCTGCGGCTGGGCTACGGAATGTACTATGGCCGCGTAGAAAACGCCACCGTGGAGACCGCTCTGACGCAAACCGGCTCGCTCAAGGGCGACCAGTACTTTTTCTTTCTCCCCACACAAGGCTACACTTCCGTCGATGGAACCAGCACCGCTCCGTTTTTCCCGAATGAGCTCGAAGGCCCTCCCGGGAGCGTGGTCATGCCGGGGGCGGTGGGTTTTGCGCCCAACTTCCGCAATCCTGAGGTGCACCAGGCGGTGGCGTCCGTCGAAGAGGTGCTGCCCGGCCGCGTGCGCGTTTCAGCCTCCGCTCTGCTGAGCCTGGGCCGACGGCTGCCGGTCGCCATCGACACCAATCTCGATTCCCCGAGTGCAACGCAAACCATCACCTACAATGTGTGCGACGAGGCGCCCTACAGCGCCCCTGGCGCCAACGTCAACGGCCAGCCAACCAACGTCAACGGCAAGTGCGCAAGCACGGGGATGGGACCCATCAAAGCCACGCAGATCACCATTCCCTTCTATGCCTCCTGGCCGGGAAGCGCGGGACCCTGCCGCTACTACACTCCTACAGCAACGAGCTTCCTGCAATTTCTGGGGCGGCCTTGTCCCGATTACCAGGCGATCACGCAAATCATCAGCAAAGCGAACTCCACCTACGAAGCGGCGGTGGTCAAGCTCACGCGCTATGGACGGCGCGGCCTGAGCTTCAATGCCTACTACACCTACGCGCATGCCATGGACTGGAACCCCGTCGGAGTCACCCTCGGCCCCGAAAACGATGTGCTGGACCCGGCCGATTTCCGCGTGGAGTACGGAACCAGCGATCTCGATGTGCGCCACTCCGCGACGGCCATGCTTGCCTATGAACCGCCGTGGAGGCTGCGCGGCCTTCGGGGCCGCATCGGCAACGCCTGGATGCTCTCGGGCATCGGGGAATTTCACAGCGGCTTGCCTTACTCGATGCGCATCTCCGGCTCGGTGCCTGAGGAGTTCACAGGTACCGGCGCTGTTATCACTGGCCTAGGCGCAAGCATGAACGGCTCCGGCGGCGACAACCGATACTTCGGCCTGCCTCGCAATAGCTATCGCTATCCCAACATGTGGAGAGCCGACCTGCGCCTGGGCAAGGGCTTCGACCTCGGCGCTATGCGCCGGCTAGAGCTGTTCGCCGAGAGCTTCAATCTCTTCAACCACCAGAACGTGACCGCGATTGAAACCACCGGCTATGACCTCGAACCAGGCCAGGTGCAGAGTTCCGGCAACGGCTCAACTGGCGGCGGCTCAGCCACAAATCCGTCCTTGACCTTCCTCACCGGCCTCTACAGGAGCCCAAAAACCGGCATCTGGAGCCCTGCCTTTAGCGAACCGCTCGCCATCAACGGCGATACCTTCTACCGCGAACGCCAGATCGAGCTCGGCCTGCGCATGACCTTTTAGAGCGATTCCATAATTTACGGGTCATTTTGAGGTTTGAGCGAAGGGGTATTTTCTTAAGGGAAATGCTCTTCGGCAGTGCTCTTTCTGGGTATAGCGATTCTGGAGCCGCTGTAGCCCGCCGGGGCTGCTGTGCCACGCTACCTCCCCGCTGGCTGGGATTGCCTGGCCGCCGCCTCCCCAAAAGGCACATCCCGTCAGGTTACCGAATCTGGTGCGGCTCCCCATCGGTGGGATTCCCCAAAATTTTCCCGGTGCTAGTCTGTGGGTTGAGAAGCGCCCCGGGCCGCGCTGTTTGCGACCGCACATGCTGAGCGAAAAGAGCGATTAACATCAACCATCCAAAGGATTTATCAAAGAGTATATAAGCGGGCGCAAAGGGCATCAGCTACCCTCCCCGAACTCTGCAAGAGGCGCAACTGCGAAGGGAGCAGGAATGAAGGTTATCGGCATCAGCGGGCTGGAAAACTCCATGGCGTTCAAGCAGGCGCGGTTTCCCGGCCTGGACGAGCGCGAGTACCGCATTGCCCAAGGCATGGACGCCGCCGCCGCGCTGGTGATCGACGGCGAGCTGGTCGCCGCCGCCGAGCAGGAGCGATTCAGCGGCAAAAAGCACACAGGCGACTTCCCCATCGACGCCATTCGCTATGTTCTGGCCGAGGGCGGCGTGTCCCTCGATGAGATCGATGAGATCGCCCACGGCTTCGACTATGCGCCCTACCGCGGCCTCTACACGGGAGACGAAGTTTCCGCCGCGCTCTACGATCAGGTCTTCTCGAAGGACGTGCTCCTCAAGCAGGTCCAGCGCGATCTGCCCGGTTTCCCGCTGGAAAAGGTCCACCAGGTCGGCCACCATCTGTCCCACGCCGCCAGCGCCGCCTACACCTCCGGCTGGGACGAGTGCCTGGTGGTCGTGAACGACGCCATGGGCGAGGTCGAGAGCATGAGTATCTACGACTTTCACGACGGCCAGCTCGAAAGACTGCGCACCGTGGGCGCCAACGACTCAATCGGCGTGCTCTACTCGCTGGTCACGCTGCATCTGGGCTTCGACTTCAACTCCGACGAGTACAAAATCATGGGGCTGGCGCCCTACGGCGATCCGGCGCGCTTCCGTTCCTTCTTCGAGCAGGCCGTGGAGCTCTGCCCAGACGGCTCCATCCGCATTCCGATTCTCAAGCTGAACCATACGCGCGAGGAGCGCGAAAACTACACCGCCTCGCGCGCCTATCTCGACCAGCACCTGATTCCGCGCCGCAACCCGGACCAATCCGTCAGTTCCATTCATGAAGACGTGGCCGCGGCCCTGCAGGAGTGCCTGGAGCGCGTGGTGATGCACGTCTCGGAACACTTTGGCCGCGAGACCGGCCTGCGCAACGTGGCTCTGGCTGGCGGCGTGGCTCTGAACTGCACCGCCAACGGCAAGCTGGTCCGCTCCGGCCTCTTCGACGAAGTGTATGTGCAGCCTGTAGCCGGCGACGACGGCGTGGCGCTGGGCGCCGCGCTCTATCGCACCGCGCTCCGCCAGCCGCCTCCCAATCACCGTTTTCCCGCGCCGCTCTTCGGTCCGCAGTATGCAGCCAGCGACATTGTGGCCGCCCTGCACCGCTTCGACGGCCAAATCCAGTGGAAGCGCCACGAGTCGCGCGAAAAGGCTTGCGCGCACGCGGCCCAGCTTATCGCCGGCGGACGGGTCATTGCCTGGCACCGCGGGCGTATGGAGTACGGCCCCCGCGCCCTCGGCAACCGCAGCATCCTGGCCGACCCCGGCCATCCTGAGATGCGCGACCGCATCAACGCCATGGTGAAAAAGCGCGAGGCCTTTCGTCCCTTCGCGCCGGCCTGCACCGTCGAGGAAGCCCACCGCTGGTTCGAGGTCGCGCCCGGCGCCGAATTCCCTTACATGATCTCGATTGTTCAGGTGCGCCCCGAAGTACGCAATCTACTCCCGGCCATCACCCACGTAAACGGCTCGGCGCGCCTGCAAACCGTGAGCACAAAAGACAACCCCGACTTTCATGCCCTGCTCGAAGCCGTAGGCAAGACCACCGGCCGCCAGATGGTCCTCAACACCAGCTTCAACGTGAAAGGACAGCCCATCGTAAACACCCCCGAAGAGGCCATTGAAACCTTCCTCGGCACCGGCATCGAGCACCTGTTTTTGGAGAACTTTCATGTTGCCCGAGCAACTGCTTGAGTGGAATCGAACCGAAGCCGATTACCCGCGTTTGAGCACCATCGCAGATTGCTTTGCGGCGCAGGCCGGGCGCACGCCGGATGCCGTAGCCCTCATCTCCGGCGACCGCCGCCTCACCTATCGCCAGCTCGATGAGCGATCCAACCGCTTGGCGCGCCATTTGCAGAGTTTGGGCGTCCAGCCCGACACCCTGGTGGGCGTGGCTATGGGCCGCTCGGAGGCGCTGGTAGCCAGCATGTTGGCGATCCTCAAGGCCGGCGGCGCCTACGTGCCGCTCGATCTCAACTTCCCCAAAGACCGCCTGTCAGTGGTGATCGAAGACGCTGGGATGCCGGTCCTGCTCACCACGGCCCGATCGCGCGCGCGCATTCCGCTCGAAGCCGGCGGCGCCAGAGTGGTCGATGCCGAAGACGCGGCCATCGCGCTTGAAAGCTCTGCGCCCGTCAGGTCCAACGCGGTTCCAGCCCACCTCGCGTACGTGATCTACACCTCCGGCTCGACCGGCAAGCCCAAGGGTGTGATGGTAGAGAACCGCAACGTGGTTAACTTCTTCACCGGCATGGACCGGGCGTTGGGTTACGGGAGCGGCTGCAAGCCCGGAGTTTGGCTGGCAGTCACCAGTGTCGCCTTCGATATTTCCGTCCTGGAGCTCTTGTGGACCCTCACGCGCGGCTTCACCGTCATCCTACACGACGAAGAAGGCCCGGTCACCATCGGCGAAGAGCTGGTGCGCTATGGCGTCACGCACTTGCAGATGACTCCGTCTTTGGCGCGCATGTTGACGCTCGATCCGCGCGCTTACGCCGCTCTCGGCTCGCTCCAACAGATGCTGCTGGGCGGCGAAGCCGTTCCCGCCGCGCTCATCCGTCATCTCCGCCAGGTCTTTGCGGGCGAGATTCACAATATGTACGGCCCTACCGAGACCACTATCTGGTCCACCACCTGCCCGGTGGGCGAGGTGGGCAGCTTTGTCTCCATCGGCAAGCCCATCGCCAACACGCAAATTTACATCCTCGACGCGGAGTTCAAACCCCTGCCCGTGGGCGAAGCCGGCGAGCTTTACATCGGCGGCGACGGCGTGGCCCGCGGCTATTGGAATCGCCCCGATCTCACCGCCGAGCGATTTCTTACCATTCCGGAGCTTTCGGACGACCGCGGCGGCAATCGACGGATTTATCGCACCGGCGATCTGGCGCGCTTTTTGCCCGACGGCAACATCGAGTTCCTGGGCCGCGCTGATTTCCAGGTCAAGCTGCGCGGCCATCGCATCGAATTGGGCGAGATCGAAGCCCTGCTGGAGAAATTTCCCGGCGTTCGTCAGGCCGTGGTCGTGCTGCGCGAGGACCGCGAGGGCGACAAGCGCCTGGTAGCCTACTGCGTGGCCGCAGCCACAGGCCCCGACGCAGCCAGCGCGCTGCGCGCCGATCTCGCCGCCAAGCTCCCGGATTACATGATTCCCTCGGCCTTTGTTTTTCTCGACGCCATGCCGCTCACCAGCAACGGCAAGACCGACCGCAAGACGCTGCTGAACATGCCGCCGCCGGCTTACGGCTCCGGCGCGCCCCAGCCTGGTGACGAACCGGCCGACGAAACCGAGCGCATCGTGGCGCGCGTGTGGCAGCAGGCGCTGGGCGTTTCCGCCGTGGGGATGAACGAGAACTTCTTCGACCTTGGCGCGCACTCCCTCACCGTGGCCGAGGCGCACGCCAAGCTGCAGGAGGCGCTGGGCCGCGAGATTGCGCTCGTCGATCTGTTCCAGTTCTCCACGGTAAGCTCGCTGGCCGCGCACCTGGCCGGATCGCAAGCGGCTTCGGCGGCAATACATCTTTCTGACCGCGCCGCGCGGCGCAGGATGGCCCGCCAGCGCGAGTAAGGAGCGAGTAAGGAGGTTGATGAAGTCCAACCGCATCGCGATCATCGGCATGGCGGGCCGCTTCCCCGGCGCTCGCAACACCGCAGAATTCTGGCGCAATCTCCGCGACGGCGTTGAGTCTATCCGCGACCGCACCGGTGCGGAGTTGCTCGCTGCCGGAGCCTCGCCTGCGGATCTGGCCAATCCGGATTACGTCAAGCGCGCCTCCATCCTCGACGATGTGTCGCTCTTCGACGCCGCTTTCTTCGGCTTCAGCCCCCGCGACGCCTCCATCATGGACCCCCAGCACCGCCATTTCCTGGAGTGCGCCTGGGAGGCGCTGGAAGACGCCGCGCATCCGCCGCAGCAATTCCATGAATCGGGTGGGGGATCTATCGGCGTCTTTGCCGGATCAGGCATGAACACTTACCTGATCCACAATCTCCTCGCCAACCGCCGCCTGCTCGCGTCCTCCGGCCTCTTCCAGCTCAAGCAAACCGGCAACGACAAAGATGTGCTGGCCACCCGCGTCTCCTATCAGCTCGATCTGCGCGGGCCCAGCATCAATGTCCAGACCGCCTGCTCCACGTCGCTTGTTGCCGTGCATTTGGCCTGCCAGAGCCTGCTCAACTTCGAGTGCGACATGGCCTTGGCCGGCGGCGTCACCATCGAAATTCCTCACGGCCTGGGCTACATCTACCGCGAGGGCGAGATTCAGTCCCGCGACGGCCACTGCCGTCCCTTTGATGCTTCATCGAGCGGCACCGTCTTTTCGAGCGGCCTGGGCATCGTCGTCCTGCGCCGCCTTGAAGACGCGCTGGCCGATCACGACCACATTCGCGCCGTCATCCTCGGCTCGGCCATCAACAACGACGGCGCGCGCAAGGTCGGCTATCTGGCGCCCAGCGTCGAGGGCCAGATCGAAGTCATCACCGAGGCCCTGGACTTTGCCGGCGTCTCGGCCCAAGACATCGCCTACGTGGAGACGCACGGCACCGGAACCATCGTCGGCGATCCTATCGAGGTCCGGGCTTTGACAAATGCGTTCCGAGACGCCGCCGTGCGCAGCACCGGCATCGGCTCGCTCAAGTCGAATGTGGGCCATCTCGACGCCGCCGCCGGCGTCGCCGGTCTCATCAAGACCGTCCTCGCTCTCGAACACGCGCAGATTCCTCCCAGCCTGCACTTTGAAAAGATCAATCCCCACATCGAGATTGAGAACAGCCCCTTCTACGTCAACAGCAAGCTCACCGCTTGGCCCCGCACCAACGCGCCCCGCCGCGCCGGCGTCACCGCATTGGGCATCGGCGGCACCAACGCGCATGTGGTGCTCGAAGAGGCGCCTTCGGAGACGCTCACGCGCAGCCGGCGGCCCTATCAGATCCTCACCGTGTCGGCGAAGACCGCTGCCGCCGCCGAGCAAGCGTTCAGCAATCTCGCCACTCACCTCGCCGCCCATCCCGAGCTAAACCTGGCTGACGTGGCCTTCACCTGCCAGCTTGGCCGTCACGCCTTTGCGCACCGCCGCGCGCTGGCCGTCGAAGACACGCCCGAAGCCATCGCCGCGCTGGCCGCTCTCGACCGCAAAAAGCTCGCCTCCGGCACAGCCGCGCGCACCGCGCCCGGCGTGGTCTTTCTCTTTTCAGGCCAAGGCTCGCAGTACGTGAACATGGGCCGCGAACTCTACGAGCACGAGCCGGTCTTTCGCGGCGCGCTCGATCTTTGCGCGCAGCACCTGCGCCAGCCGCTGGGAATCGATCTCATCGCGGCTCTCTATCCGCCCGATTCCGAAAAAGAACCCGCTGTGGAGCGCCTCAATCAGACCTGGCTCACGCAGCCCGCGCTCTTCGCCGTCGAGTACGCACTGGCGCAATGGTGGATCTCGCTGGGCGTCGAGCCCGCAGCCATGGTGGGCCACAGCATCGGCGAATATGTCGCCGCCTGCCTGGCCGGAGTCTTTTCACTTGAAGATGCGCTCTCCATCGTCGCCTTTCGCGGGCGCTTGATCTACGATCTGCCCGCCGGCGCCATGCTCTCCGTGCCGCTGGCGCCGTCCGAGCTCACCCTGCCCGCCGGACTTTCGCTAGCCGTTGTCAACAATCCCGCCATGAGCGTCGTCTCCGGCCCGACCGCCGAGGTCGCGGCCTATGAAGAGTCGCTCACGCAGCAATCCATCGCCTGCCGCCGCCTCTTCACCTCACACGCCTTTCACTCGTCGATGATGGACCCCATCCTGGGCAAATTTGAAGAGCGGCTGCGCGCCATCGCATTCCATCCTCCGCGCATTCCCTACCTCTCGAACGTCAGCGGCACGTGGATTCGCAACGAAGAAGCTACCGATCCCGCCTACTGGGCGCGCCACATCCGCTCCACGGTGCGGTTCTCTGACAATCTTGCTGAGCTCCTCCGCAGGCCCGAACAGGTCTTCATCGAGTCCGGCCCCGGCAACGTGCTCACTACGTTCACGCGCCAGCAGGGCGGCGCGGCGGCCAAGGCGTTTCCGTCTCTGCCGCATCCGCGCGAGACCGTTTCCGCGCTCCGCTGCGCCCTCGGAACCCTGGGCCAGTTGTGGACGCTGGGCGTGAACGTGGACTGGGCCAAGCTGCACGCGCCCGGTTCGGTTCGCCGCGTTCCTCTGCCCACCTATCCTTTTGAGCGCCAGAAGTTCTGGATCGAACCGGACAAAGTCCAGCCGTCCGCCGCGCCCGTTGCCGCCGCTGAGCCGCAGACTTCGGAACAGACTTCGGAACGCGAAGCGCCCACGCTCTACCGCCGCGTCTGGAATCCTGCTCCGCTCTCCGCTGCCGTCTCCAGCGAGCCGGGCGCATGGCTGATCTTCCGCGATGCGCTCGGCCTCGCCGATGCCGTCGCCGCGCGCCTCAAATCCACGCAGCAGGACGTGATCCTGGTCGATCCCGGCAACGAATTTAAGCCGTCCTCAAAGGATCCCTATTCGATCCGTCCTGCCGTGCGCGCCGACTATGACGCTCTCTTCGCCGATCTCGCCAAACGCGGGCGGCAGCCGAAGAAAATCCTTCATCTTTGGCCGGTAACGCCCGAGGGTCCCGAGCCGCCTCTCGAAGAGACGCTCGACCGCAGCTTCTACAGCCCGCTCTATCTCGCTCAGGCGCTGGGCGCGCAGGATCTGGCAGACATCGACATCGCGCTCGTCTCCAACCAGATGCAGCAGGTCGCCGGGGAGCCGGTGCGCGCGCCTGCCCGCGCCGTGCTGCTGGGTCCGGCCCGCGTGCTTCATAAGGAACTGCCGGGAATCGCCTGCCGCGCAGTCGATCTCGATTTCAAAAGCGGCGCGGCCGCGGAGGCCGCCGAGCAGCTTATCGCCGAGATGGGAACCGCGCACGAAAATGCCACCATCGCCTATCGCCGCGGCCGGCGCTTTATTGAAGCCCTCAGCCGCTACGATCTCTCTGCCGCGCCCCAGCGCCCGCGCCTGCAACCAGGAGGCGTCTATCTCATCACCGGCGGCCTGGGCAGCCTGGGCCTGGCCGTCGCTGAGCAGTTGGCCCGCGAGTTCAAAGCCCGCCTCGTCCTCACCGGCCGCTCCGCAGTGGCGCCGCAGCCGGAGTGGGAGTCTGCGGTACAAGACGCCGCACGCCCGGAAACCGAGAAGCAGCGCCTGCGCAAGCTCATGGAGATTCGTTCCCTGGCCGGAGGATTGCTCATCGCGCAGGCTGAAGTCACCAGCGCCGGCCAGATGCGCAACGCCGTGGCTTTGGCCAAAAAACAATTCGGTAAGATCGACGGCGTATTTCACGCCGCCGGCGTGCTCGACGATGGCCCGCTGATGGTCAAGACCGCGCCAGCAGCCGCGCGCGTTCTCGCTCCCAAGGTGCAGGGAACACTGGCTCTCGAAGAAGCCCTGCGCGGCGAGCCGCTGAGCCTCTTCGTGCTCTTCTCGTCAATCAGTTCCATCCAGCCGCCCGCCGGCCAGGTCGATTACGCCGCCGCCAACGCCTTTCTCGACGCCTTCGCGCTCAGCCGCAAGGGTCCGGTCACCGTTGTCAACTGGGGCGCATGGCGCGAGGTGGGCATGGCCGCGCGCGCCCTTTCTCCACATCCCTGGCTCGAAGAGCGCCTGCTCGACACGCCCAATGAAACCGTCTACGCCGGCCAGTTCTCGCAGGAAAAACGCTGGGTGCTCGCCGAGCACAAGTTCAAGAACGGCATGGCGCTCATTCCCGGCACCGGGCACATGGAGATGGTCGCCGGCGCCTTCACGCACGGCTCGCTCAAGGGCGCGGTGGAGTTCCAGGATGTGTTCTTCCTTGCCCCCTTGATGTTCAGCCCCGACGAGACCAAGGAAGTGCGCGTGCAACTGCGGCGAGAACTCCATGCGGAAGCGGCAAAAGGCGCCTTCCGTTTTTCCGTCTTCTCGCAGAACGGCCGCTGGACTGAGCACTCCACAGGTTCCATTGCGCCCTGCCGCACACGTCCTGCGGCCATCGTCGACCGCGCCGCCATCGCCGCGCGCTGCCGCGACCGCGAGCTCGTCTTCGACGCCAAGCGCCGCACCCGCCAGGAGCGCCAATTTGACTTCGGCCCCCGCTGGCAATCGCTGCGCAGGCTGCACATCGGCCGCAACGAAGGTCTGGCTGAAGTCGATCTGGACCCGCGTTTTACTCCCGATGTCGCCGCGCTGCGCCAGCATCCTGCTCTGCTCGACATGGCCACCGGCGCCGCGCTCTACCTCACCGAAGACTACGACCATTCCAACGATCTTTTTCTGCCCATCTCCTACCGGCGCCTGAGCGTCTACCGCACGCTGCCTCCGCGGCTTTACAGCCATATCCGCGCGCGCCGGGAAAACACCCAGCGCAGCGAGGTGGAGACCTTCGACCTCACGCTCTTCGACGAAGCGGGCCAGGTGCTGGCCGAGATTGAGGGCTTCGCCATGCGCCGCATCGCCGATGCCGCCAAGACCATGGCAGGCAAAGGCGCTTCCTCCATCGCCTCTGACGCCGGCGAGCCCTTGATCCCCATCGCCGCGCGCCCCGGCATTCCGCCGCTCGAAGGCGTGCGCACGCTCACCCGCATCCTGCTTTCTGAAACTCCCACGGCCGTTGTCGCCGTGCCTGAGCCGTTTCCGGAACCGGAGCCCGCCGCCGCGCCATCGCAGCACTCCGCCGCGGCGCAGGACGCTGCGCCGGCCGAAGGCATCGCCGCCACGCTGGCCGCCTGGTGGCAGGAGCTGCTCGGCGTGGAACAGGTCGCCCTCGACGACGATTTCTTCGATCTCGGCGGCCACTCCCTCATCGGCGTACGTCTTTTCGCCAAAATCAAGAAGACCTATCAAGTCGATCTGGAGCTGGCTGTCCTCTTTGAAGCCCGCACCGTCCGCCAGCTTGCCGCCTTGATTGAGAACTCGACCGGCGGCTCGACCAGCAACTCGCGGCAGCCTGCCACCGCAGCGGCGCAAAGTGCGCAGAAAGCATGGACCACTCTGGTTCCCATTCAGCCCAACGGCAAGCGCATTCCTCTCTTCTGCGTCCACGCCGTCGGCGGCGACGTACTCTTCTACGAGCAGTTAGCCCGCGCACTCGGTCCCGATCAGCCTTTCTACGCCTTCCGCTCCGCGCTCATCACCCGCGAAAACCAGCGCCAGACCACGGTCGAGGAGCTGGCCTCGATTTATGTCAGAGAGATGCGCGAGTTCTTTCCTCAAGGGCCGTACATCATCGGCGGCGCGTCCTATGGCGGCCTCATCGCCTTTGAAATGGCGCGCCAGATGCACGTCCAGGGCGCTCCGCCGGCTCTGCTGCTGATGTTCGATACTTCCGTGCCGGGCAGCGAAGAGATTGTCGATCCCAAAGACCGCGCCTCTACCTTTTGGAGGAATCTACGCCGGGAGGGCGCGCCTTATCTGCTCAGAAAAGCCGAGGTCAAGCGCCGATACTGGGGCGAAAACCTC
This sequence comes from Acidobacteriota bacterium, assembly GCA_021800255.1. Lineage (GTDB taxonomy): Bacteria > Acidobacteriota > Terriglobia > Terriglobales > Acidobacteriaceae > Telmatobacter. The sequence continues at coordinate 52,687 of JAJYZC010000010.1, forward strand.
GCCCGCCGCGCACGTACTATTACTTGCTCAGCCTATCGCCTCGCCGGACGCAAGCTGCCCGTCGATTTGCGCTACTTCGAGATCGACCAGGCTCACCGCGACGCCATCGCACGCTACACCTTCCGCCCTTGCCCAGCCAAGGTCACGCTCATCCGCGCCATGGATCGAGGCCCCGAAGTCTTGGGCAAGCGCGAGCATCCCACCCTCGGCTGGGGTCCGCTCGCCCAGGGCGGCGTAGAGATCATCGACGTTCCCACCCTGCACATGTACATGCTCTTCGATCCCTACGTGACCACCTTCGCCGAAACCCTCAAGACCATCCTGCCGCAGGAACGCCTTGCGCCCGCTTAGCCTCGCGGAAACCATCTCTCGCCGGCGGACGGCAGCCGCAGCGCCCGCCCCAGCGGCGGCCGCGCCTCCCAAATTTCAAGCGCTGGGCGCTCCATCCGATCTGCATCCGACGCAGCGGATGCGGCTCGGGACGGAGAATGCTCGGCCGATTCCACCACGCCTGCAATCCGGTGCCCCGCGTGGTCGAGCAGGAAAAATCGCCAGCGTTCGGCCTCGTCCTCCAATTCCGGGTCGATCTCCAGCCGAATTCCCTCCGCACCTTCAAACAAAAACGAAAACTTGCCCAGCGGCAGATTGAGCCCCATGCCCCGCGCTTTGATGTAGGCTTCCTTCAGCGTCCAAAGCGAGAGCGCACGGTCCGCCCGCTCAGCGCCGGGCAAGACCTCCAACTGCTCACGCTCCCGCCGCGAAAATACCCTTGGCGCCAGCCCGATAATCTCTTGCCCACGCGCGCCAGCCTCCACATCCACGCCCACCTCGGCCCCGCGCGCCGTCAGGCAAACCACCAGGCCGGCGCAATTCGACAGATTGAAGCGCAATCCGCAATCCGGCTCCGCCGCCGGCTTACCATAGGCGTTGGTTCTGAAACTCCACGCCTCCGGCGGCAAAGGATGGTTATGTGAGAGCGCCGCGCGCGCCAGCGCCTGCGTGGCCAGGTACTCGCGCCGGCCGCGCTCGAAGCGGAATCGTGCCGCGCGCGCACGCTCCTCTTCGCCGAGCGCCGCCTCGCACGCTTGCGCAACCCCATCCTCGATCAGATCGCCAGGGTACGCCAGCCAAAGTTGCACCGTTGCTGCGTTCATCTGCGCTGGCTCTGCCTCCGGCCGCATTGCCCAGCCGCGCCCCTCTCCGCGCGATCGCGCTGCGCCCCCCAAAAAGCTTGGCTTAAATAGCGTAAATCGGGTAAAAGCATCTGTATGCTCGATTCTCGCAGAGTTTGCCGCCGTAAGGAGTGATCGCATGACCTTTGTTCGCTGTTCTCTGCTCGCGCTTTGCGCCGCTGTCGTCCTCGCCGCTCCGTCGTTACCCTTGGCTGCCCAAACCTCTCCAAACCCGAACTCAGCGCCCGCGCTGCCCGCTGCGGCTCCGGCCGCACCCGCCCCAACACAAAATCAGCCGGCGTACAGGCTCCCTCCCACCCAGCTCGCCAAAGCCATCGCCCTCAGCCGCATCCGCGACATCCTCAATATCGCCGGTTCGCTCTGGGGCATCGCCGTCCTGTGGCTGCTGCTAGCCACGCGCGCCTTGGCCGGCCTCGAAGCCTGGACCCAGCGCATCTGCAGCCGCCGCTGGGTGCAGGGGTGCATCTTCTTTGCCATCTTCCTGGTCATTATCACGCTCCTCTCTGTACCCCTCGACTGGATCAGCCAGCACTTCAGCCGCGCCTACGGCATCAGCGTTCAGGGCTGGGGCAGTTGGCTCGGCGACGAAGGCAAGTCTCTTGCCCTCACTCTGGTCATCGGCATTCCCGTGCTCCTGCTCTTCAACCGCATCGTCCGCCGCTGGCCCCGCCGCTACTGGTTCGGCATCTGGCTGGTCACCCTTCCGCTGCTGGTGCTCAGCGTCTTTGTCAGTCCGTTTCTCGCCCCTCTGTTCTACAAATTCCAGCCCCTGGAAAAAACGAACCCCGCTTTGGTCCAGCAGCTTGAAAAGGTCGTGGCCCGTACCGGAACCCACATCCCGCCCAGCCGCATGTACCTGATGATAGCCAGCACCAAAACCACCGGCCTCGACGCCTATGTGAGCGGCTTCGGCGCCACCAAGCGCATTGTCGTCTGGGACACCACCGCCGATCACGTCCCCACCGACGAAATTCTCTTCATCTTCGGCCACGAAACCGGCCACTACGTCCTGCACCACATCCCCAAGGAGATGACCATCATCGCGATTGGCCTCTTCTTCGTCTACTGGGCATGCGCCGGCTTTGCCGGCTGGCTCGCCCGCCGCTTTGGCGCTCGCTGGGGGTTGAGCAGCGCGGAAGGCGCAACCCCGCTGGCTTCGCGCGCCGGCTTCGTGGTGCTGTTATTCGCCATCTCCGTCGCCAGCTTCCTGATGGAGCCGGCCAGCAACGGCATGAGCCGCTACTTCGAGCACCAGGCCGACATCTATGGCCAGGAGGCCATCCACGGCATCGTTCCCGATCCGCAAACGACCGCCGTCGCCGCCTTTGACGCTCTGGGGCAGGCATGGCTTGAAGATCCGCATCCCAATCCCTTCATCGAGTTCTGGCTCTTCAACCACCCCAGCGTCGAGCAGCGCGCCAACTTCGCCGCGCACTACAATCCCTGGGCCAACGGAGGACATGGCCGCTACTTCAGCCATTAAGCTGCTACCCCTTCGGGCGCAGCCGTGGCTGCTCTGTGCAAAGCGGCTATTTCGCAAGGTAATTGGGGAGATCGCGCGCCCTGTTGCGGCTTCCGGCAGGGCGCGGGTGATGGATGCAGCCGCGCGGAAAGGATTGGAGAAAGCAGGGAGGGCGTCATCGGTTCTCTTGCCGCCGGATCATTCGCTGCGCTCCTTATGTTGCGCGCCGCCGCTTACGGAACATTACTCATAGGAATGACCGGGGGCCATGGGCTGGGTGTTATCTGGTCTGCGAAGGACATCTCCTCTCGCACCTTGTGCGCCAGCTTTTCAATCTCCCTCACTTGGCGTAGCTGGTCCTGAGTCAGCGCGCTGGCATGTGCGCCATTGACTTCGGCATTCAGTCTCTGGGTCAACTTCAGGAGCTTGTTGGCATCGGCCACCATTGACTTCTGCCGGTCTGCGTTCATCCGCGCCAACTGCATTGCAGTGAACCGCGGATTAGTATTGCTAATGGGAAGTCCGTTCTTCCAATCAGGTGGAACCGCAGGCTGAGGGGCGAGTTGCGCGCTGTTCTGGGCCATGCGGCTGCTCTGTGGGGACTGGCCTTGCTGCGCCGCGCAGGGCAACGCGCAAAAGATGGCCGTCAGCAGCGCCAAGCCTGACATGGAGCGCGGCCAACGGTGCTGCCGGCAGCGTGAGCTGCGCTCCGGCCGAATCACGGGTTCGGCCATCGGTTCACCTTGGCGGAACCATCCGCGCGGATTTTTAGCTCTTCCCGGTTGCATGGTTCGCCTCAATGCTTCTTTACGGCGGGTTGCATCTGATCTTTGACTGTACGCGCCAGTTTCTCAATCCGGCCGGCTTGCAAAACCACGGCTACTGATAGTTCGTCCTTGGTGGTTTTGTCTACCTCGGCCTTGAGCGTGGCGGCCATGTTGAGGAGGGCGGCGCACTCGCTGTCGATTTGCTGCCGAGGCGTCTCCGTGAGCCTGCCGGAAGCATTCTGGTTTGCCGCTTGTCCGGCCGCGCCGGACTGCGCAAGCCCGCCGGCTTTGTGGCCTGCGGCGGCGGCGGACGCCGGCGCATGTGTTTGCGCGTGAGCCGCTGCCGCGCCCGCTACCGCAATCGCGGCGAGAAGCGCAGGTATGCACCGGCGCACACCTTCCACTCGCAACCAGATTGGCCGTTTTGCAGGTCCGGCCTGCCCCGCTTTCATGGCCGTCCTCCGCCTTGCACCGGGAGTTCCGGTGCTCCGGCTTTCCTGCGCACATTTTAGTCTAGGATGAGGAGTCTTAATCTATTTTTGCCGGTGTTTTCAGCTACATGGATTTGGCTGGCGGGAAACCCGAATAGGCACAAGGTGACCGGCGGCTGGATCGCCGGGAGCCGGATGACGCCCGTATCTGGCCAACCCATTCACGAAGCCGCGCGCTCCGGCCGCTCCGGCGGCCGATGAGAGCAATCTGTTTACCAGCCAATCGCGCACGAGATCGCCGCGAAAACCGCGGCCGCCTACGAGCCTTTGCTCACCCTGCCGGTTCGAGGGCCCGCAAGAGCGCCTCGGCATCCGTCACTGGCGGCAGGCACGTCCTTCCCCGGCAGACCAGCGCCCACGCCTCTGTGCCGGCGGGGTGCGGAATCTGAAGCAACGTCTGCTCCAGCGCCGGCGGAACTCCGCCGGGAACCAGCCGGAAAGGCGCAATGCGCATTACCGTCTTATTGACGGCGAAGCGCGCGACCGCCGTGGCTTCGAGGCGCGCGGCTTCAGGTCCGGAACCCACCACGATCACCTGCACCGGATCATCGACGAGCCGCTCTAGCGCCAGCCCGTAGCTGCCTGCGTAGAGCCCGAAGTGCTCCACGATGCCCGCAAAGCTGGCCAGCGTGTCTTCGGCGATGTCGCGGTATTCGCGGCGCTCGCTCAGCGCCTCCAGCCGCAGAAGCGCCGCCGCCGCCGTGGGATTGCCCGCAGGCGTGGGCGAGTCCTGGAGCGGTTTGCGCCGCGCCGCCAGCGCCCCCAGCGGCGCAGAACCGGCGGCCGAAGCGGCATCGTAAAAGGCGCCGCCCGCGGCATCGTAGAACCGGGCGATCATTGCGTCCGCCAGCTTCACGCCCACATGGTAGTAGTTCATATTTCCGCTCGCCAGCCATGCGTCGATGGCCGCGTGCAGCGTGAAGGCGTAGTCATCCAGGGTTCCCGGCGCCTTTTCCGCCGGTGCAACTCCGTCTCCATAGGCGATCACGTGATGGAGCAGCGCGGCGCCGTCCCATGCCTCGTCTAGCAGGCGGTTGAGGGTGCGCAGCGCGAACTCCCGGGTCTCTTCGATGCGCAGCACCCGCGCTGTCTCCAGGTACGCGGTCACCGCCATCGCATTCCATCCCGTGTAGAGGGTGCGGTCGATAAAGGGCGCTGGCCGCCGCGCCCGCGCCGCCAGCAGCTTGCCACGCGCTCTCTCGATCACCGGCCTCAATGCCTCGGCCGTGCTGCCACGCTGCGCTGCGAACTCGGTTAACGATTGGTTCACGTGCAGGACGTTCTTGGCGGGGTTGTGGTGCATATCGCCCAGCTCGCCGATGTCCCAATACGCCGTAGCCAGATCCAACTCCTCGCCGTCCAGCACCGCGCGCGCCTCGTCCAGCGTCCAGGTAAAGTAGTCGCCGTCGTCGTCCAGCCCCACGTCGGCGTCCTGCGAGGCGTAAAATCCGCCCCCCTCCCGGTCCGTCATCACCGTGTCCAGCCAGCCCACGATCTCCCGCGCCGTCTTCAGAAAATCCTCGCGCACATAACTCTGGAACCCGTGCACATAGTTGCGCAGCAGCTCTGTGTTGTCGTAGATCATCTTCTCGAAGTGCGGCACAATCCAGCGCTCATCCACCGAATAGCGGTGAAACCCGCCGGCAAGCTGGTCGTACACTCCGCCCTGCGCCATCTTTTCGAGCGTAGTCTCGAACGCTACCCGGGCCTGCTCGTTGTCCCGGCTCAGGGCAACCTGCAACAGCAGGTCCAGCGCCGCCGGGTGCGGGAACTTGGGCTGCGACCCAAACCCTCCATAGCGCGCATCGAAACGGCTCAGCGCCGCCCCAGCAATCTTTTCCACCAGACCGGGCGAAATCTCACCGCGCCCGGAAAAGCTCTCGTTCTGCTCGATGGCCGCCATCACGCTGCCTGCCGTCTCCAGCGCCTCCGCCCGCCGCTCCCGCCACACCTGCGCCATGGCTGCTAATACCCGCCCAAACCCCGGCCGCCCGTAGCGGTCTTCGCGCGGCAGATACGTCCCCCCAAAGTAAGGCCGCCCATCTGGCGTCAAAATCGCCGTCAGCGGCCATCCTCCCTGGCCGCTGATCGCCGACACCGCCGACTGGTAGCGCGCATCCACATCCGGACGCTCGTCGCGGTCCACCTTCACGGCCACAAAGTGTTCATTGATGAGCGCCGCAATCTCCGGATCCTCATACGACTCCCGGTCCATCACGTGGCACCAGTGACACCACACGGCTCCGATGTCAAGCAGGATCGGTTTGTCCTCAGCCTGCGCGCGCGCAAACGCCGCCTCGCCCCACGGGTGCCACATCACCGGCTGATGCCGCGCCGAGCGCAGATAGGAAGAAGCCGCATGTTCTAGCAGATTGCCCTGCGCCTCTGGGGAAGACATCTCGTGCATGGGCTGAGGATAAACCGTCGCGCCCAAAGGCCGCTACCATCGTTCCGCAATTGCCAGGCGCTATCGCATCTTCGGAAATACTGTAGACCGGAAGCACATACTCAAGCTGCCGCGACCCCAAGAAGCGGCGATATGAAAACCAATCTCAACAGGACTACACCATTTCCGAAAATGTTGTAAGTCATGCCGGCCTGTCTACCGGCTGTATAGCAGACCGATCCCTTCAAACTGAGCTGCTTATAAACGAGGGGGTCGATGGGGAAATCGATTTGCAGCCGCAGATAGCCCCTGTGGTTGTGACGGCACTCCGTCGCTCGTGCTGACTTCGGTAAGGCGAAGATAACAGTAGAGCGGCCAGGCATGTGCGTGGGCGCACCAGGGGATTGCGGTGGAAAGTCCGTGGGTGGGAAGCAACGAGGAGTCGAGGCTGTCGGACGCGGACCAGCGCCCGGTCCAGTAGTCAGGGAAGTGCTCGGCGTAACTGGTGAAGGTCATGCGGCGAAGCAAATCGAGCGCCGCGGCATGACTGAAGGTGGCGACACCGAGAAGTACGGGGCCGTTGAGAGCGTACCAGAAGCCTCCATTCTCGCGGGAGCCTTGGGGAGTTCCCGAGCGCGGCGTAGGCTTTTCGATCTGCCGCGGGCCGAGGACTTCACCGGCCAGAAGGCGCTTCTGGATCTGAGTGAAGAGGAGGCGCTTGCGTTCAGCGCTGAACTCTGGGATCAACAGGGTATAACCCTGCGGCTCAAGCCACATATTGTCCTCGCCCAGGGGCGTTTGTGCGTCCATCCATGCGCGGCGCGGGAAGGCGCGATCGCCGAGGTCGCGGCTCCATGCGGCATACAACTCGGAGCGGTATTCGCGCATGGCGGCGGTGAGCTCGGCGGCCTCGGAACCGGGAGCGCCAGACAGATGGAGCGCGGCTATCGCCGTGGCGAGGTCGCCGAGGGTGACCAGGGCCATGGCGGAATTCATGTGGCTCTCGCTCACGGCGAATTCGGTGTTGTAAGGAATGACGCTAGGCCACCAGCCGAACATGTCGTTCCAATCGGAGTTCCAGCGGCGGATAATGCCGTGCGATGCCGTACCGACGCGGTCGCGCAGGAAGAGAAACGCCTGACGGGCGTGGGCAAGCCCGGTGCCGCGGCCGGAATTTTCCAACGGGTAGTAGCCGATGGTTTCGGTGAGAATGCGCGCATCGCGTGTGACGCGGAGGTATTCGGCAAGAAGCAAGAAGAAGTAAAGCTGCTGGTCGCTGGTTTGCTGCGCGCCGCTCGGGGACCACCCAAAGCCTTCGTCGTTCAGCATGATGGTGCCATCGGGGAGGGTGCGCTTCATGATGAATCGCAAGGTAGAGCGGGCAACTGCGGGGTTAGTGTGGCAGAAAGGCAGCGCCTGCTGAGCCAGGTCACGGCTGGAGGCCATATTTCCCCAGATGTAGTCGTACATGGTGCCCTGGGGAACGACAGTCTCGTCGTAGTACTCGCGCCAGGTGGCCATGGATTCGAGCGCAGCCGCGTTCCAGAGCATTTCGCGGCGCAGCACAGGATCCGATTCATCAGAGAATCCGGGTAGGATTTGGCGCCATGCGCTGCCGAACACGGAACCGAGAGGCTTTGCGGATGCAGGCGAGGCGAGCGAAGCGCAGAGCGTGGGAATCGTGGCGGCGTCGCGGGTGTACCCGGTGATAAATGCGAGAGTGCGGGTTTCTTCGGGTTCGAGGCTGAGCGATGTGGTGACGCCGATGTTGCGATGGCCGGAGGCGCCGGTCCGTGAAACCGGGGCGAGCTCGTTACTGACGGCTTTGACAAAGAGTGTGGGTGGGAACTGCTCGTAGCGGGACATCTCTCCGCGCGGCGGAAAAGTGAGTTTGCTCTTTCCAACCGCCCTGAAGGAGGCGGTAACCAGTCCGTTGGCGGGAGGCGCGGCCGGTTCAATGGGCCAGGCAGCGCCGTCGTGGGGGAGGTCCCAAGCGGCGAAGAGCTGCTGATATTGCGCGCGGATGAGCTCAGTGTAGCGAATGTGCAGAGGCGCCGAGCCGGAATTGTGCAGGGTGACATGGGTGAGGAAGGCGGATGTGCCTTCGTGAATCTTTGTGGGGAATTCCGGCTTTGTAGTGGACGAACCGGTTGCCATGCGACGATTTGAGGATACAGGATCATGAGCTGTATCGGCGCATATTGGGGATCGAGTCTCCGTGGAAAGTGGAGCGAGTAGAGCTGAAACTGGAGTCAGGCGAGGTACACGTTTACCTTGATCACGGCGAGGTTCGGCAATGGCCGTGCCCGGAGTGCGGCAAGACCTGCCGGCAGTACGATCATCAGCCGGAGCGGCGGTGGCGTCACCTGGACACCTGCCAATACCAGACGATCCTGCACGCCGAGCCGCCGCGGAGTGAGTGCGGCGAGCATGGCGTCCGGGTAGTGAAGCTGTCGTGGGCCGAGCCGGGCAGCCACTTTACGGCGCTGTTTGAGGCGCTGGCCATCGAGTGGCTGAAGGCGTCGAGCCAGAGCGCAGCGGCGAAGTTGCTGGGGCTGAGTTGGGACGAGATGCACGGGATAATGGAGCGGGCGGTCGAACGCGGACTGAAGCGGCGGCAGGCAGAGCCGGTGCAGCAGATCGGTGTAGACGAAAAAGCCTTCCGCAAGGGACACAATTACTTGACGCTGGTCAACGATCTCAGCCGGGGGCGAGTGCTGTATGTGGCCGAGGAGCGCAAACAGAGCAGTCTGGACGGGTTCTGGGCAACGCTGACTCGGGAACAGTCGCAGAGCATCGCAGCCGTGGCGATGGATATGTGGGACCCATTCATCGCCTCGGTGGAGGCGCATGTACCGGATGCGGCGAAGAAGATCGTGTTCGACAAGTTTCATGTGGCGCAACACTTGGGCGAGGCCGTGGATCAGGTACGGCGCAAGGAGACCAAGACCTTGAAGGCTGCCGGGGACGACACGCTGACCGGGACACGCTACGACTGGCTGCGCAACCGTGCGGCGATGGAGCCACGGGACCGTCGCGAGTTCGACACGTTACGCCACAGCGGACTGAAGACGGCACGGGCCTGGGCGCTGAAGGAGACAGCGATGGCCCTCTACGACTACGTCTACGAGCGGCCTTGCCGAAAGCATTTCCGCTGGTGGCAGAACTGGGCGCTGCGCAGCCGCCTCAAGCCGATGATCGCCGTGGCGCGCATGCTCAAACGACGCTTCGAGAACATCATCACTTACCTGCGGCATCGGATCACAAATGCAGCCAGCGAGTCGATCAATGCCAAAATCCAGTGGGTGAAGTACACGGCGCGCGGGTTCCGCAACAAGCAGAACTTCATCCACGCAATTTACTTTCACTGCGGCGGACTTGATCTGGCGCCACTATCCTCCACTAAATAGCCGGAAGCGCCACTTTTTTTAGAGCGGTCAAGGCAACCTGCGCCAGCGGCCGCTGTGTGGTTCCAGTGTGGACGTCGAGTCGTCGTTGCTCCTCTTCTCTGCTATCCTAACCCGGCGTAGCCGGAACCAAAGAGGTCCACAGCTATGATGAGCTGTGGACATCGAACTTCTGACGCAACGGTATGCGGCTCAGATTTCCGGAGTTCTGAGTTGCTGGGATAGGGTGCTG